>JAFAXZ010000017.1 GCA_019240665.1 Pseudonocardiales bacterium | reverse complement strand
TTCACCGCCGAGGTCGACGTCCGGCCCGAGATCGAGATGCCGGCGTTCACCGAGCTTGCGGTGTCCGTCGACGGTATCGAGGTGACCGACGCCGAGGTCGACGAGCAGCTTGACGGGCTGCGCTCCCGCTTCGGCACCCTCATCACGGTCGAGCGTCCCGGGCAGCAGGGCGATTTCGTTGCGCTCGACCTGTCGGCCACCGTCGACGGCGAAGAGGTCGCGGAGCTGGCGACCACCGACCTGTCTTACCAGATCGGCTCTGGCGAGCTCATCGAGGGCATCGACGACGCGCTGGTGGGGGCCTCCCAGGGCGAAGAGCGAGTTGTCACCACCGTCTTGGCCGCCGGGGAGCACGCCGGACGCTCCGCCGAGGTGACGGCGAAGATCCAGACGGTGAAAGAGCGAGAGTTGCCCGCGGCCGACGACGAGTTTGCTCAGCTCGCCAGCGAATTCGACACACTCGAGGAGCTCCGCGCCGATCTGCGCACGCGGCTCGGCCGGGTCAAGGCGTTGCAGCAGGGCGCTCAGGCCCGAGACAAAGTGCTCAAAGCGCTGCTTGCCACCACCGAGGTCCCGCTGCCGGAGTCGATCGTCGATGCTGAGTTCGAGTCACGAAGGCACGACGCTCTGCACGCCTTCGAGCATGACGAGCAGCGCCTTGGCCGGTGGCTGATGCAGCAGGGCCATACCGCGGAAGAGTTTGAAACCGATCTGCGCAAGGGTGCGCAGGAGACGGTCAAGGCCAACCTCTTGCTCGACGCGATCGCCGACGCCGAGGAGCTCTCGGTCACCGACGGCGAGCTCAGCGAGCGCATCATGTACCAGGCGCATCGGCACGGCGTCAGCCCCAACGAGTACGCCCTGAAGGCTCACGAATCGGGTGAATTGGGCGCCATGTACGCCGACGTCCGCCGCGGCAAGGCGCTGGTCACTGTGGTGCGCCAGGCCACTGTCACCGACGCTTCCGGCAACCCTGTCGACGTCGATGCCTTGGTCGACTCGGCGACCCCGGAGTAGACCGCATCCGCCGGGTGACTCAGCCCGGCGACCGGCGTAACGCTCTGAGCGAACGGCGGGCGCGCCAGGAAGTAGTTCAGTGGCCGCCTTCGTTAGGGTCGGCAGTGTCCACAGCGTCAGAGTTCAGACCGATCTCCGAACCGGACCCTCACCCACCGCAGGTGGACCTGATGACAGAAGGCAGGCACACGTGACCTCCGACCACATCGCCTCGGCCGTGCCGCTGCGGGACGCCCCCGCGACGCGGGCCGCCACGGCTGGCCTCAACCTGACCGATTCGGTGTATGAGCGGCTGCTGCGCGAGCGCATCATCGTGCTCGGCTCCCAGGTCGAGGAGAACATCGCCAACCAGATCTGCGCCCAACTCTTGCTGCTGTCCGCGGAGGATCCCGACCAGGACATCCGGCTCTACATCCACTCGCCGGGTGGCTCGTTGACCGCGGGAATGGCGATCTACGACACCATGCAGCTGATCGAACCCGACGTGGCGACTTACGCGATGGGCCTAGCCGCCTCGATGGGGCAGTTCCTGCTGTCCGCAGGCACCCGCGGCAAGCGCTACGCCCTTCCGCACGCCCGGATCCTCATGCACCAGCCCTCAGCCGGTGTGGGCGGTACCGCGTCGGACATCGCTATTCAGGCCGACGTCTACACCAAGCAAAAGCGAGAGATGGCCGAGCTCATCGCCGAGCAGACCGGCCAGTCGGTGGAGCGGATCATCGCTGACGCCGACCGCGACCGCTGGTTCACTGCGGAAGAGGCCCGCGAGTACGGCTTTGTCGATCAGGTCCTGACTCGCGCCAACTCACTGCCCGACGCGAGTCGCTGAGCTTCGAGGAGCCCCGATGAACCACCTGCCTGGAGGCGCTATGCCCCACGATCGGATGCCCCAGTCACGATATGTCCTGCCCTCGTTCGTGGAACGCACCAGCTACGGAATCAAGGAGTCCAACCCCTATAACAAGCTGTTCGAGGAGCGCATCATCTTCCTTGGCGTGCAGATCGACGACGCGTCCGCCAACGACGTGATGGCGCAGCTGCTTGTGCTGGAGTCCACGGACCCGGACCGTCTCATCACCATGTACATCAACTCGCCGGGGGGGTCGTTCACCGCGATGACGGCGATCTACGACACGATGCAATTCGTCCGGCCGGAGATCCAGACGGTCTGTCTTGGCCAAGCCGCATCGGCTGCCGCGGTGCTGCTGGCCGCAGGCACGCCGGGTAAACGGATGGCGGTGCCCAACGCCCAGATCCTCATCCACCAGCCGTCCATGGAAGGTGCCTACGGTCAGGTCTCCGACTTAGAGATTCAGGCCGCCGAGATCCAGCGCATGCGCAGCCTGATGGAGTCGACACTAGCCCACCACACCGGTCAGACCGAGGCACGTATCCGTGCCGACATCGACAGGGACAAGTTTTTGACCGCTTCCGAGGCCAAGGAGTACGGGATCATTGACGACATCACCCAGGTCCGGAAGCTCTCCGCAGTCAGACTCTGACCCTGCGTTGGACAACACGCCGAGCGAGCAGCGGAGCCGAGTCCGCCGGTCAATGTCAGGGAAGGTAGTCCTCCACGCGGCGGGGTGGGACGGGTACCGTCGAGCACACACGCAGTCAGGCGCGCTGCACACCACGCGCCGGGAAGGACGAGAGGCCAGCGCCCATGGCACGGATCGGTGACGGCGGCGACCTGTTGAAGTGTTCCTTCTGCGGGAAGAGTCAGAAGCAGGTCAAGAAGCTCATCGCCGGACCCGGCGTGTACATCTGTGACGAGTGTATCGACCTCTGCAATGAGATCATCGAGGAGGAGCTGGTCGACGCGGGTGACGTCAAGCTCGACGAACTACCCAAGCCCAGCGAGATCCACGACTTTCTTGAGGCGTATGTCATCGGCCAGGGCGACGCCAAACGAACGTTGTCGGTTGCTGTTTACAACCATTACAAACGTATTCAGGCCGGTGAGAAGGGTCGCGACGACGAGATCGAGCTGGCCAAGTCGAATATCCTGATGCTCGGTCCAACCGGGTGCGGAAAGACTTACCTGGCCCAGACCTTAGCAAAGCTGCTCAATGTGCCTTTCGCTATCGCTGACGCCACCGCCCTCACCGAAGCCGGCTACGTCGGTGAGGATGTGGAGAACATCTTACTCAAGCTCATCCAGGCTGCAGATTATGACGTCAAACGAGCCGAGACCGGCATCATTTATATCGACGAGGTCGACAAGATCGCTCGTAAGTCGGAGAACCCGTCGATCACCAGGGACGTTTCCGGTGAGGGTGTTCAGCAGGCACTGCTGAAGATCCTGGAGGGCACCACCGCCAGCGTTCCGCCGCAGGGCGGCCGCAAGCACCCCCACCAGGAATTTATCCAAATCGATACGACGAACGTCCTGTTCATCGTCGCCGGTGCGTTCGCCGGTCTGGACAAGATCATCGATGATCGGATCGGCAAGCGGGGTCTGGGCTTCGGCGCCGAGCTACGGTCCAAGACCGAGATCGACACCTCTGACGTGTTTGCTCATGTCATGCCGGAAGATTTGATCAAATTTGGGCTGATCCCGGAATTCATCGGTCGGCTTCCGGTAATTGCCAGCGTGACGAATCTGGACAAGTGCTCGCTGGTGCAGATCCTCACCGAGCCCCGCAACGCTTTGTCGAAGCAGTACTGCAAGCTCTTCGAGATGGACGGCGTGGAGCTGGAGTTCACCGGCACCGCGTTGGAGGCGATCGCCGATCAGGCCATCCTTCGCGGTACCGGCGCCCGTGGGTTGCGTGCCATCATGGAGGAAGTACTGCTGCCGGTGATGTATGACATCCCCAGCCGCAACGACGTGGCGAAGGTGGTCATCACTGAGCAGACTGTGCGAGAAAATGTGAACCCGACAATCGTGACCCGTCAGCCCACCCGGCGCGAACGCCGCGAGAAGTCGGCCTGAGCGCCCAGGCAGAGTCGCGATGGCAGCGCGACCCTCGACGTGCTGAAGATGGATGCTACCGCCGACGTGGTGCGTGAGTTCCGCGAGCAGGCGCTCTAGTGTGACTGGCGATGACTCAGCCGTCGGTTCGTCGTGAGGATGCCGCGCCGGCTGCGTTACGGGCAGTTGAGGTTGAGCTGGACCGCCGTTGGCCGGAGAGCCGGATTGAGCCGTCGCTGACCCGGATCGCGGCCCTGGTCGATTTACTCGGCTCGCCGCAGCGCAGCTATCCGGTGCTGCACATCGCCGGCACGAACGGCAAGACCTCAGTGGCCCGAATGCTGGATGTATTGCTGTCCCAGATCGGGCTGCGGGTAGGCCGCTACACCAGCCCGCACTTGCAGTGGGCCACCGAGCGAATCAGTCTGGACGGGGCGCCGATCAGCCCGGAGCGCTACGCCGAGGCCTATCACGACATCGAGCCGTACGTGGCCCTGGTCGACGCCAAATCGCCGGTGCCCATGAGTAAGTTCGAGGTGCTGACCGGGATGGCATTCGCGGCCTTCGCCGACGCTCCGGTGGACGCCGCTGTTGTGGAGGTCGGCCTCGGTGGCAGCTGGGACGCCACCAACGTCGTCGACGGCGCGGTGGCGGCGATTACTCCAGTCGCCGTGGATCACGTCAACTATCTGGGTAGCGACATCGCGGGCATCGCCGCGGAGAAGGCCGGGATCATCAAGCCCGGTGCGGTGGTGGTGCTCGCACGGCAGCCGCCCGAGGTGGCCCAAGTGATCGCGGCCCGCAGCGTTGAAATGGACGCGACCGTGGCGAACGAGGGCATGGAGTTCGGTGTGCTGCACCGCGACGTCGCCGCCTGCGGACAGCAGCTGAGGTTGCAGGGTCTCGGTGGGGTGTACGACGAGATCTTCCTTCCGCTGCACGGTGCGCACCAGTCCCGCAATGCCGCGCTCGCACTGGCCGCTGCCGAAGCGTTCTTCGGCGCGGGCGCCAATCGGTCGCTGGACATCGACGCGGTGCGTGACGCCTTCGCCACGGTGACCGCCCCGGGACGGCTGGAGCGGGTCCGCACGGCGCCCTCGGTTTTCCTTGACGGTGCGCATAACCCGCATGGCGCGCGCGCCCTGGCGGCCGCACTGCGCGAGGATTTCAGCTTCCGCAGGCTGATCGCCGTGGTGGGGGTCATGCGCGACAAGGATGCCCGCAGCATCCTCGTGGAGCTGGAGCCGGTGGCCGACGAAATCTTGATCACCGCCAGTAGCTCGCCGCGCGCGATGGACGTCGAAGACCTCGCCGCGGCGGCCCGGACGGTCTTCGACGAGTCTCGGCTGCGGGTCGAACCCCAGCTGTTCGGCGCGATCGAGACGGCCATAGCGTCGGCAGCGGAGGTCGAGCCTGGCTCCGAGGGCATCTTGGGTGCTGGGATAGTGATCACTGGCTCGGTGGTGACGGTCGGCGAGGCGCGCGCCATGTTCGGCCGCGAACCGCAGTGAGCGACCGGCCGGTCCCGACGGATCCGCTGCGGGGGTTGCGCGGCATCTTTGCGGGGATCCTGGTGATGGAGGCGATCGTCGTCGGGCTGGCCCTGCTCGTCGTCGACCGGATTGGCGGCGGGCTGGGTGGATTGGCCGGCTGGTATACCGCTGGTCTGGCGCTGGCGATGGTTGTCGCGGCCTGCGTGCAGCGCCGCCCCTGGGGCTTGGGACTAGGCCTGACGCTGCAGGTTGCGATGGTTGCCGGCTGGTTTGTTCACCCCGCGCTAGGTGGGCTGGGCTTGCTGTTTGTGATGGTCTGGGGCTACCTGCTGTACGTGCGCTGGGCGGCCAGTGGTGGTGGTAAGAAATAGTGATATGCGGCCAGGATGCTGCCTGACTTCTTCATCGGAGCCCATGCCTGGAATGCGCAGACAACGGGTGGGCACCAAGCCGCACGGGAAGTGGTCACGCCGGTACGCTCCAGCTGCTGGGTGGCGTCCGCATCGTCCGTGCCAAGGCTGGGGACGACTGTTCGGTCACCATCGTCGGCAACCAAGTATATCGTCATGGACATGATCGGAAGGAAGAAAATGGTTGACTCGCCGGACGTGGGTGTCGAGCGCACTCTTGTTCTGTTGAAGCCCGACGCCGTCGCCCGGGGACTCGCGGGTCGAATCGTCGCGCGATTCGAGGATGCTCTGCTCAAGATCGTTGGCGTGAAGATGAAGCACATGGATGTGGAGTTCACCCGCCAGCACTACTTTGATCTCGAAGAACGTTTGGGAGCGGATGTTTACAACACCACTGCGGCATTCATGCAGACCGGTCCCGTGATCGCGCTTGTGCTTGAAGGTGTGGACGCCGTGCGCAAGGTGCGCACCATCATCGGTAGCACGTATCCGGACGAGGCACCACCGGGAACCATCCGCGGCGACTTCGCACATCAGACCAAGGCCTCGTCTCAGCTGAGCGGTAAAGCGATCATTAACCTGGTGCACGCCTCGGGTAACTCCGCGGAAGCAAAGTATGAGGTTGAGCTGTGGTTCGGTGATGACGAGCAATTCGAGTACGAGACGCTGGCTGAGAAGCTCGCTTATTGATCTGAACGGCCACCCGCCGGGCGGATGTGCTAATCTAGTAACTCTGCGGGCCTGGCGACGGTCCACTCAAAGGGCCGTCGCCAGGCCCGAGCTGCAGCGCTGGCGGTGCGGTACCAGCGTTGATCGTCACCGAGGGCTCGCCGCGTGAGCTCATCGCTCGGTACTCCACCATACTGGTCGCGTTGGTCTTTACCGCGCTGTGTGGCATGGCGTTCAGCGCGCCGCTGGTGGCCTTCGCGGCGGCCCAGGAGGCGGCGGTTCAGGAGAAGGAGGGGGCCGCGTTCGCGGCCGTTACCCTAGGCACCATGGCAGTCACATCGGTGTTCGAACAGCTCGAGCTACTGCTGCCCCGGGTCTCCAAGCCAGTGCAGTACGTGGGAGGCGAGCTCAACGCCACCGTGAAGGACTGGGACAGCGCCACGGTGCGCTGGGTGTTGATGTACCCGGACGCCTACGAGGTCGGGTTGCCCAACCAAGGAATCATGATCCTCTATGAGGTGCTCAACGAGCAGCCCGACGTGCTCGCTGAGCGCACTTACGCGGTCTGGCCGGATCTGGAAATGCTGATGCGTGAGCACGGTGTCCCGCAGTTCACCGTGGACTCGCATCGGCCGGTTGGAGCCTTCGACCTGCTCGGAGTGTCCTTTGCCACCGAACTCGGCTACACCAACCTGCTCACCGCGCTGGACCTCGCTGGGATCCCCTTACCCGCGAACGCGCGCACCGACGATCATCCCGTCGTCATCGCCGGGGGCCACGCCGCGTTCAACCCAGAGCCGATCGCCGACTTCATCGATGCCGCGGTTCTGGGGGACGGTGAGGAGGTGGTCCTCGAGATCACTGGGGCCGTACGGGACTGGAAGGCGCACGGATGTCCCGGCGGACGGCAGGAACTGCTGGGCGCGCTGGCCGAGATCGACGGTGTCTACCTGCCCGGCTGCTATGACGTCAGTTACCTTCCCGATGGTCGGATCGCCGAGGTTGTCCGCAACAACGAACGGGCTCCGCAGCGGGTGGCCAAACGCACCACGATGGACCTCGACGAGTGGCCCTATCCAAAGCAGCCGCTGGTGCCGATTGCAGAGAGTGTGCATGAGCGGATGAGCGTGGAGATCTTCCGCGGCTGCACCCGCGGCTGCCGATTCTGCCAGGCTGGGATGATCACCCGTCCGGTCCGGGAGCGGTCGGCGCAGGGCATCGGTGAGATGGTCGAACGCGGTCTGGCGGCCAGTGGGTTCAGCGAGGTCGGGTTATTGTCGCTGTCCAGCGCGGACCACTCGGAGATCCGCGAGATCACCAAAGGCCTGGCCGACCGCTACGAGGGCAGCGGCACCGGTCTGAGCCTGCCGTCGACCCGAGTGGACGCCTTCAACATCGACCTTGCCAACGAGATCTCCCGCAACGGTCGCCGTTCCGGCTTGACGTTCGCTCCCGAGGGCGGCTCCGAGCGGATCCGTCGTGTGATCAACAAGATGGTGTCCGAGGAGGACCTCATCCGCACCGTCTCCACCGCGTTCGGCGCGGGCTGGCGGCAGGTGATTCTGTTCTTCATGTACGGGGCGCCCACCGAGACCGACGACGACGTGCTGCAGATCGCCCGTATGGCACATCGGGTGATCCGGGCCGGCCGGGAAGCCAGTGGCAGTAAGGACATCCGGTGCACGATCTCGATCGGCGCCTTCGTGCCCAAGCCGCACACCCCGTTTCAATGGGCTGCCCAAGAGCATCCCGATGTGGTTGACCAGCGGTTACGGAAGCTTCGAGTCGAGATCAACTCGGATCGCAGGATCGGCCGCAATGTCGGCATGCGCTACCACGACGGGAAGCCCTCACTGATCGAGGGGCTGCTTTCCCGTGGGGACCGGCGGGTCGGCCGGGTGATCGAGCGAGTGTGGCGCGACGGCGGACGGTTCGATGGCTGGAGCGAATACTTTCGCTACGACCGGTGGGTCGCGGCGTGCGCTGCCGAGCTGACGCGCGAGGGCGTGTCGCTGGAGTGGTTCACCACCCGCGAGCGCGGTCGCGAGGAGGTCCTACCCTGGGATCACTTGGACTCCGGCCTGGACCGGGACTGGCTCTGGGACGACTGGCAGGACGCGCTGGCCGGTCGTGAGCAGGACGACTGCCGGTGGACCCCCTGCTTCGATTGCGGGGTCTGCCCGTCGATGGGTACCGACATCCAGGTCGGACCCAGCCACAGCGGACCCATCAACAGCGGACCCAGTGGCGGCCAGCAGCTGCTACCGCTCAGTCCGGTAGGTCCGGGCAACGTCCGTTGAGCCGGGGCTGGCGGTGGGCCGCGCGGTCACTGCCATCAGCGCGTCCACCAGGCCATGGCCGTAGAACCCGTTATTGCTGTTGCCGGTACACGTGGCGTCTGAGTCATTGCCGTCATTGCTGCGCACTGGACACGGCAGCGGGTCAGCCTGCTGGCGCAACAGGGTGGCCAGCTCCTGCGGGCCGGCCTTGGACCGGACGGAGGCGAGCAGTGCCGCCACCCCGGAGACATGCGGTGCCGCCATGGACGTGCCGCACGCGTAGCCGTACCCGCCAGGGACGGTGGACAGGACACACCCGCTGGGGGACACCCCTGGGGGCTGCGTCCAGTCCCCGCCCGGAGCCGTCACGGCGACCACGCCCAACCCGTATGAGCTATACCCCGACTTGACGCGCTGGGCACCAACGGCGGACACCGCGACCACGCCGGGCAGCTCCGCAGGCAACACGTCGCAGTGTTTGTCCACCGGGCGCGGCCGTGGGTCGGGCACATTGTCCGGGCTGCGCAGGTCCTCCCGAGGGTTGGCCAGGTCCATCCGTTCATTACCGGCGGCGGCGATGCTGAGCACGCCATGGGCCGTTGCGTACTGGACCGCACGCCGGACGGCCTCGTAGGCCACCGCCTGACCTGGTACGTCCGAGCAGGTCAGTAGCCAGGGGTCCAGCAAGTAGCTGCTGTTGGCGATGCGCATCTGCTGCCGCGCTGCCCACATGAAGCCACAGACGACGTACTCCGGATAAATGAACCCCTCGTCGTCTACGACCTTCACCGAGGCCAACCGGACGCCGGGCGCCACTCCGGTGATGCCACGCCCATCGTCGGCCGCGGCGATGATCCCGGCTACGTGCGTGCCGTGCGAGGACGTGGTGGGATTCCACGCGCCGGGTGCTTGATCCGGCTTGCCGGATAGGCACCCTGCTGACCTGGTGGGATCGACTGCGGCGATCAGGTCGGGGTGCGTCGCGTCCACCCCGGAGTCCAACACCCCGACCAGCACCTCCGGGCTGCCCCGGTTGATCGCTCTGGCCTGCGGTGCGTGGATCAGCTTCATGTCCCACTGCTCGGCCGAGCGGTCGACGCCCAGCACCTTCGCCGCCCCGGGGAGTCGGGCAGCGGTGGGCGGGACTATCGGGCTGGCCAGCTTGGCCCGCTGCGGGGGAACGACCGCCTCGGCCTGCGCGCTGTAGGCGCGAGCGGGGCCGAACCGGGCCGCAAATGTCGGCTCGGTAGAGGTGACGACTCCTACCCCGATCTGGGGGTAGTAGGCCGTGCTGGTGCCGCAGGCGGCCCGGACCGCTCGCGCCGCCTGCTGATCGGGTGTCCCGGCGTCGAACAGCACCACGTAGCGCAGCAGGCGACCGGTCGAGGAGCAGTCCGGCAGCGTGGGTGCCGCACGGGCGACCACGGGGGGTGGCGGACCGGCCAGGGCGAGCACGGCTACGACAACCCGCAGGAGATGGAGCAACACCCGCAGCCTCCGGGTGGATGGGATATGGGCCCGAGGAAACGTCGCCGTGACCTTAGTAAGGCGCCTAGGGCGTGGACGCGCAGGGGGTCGTGAGTGGCAAGAGGGTACTGGACCGCCCTGATGCGCTGGACTGCCCTGAGGTGCTGGACTGCCCTGAGGTGCTAGAACACTCTGTTACGCATTCACGAGAGGTTGTCGATGAGCCCCAATCCCTCCGCGGCCCCGGTCTGCAAGGTGCGGCTGCGCTATGCCAAGCGTGGAAAGCTGCGATTCACCTCACACCGTGACGTCGCCAGAGCCTTCGAGCGGGCGTTGCGGCGGGCCGGTCTGCCGATGGCGTACTCGCAGGGTTACAGCCCGCATCCGAAGATCTCCTGGGTGGGCGCGGCGACTACCGGAGCGGCCAGCGAAGCAGAATACGCCGAGATTCAGCTGGTGGAGCACGTCGATCCCCGGGTGGTTCGCGCCGAACTTGACGCGGCACTGCCCGATGGGCTCGCTGTGCTCGAGGGGGTGCTGGCCGGTCCCGGCGGACTCGCCGAGCGGATCGAGGCCAGCGCCTGGCGCATCGAGGTCCGAGGACTGGACGATGAACAGCTGCGGCAGGCGGCTCACATGCTGCTCGCCACTCCAAAGCTGCTCGTCGAACGCGTCACCAAGGACGGCCGGCGGTCGCTCGACGCGCGGGCGGCGATCATTTCACTGGAAGTCGAGAATTGTCAGACGGTGCTGCCTGCGCCCGATCAGTTCAGCCGGTGTGGGATACTTATGGCGGTCGTGCGACAGGGCAGCCCTGCGGTACGACCCGACGATGTGCTGAGTGCGCTCGGCGCCGTCGCCGGACTTCCGTCGTCGGTGCTCGTGAAAGCGATCCGGACGGCGCAAGGCCGGCTTGACGACGACGGGGGTCTCGTCGATCCGCTCGCTGCGGACCGGGCATTCGCCCGGACGGCTTTGGCTCCGGATGCTTGGGCGCAGTCCGACGACGGGTCGGGTCAGCACGACGTCGCGGGACACACCGGTTGACCGCTGCGGACTGCGGAGCTGCCGGTGCCAGGCAGGATTGCCGCCGCCGGACTCGGCGGCGGATGACGCACAGAGTCTCTGCGCGGCCGCGTTCGGACATGTGGGACGCGCCCGGGGGCTGGAGGAGTTGAATGGCGAACACGACAACGCCCGCCGGACGCACCGGCGGGCGGATGGACGCATCCGCGACCACCACGTCCGACGGTGCTGATCTTGCGTTCTCGCTGCCGAGCAGATTGCGCGTGCATGCCTTGGCCAAGCTTCTCTCGGTGAGCAGCAAGGAGGTCATGGGCGCGCTGGCGGAGCTCGGCATCGCAGTACGCGGCGCGCAGTCCAGCATCGATCGCGAGACGGCGTTGAGGGCACTGCAGGTGCTACTGCCGGATCCCGAGCCGGACCTCACGGAGATCGACGAGGTGGCGCAGCAGAGCGTGCCGGAGACACCCCTGGTGCCGGTGTTGAATTCGCCGGCACGGCCTCCGGTGTTGGACTCGCCGGCACGGCCACTGGTGTTGAATTCGCCGGCACCGGTGTTCCTCCCACCAGCCCCGCAACCGACGGCAGCTGATGAGTCCAACGTCGGGGACCACAGGGATGAGGTGGGCGAGGACGAGCCGAGTGCCGACGAGGCGGAGATCGACGGCACTACCCGGCGCCGCCGCCGGCGGGGCCGCCGTGGCCGTGGCCGCGGTAAAGCAGGCGGGGACGCCGAGGACGGCTCGATCGTGCCGGGCGACAGCGGCGTACACAGCGAACAGGACGAGAGTGACTCCTCGGACGAGTCGACCGAGGATCGCGCGACCGACGATCGTGCGACTGAGGAGCCCAACGGGAGCGTGGCTAGGCGCCGCCGCCGTAGACGCCGCCGGGACGGCAGCGACGATGACGCTGTCCTTGGCGAGGACGACCCACCAGACACCGTCGTGCATGTCCGGGAGAGCAAGGGCCACCCGCTGGTTGAGGACGAGGTGCAGTCCATCCGCGGTTCGACCCGCCTGGAGGCCAAGCGGCAGCGCCGACGCGACGGCCGGGAGGCTGGCAGGAGGCGGGTGGCGATCCTGTCTGAATCGGAGTTCCTTGCCCGGCGCGAGGCCGTCGAGCGCACCATGGTTGTGCGTGAGCGTCCCGAGCGCACCCAGATCGGGGTGCTCGAGGACGACATCCTGGTGGAGCACTTTGTCACCACGTCGGGCTCTGGGTCGCTGGTCGGCAACGTCTATCTCGGCAAGGTGCAGAATGTGCTGCCCTCGATGGAGGCCGCATTTGTGGACATCGGCCGGGGCCGCAACGCGGTGCTCTATGCCGGCGAGGTGGACTGGGACGCCGCTGGGCTCGAAGGCAAGGCGCGCCGCATCGAGCAGGCCCTCTCCAGTGGCGACAGCGTTCTCGTGCAGGTCACGAAGGACCCAGTCGGTCACAAGGGCGCCCGGTTGACTACCCAGGTCAGCCTGCCCGGCCGGTTCCTGGTGTACGTGCCGGGTGGGCGGGCCACCGGGATCAGCCGCAAGCTGCCAGACACCGAGCGCAAGCGCCTCAAGGAGGTGCTCAAGTGGATCGTTCCCGAGGATGCCGGCGTGATCATCCGGACCGCCTCCGAAGGAGTCAGCGAAGAGGAACTAGCCCGTGACGTTGGCCGGTTGCAGGCTCAGTGGGAGGTCATCCAGAACCGCTCCGGTGCCGCCACGAACAGTTCCGGGGGCAAGGTCACCGCGCCAGAGCTGCTTTATGAGGAGCCCGATCTGCTGGTGAAGGTGGTGCGGGACCTGTTCACCGAGGACTTTCGCGAGCTGGTTGTCCAGGGCGACAGGGCGTGGGACACCGTCGAGGGTTACGTCAAGCACGTTGCTCCCGAGCTGATGTCCAGGGTGCGCAGGTACGTTGGTGTGGACGACGTGTTCGCCGAGTTCCGGATCGACGAGCAGATCACCAAGGCGCTGGACCGCAAGGTGTGGCTGCCCTCCGGTGGATACCTGATTATTGACCGTACCGAGGCGATGACCGTGATCGACGTCAATACCGGCAAGTTCACCGGGTCGGGCGGCAACCTCGAGGAGACGGTCACCCGCAACAACCTCGAAGCTGCCGAGGAGATCATCCGGCAACTCCGGCTGCGGGACATCGGTGGGATCATCGTCATTGACTTCATCGACATGGTGCTCGAGTCGAACCGGGACCTGGTACTACGCCGGTTGACCGAATGCCTGGGCCGGGACCGCACCCGGCACCAGGTCGCCGAGGTCACCTCACTGGGTCTGGTCCAAATGACTCGGAAGAGGGTCGGCACCGGCCTGCTGGAGGCGTATTCCAGCACCTGCGAGTACTGCAGGGGTCGCGGCGTGGTGGTGTCTGCGGAACCGGTGAACGTCCGAAGCCAGGCGGCGCCGGTGTTGTCTGAGGCGTCGTCTGAGACGCTATCGGTGCCCAGGGACTCCGGTAATGTGAATGGCCGTCGTTCCAAACCCCGCGGACGTGGGTCGCAAGGCGCCCCCGCGGCATCGGAGCAGACGATCGCGCAGGGACTGACCGCGGAAGGGGTTGCGCCGCTGCCGGCACCGGCGGATGGCCCGCAGTCCACGTCGGCGCCGGACGGTGCTGCACCGGCTGAATCCGTCTCCGCGGAACAACAGGTGTCACCGCCTACCGACGACGCACCGAGCGTGCCTGCGCAGCCCCCAACGCGTACTCTGACGCGGCGTCGGCGGGCCGCCTCGCGGCCCGCCGGACCGCCCGCCACAGAGCTGCCAGAAGGCGTCGACTCGGCAGCTCCAGTCCTTCGCGGTACCGCACATGAGATGAGCACTCCGGTTTGACCGGGGCGGACGGCGGACCGTACCCTTCTGAGTGCGGCCCGCCAGTTCGGCGGGCCTAGGCTTGTCCACGGCGCGCGTGATGCAGCATCAGGCGATGCAAGCAAGCCCCAGTCAGTCCGAGTCCCAGAGAGTCCGAGTCCCAGCCAGTCCGAGCCATCCGAACAGCCAGGAGTACCACCCGATGTACGCGATTGTGAAGACCGGTGGCAAGCAGCACAAAGTGGCCGTCGGAGACGTCGTCGAGGTGGAAAAGCTTGATGGCGATCCCGGGACCGAGGTCAGCTTGCCCGCCGTGCTGCTCGTGGACGGCTCCACTGTGACCACCGACGCGGCTACCCTGAGCGCCGCCTCAGTCCGCGGGAAGGTCATTGCGCAAGTCAGGGGCCCCAAGATCCGGATCCACAAGTTCAAGAACAAGACTGGTTACCACAAGCGCCAGGGTCACCGGCAGCAGCTGACCCGCGTCGAAGTCACCGGCATCTACCAGTGACCTTGAGAACCCAGTTGGCCTTGAGAAACTCCTGACGAGGGTGTGAGCACTGATGGCACACAAGAAAGGCGCGTCCAGTTCCCGGAATGGCCGCGATTCCAACGCTCAACGGCTTGGGGTGAAGCGGTTCGGTGGCCAGGTGGTCAACGCAGGGGAGATTCTCATCCGCCAGCGCGGCACCAAGTTCCATCCGGGCGTGCACGTCGGCCGCGGCCGTGACGACACCCTCTTCGCCCTTGAGGCGGGCTCGGTGCAGTTCAGCACCAGGCGGGGGCGCAAAACCGTCAACATCGTCCCAGTCAAGGGCTGAACCCGGCCCCTCCAACGCACCTCGACGAGGAGCGAGCGGGAGCGGCGGTGACCGACCCGTCCCTCGTCGAGGTTGTCTCACTTGTTGCGGTACCGGGTGACACCGAATTGAGGAGAACAAGGTGTCCCGCTTCGTGGATCGGGTAGTGATTCACGTCGCCGCAGGTGATGGCGGCCATGGCTGCGCTTCGGTGCACCGGGAGAAGTTCACGCCGCTGGGAGGCCCCGACGGGGGCAACGGGGGGCGCGGTGGGGATGTGGTGCTGGTGGTGGACCTCGGAGTGCACACCCTGCTCGACTTCCACTACCGCTCCCAGGCGAGGGCCTCGAGCGGCAAGCCGGGGCAGGGTGGCAACCGCAACGGCGCCATGGGTGAGGACCTCGAGTTGCGGGTGCCGGAAGGTACCGTGGTGCTCACTCCCGACGGCGAGGTACTGGCTGACTTGGTGGGCGGTGGAACCCGGTTTGTCGCCGCGGCGGGTGGGCACGGCGGACTGGGTAATGCAGCACTGGCCTCCAGAACTCGTAAGGTGCCGGGCTTCGCCTTGCTCGGTGAGCCAGGCGAAACCCGGGATCTGGTACTGGAACTGAAGTCGATGGCCGATGTCGGGCTCGTCGGGTTCCCCTCAGCGGGCAAATCCTCCTTGGTGTCGGTGCTCTCAGCGGCCCGTCCCAAGATCGCCGATTATCCGTTCACCACCCTGGTACCCAACCTTGGTGTGGTCACCGCAGGCGAGACGGTGTTCACCGTGGCCGACGTCCCTGGCCTGATCCCCGGTGCCAGCCAGGGCAAGGGACTCGGGCTGGAATTCCTACGGCACATCGAACGGTGCGCCGTGCTGGTACATGTCGTGGACTGCGCGACTGTTGCGCCTGGCCGCGACCCCCTGTCTGATGTGGATGCTCTGGAACGCGAGCTCGCCGCCTACACGCCGTCGCTGGGCGGTAAATTGGCTTCTCGTCCCCGGTTGGTGGTGCTCAACAAGATTGACGTCCCGGATGCCCGGGCGCTGGCTGACATAGTGCGACCCGAGCTCGCAACCCGCGGACTACCGGTGCATTGCGTGTCTACGGTGACCACTGAGGGTCTGCGGAAACTGCGCTTTGCGCTCGGCACAGCCGTGCGCCAGCATCGCGGGTCGCTACCCCCAGCCGAACCGACTCGGGTGGTGCTGCGCCCCACGGCGGTCGACGAGTCCGGTTTCGGCGTCACGGCTGATCCCGATCGGTCCGGGGGGTTCATCGTCCGCGGCGGACGCCCGGAGCGGTGGGTGCGGCAGACGAACTTCGACAACGCCGAGGCCATCGGCTACCTCGCTGACCGGCTGGCCCGGCTCGGCGTCGAGGATGCCCTGGCCGCTGCGGGTGCCCAGGCTGGGTGCCCGGTTACCATCGGTCACGTCACCTTCGACTGGGAACCCTCCACGCCGGCCGGGGCAGCCGGGGTTCGCCTCGGCGTGCGCGGGACAGACTGGCGGTTGGACAGCGACCAGCGCGCCAGCGCGGCCCAGCGCAAAGCCGCCCGCCACGCGAGACGCGAGAGCGCCGCCGACAGTGAGGTCGAGTAGGAGTGAGCCCGACCCGGCAGGCCGTGGCGCAGGCCCGGCACCTGGTGGTTAAGATCGGCTCGTCCTCGCTCACCACGGCTGCCGGCGGGCTGGACCGGGTCAGGTTGGACACCCTGGTTGACGCACTCGCTGCCCGCGTCGCGACCGGAACCCAGCTGGTCCTGGTGTCCTCGGGCGCCATCGCCGCCGGATTGGCGCCGCTGGGGCTGCGCCGCCGGCCCCGCGATCTGGCCACCCAACAGGCTGCGGCCAGCGTCGGGCAGCTGGCGCTCGGGTACGCTTACACGCAATCCTGGGCCCGACATGGCCGCACCATCGGGCAGGTGCTGCTGACCTCCGATGATATGGTCCGCCGCGCGCACTACCGCAACGCGCAGCGCACGTTCGCTCGGCTTCGTGGCCTCGGCGTGGTGCCGGTGGTCAACGAGAATGACACCGTGGTCACCGACGAAATTCGGTTCGGTGACAATGACCGGCTCGCTGCCCTGGTCGCGCACTTGGTGGGTGCCGACGCGTTGGTGTTGCTCTCCGACGTGGGGGGGCTCTACGACAGTGATCCTCGGCTCGGTGCGGCTCGGCTGGTCCCGGAGGTGAAGGGGCCGGCCGACACGCGCGGTGTGCGGGCCGGTCACGGCGGTGCATTGGGTACCGGGGGGATGGCCTCCAAGCTCGAGGCCGCCACGGTGGCCTCCCAAGCCGGGGTGCCGGTGCTGCTGGCCGCTGCGACGCAAATCGGACGAGCCTTGGGTTCGGCCGACGTCGGCACTGCTTTCGCGCCGACCGGAACGCGGTTATCGGCTCGCCGGTTCTGGCTGCGCCACGCCGCGGGTGCAGCCGGCCGAGTATGGCTCGACGACGGGGCGGTCCGCGCGGTGGTGCACCGTCGGCGTTCGCTGCTTGCGGCTGGCATCACCGGCGTCGAGGGTGACTTCGAGGCCGGCGACGTGGTGGAGCTGGTCGACGGGCAGGGCATCGTAGTCGCTCGCGGGATGGTCGGGTTCGACGCGGCCGAGCTACCCGAGTTGATCGGCCGTTCCACCCATGACCTGCCTGCTGAGCTGCGCCGCGAAGTGGTGCACGCCGACGACCTGGTGCCCGTGCAGCCCGCTTGCTCCTGAGTGTGTAACAGTGTTCCAGCATCAATGCCACTCACGAGCCCGCGACACGCGGACAAGTAGGCTCGGAATCGTGCAGCTGCCAACGGATTCCGAGGTGCCCACCGAGCCTGAGTCCGTGTCTGGGGCGGGGATCGTCGCTGATTGCGCGCGGCGGGCGCAGCGCGCCGCTCCCACGCTGGCTTCCGCGTCCGACGAGGTCATCGACGCGGCGTTGGACGCCATGGCACGGCGGCTGACCGTTTCCGCCGCGCAACTGCTTGCCGCGAATTCCGCCGACATCGCCGCCGCCGAGCAGTCCGGGATGACCCAGGCGCTGATCGACCGCCTGCGCCTGGGCGAGGCGCGGCTGATCGAGATGGCCGGTCAGCTCGCTCTGCTCGCCCAGATCCCCTTCCCGCCACGGGACCGGGTGTTGGAAGATCGTCCGGACGGCTTGCGGCTGATTGAGCGTCGCCGCCCGGTTGGCGTGGTGGGCGCCACCTTCGAGGCCCGCCCCAACGTCACCGTCGATGTCGCCTCGCAGCTGGTGAAGTCCCGCAACGCCGGGGTGTTGCGAACGGGGTCAGCGGCCCTGCGTTCCGCGCTGGCGCTGCGCGAGCAGGTCATCGCGCCGGCGCTGACCGACGCCGGACTGGACCCCGGTGCGGTGCAGCTGGTGCCCGACCCACGCCGGGACAGCGCCGTCGCACTCGTGCAGCAACCCGAGCTGATTCCGCTGGTCATTGTGCGGGGCAGCGGAGAAACCACCCGGATACTGGCCGCCGAGGGCGCCCGTCATGGGGTACGGGTGTTGGCCCACGCCGCCGGCGGCGGTGTGCTGTACGTCGACGCCGAGGCTGACCCCGTGCTGGCCGTCGAGCTGCTCGTGGCCGGGTTGGACCGGCTGGGTGTCTGTAACCGGGTCAACCTCCTGCTGGTGGCCGAGCGCGTCCCGGACCGGGTGCACGATGCGCTGCTCGAGGCGGCCCGCCAGCGCGGGATCACGCTGTCCCTGCCGCCGCACAACCACCCGCTTGGGCACGAGTGGGCGTTGGACACCGGCCGAGAGGCAACGCTGACCGTGAGCCGGGTGGTCGGTCCGGGGCACGCTGCCCACGTCGCAAACCAGGAAACCTCCGGACTGGCCGCCACGATCGTCACCAATGACGAGGCCGCCGCCCGGGAGTTCCTGGACGGCTACGCTGGCACCGGAGTGTTCTGGAACGCCAGCACCCGGCTGCTTGACGGGTTCAAGTTACGGCGGGTCCCCGAGACCGGGATCAACGTCGACCGGGTGCCCGGGCCGCGCGGGCCGGTCACCTTCGCTGACCTGTACTTGCGGCAGTTCGTGGTCATCCCGGCGCACTGGTCTTACGGATGAGACCGAGGTAACCGGCGATGGCGAGCGCGGCCAGCGTCCAAACCAGGGCTTGGAGTATCCAGGTGGATGCGGTGAACGCTTGGCCAAGCGGGCTGGACGTGTCGAAATCGCAGCGGTTGTTGATGCCCGCTGGAGCCAGCGGCACGCTGCGGTCGATACCTACCCCGATCTGCTCGACCAGAGAGCACGGCGAGTTGGGATCGGGGGTTTGACTGGTGTGCGCGGTGACGTAGTGGCCCGGGCCGATGGGGATGTGCCCGGCGGCAACACCCAGCCCTGCCGCAATCATGAGCACCAGCACGAGGACGAGGACAGCGCGGCTGCTGCGGTAGCCGTATCCGGCGAGTGTTCCCCAGAGCCAGTGCGCACTCTTGATCAGCGGGCCACCGAGATCACCGCGGTGGTAAAGGTCCTGCTGTTGGGCGATGAGGACTTCCCGCGCGGTGGATTCGTGGCCACTGGCTCTCAATGCGGCGGCAAGTTGCTGGTAGGGCTGAGGTCGGTAGTCACGGGTATGGTGAATGATCACGTGCAGCCACTCACGCCAGTCGACCGCATGCAGCGACGTGTAAGCGAGGCCGGATAGCGCGAGCCGATGTGCTGGCGCGGTGCAGCTAGTCCTCTTGGCCGCATCGTGTGGGCAGATCACCTGGGCGGGCAGAAATAGGTGCTTGGTCGCAGTGTCCTCCAGATCGAGGACCGGCCCGGCCGGGTTGGTCAGCTTGGCGTGGCTGAGGTTGAGTTGGCCGCTGATGTGGGCGTCTGCCAGCCGCACGGTGCCGTCTTGACTGTGTCCGGTGGCGGTGAATCCCTCGGCGAACATGTCGCTGTCGACCCGGAGGTGGTCGCCGATGAAGGCAGGCCCGGTGGGGTTGGTCAGCTCCGCGCGGTCGAGGTTGAGTTGGCCGGTGATATGGGTGTCCGGCAGCCGCACTACGCCGTCTTCGCCGTATCCGGTGGCGGTGAACCCGTCGAGGAACACGCCACCGTTGACGTCGAGGTGGTCACCGATGAGGGCGGGCCCGACCGGGTTGATCAGCGCCGCGCCATCCAAGTTGAGTTGGCCGCTGATGTGGGCACCGGGCAACCGCACCGCGCCCCGCTCGTAGTGTCCGGTGGCGGTGAATCCCTCGGCGAGCACCAGACCGCCGTCAACATGAAGCCCATCGCCGATGAGGGCGGGCCCGGCTTGATTGGCCAGCTCGGCGCCGTTGAGGTTGAGTTGCCCGATGATGTGGGCGCCCGGCAGTCGCACCGCGCCGAGTTCGCCGTATCCGGTGGCGATGAACCCCCCGCCAAATACGTCGCCATCAACGCGCAGCCCGTCGCCGATGAGGGCGGGCCCGGTCTCGTTGGTCAGCCTCGCGCCGTTGAAGTTGAGCTGGCCTCTGACGTGGGCGCCGAGCAGCCGCACTGCACCGCAGTCGCTTTGTCCGGTGGCCGTGAATCCGTCGCCGAGCAGAACGTCGCCGTCAACGTGGAGGCCGTCACAGTCCAGCGCCGACAGATGCGAGCTCGCCAAGGTCAACCAGGGCAAGTGGGCACTGGCCAGCAGCACAGCGCGCTCGAAGAAGCAGCCTCGCAGTTCAATCCCCACTGCGGCCGGGACATGGGTGAGATCAAGCGTTCCCATGATCCGCGCTCCATGGACACGCACCCCCCGTGGATCAAGACGCTCACCGCTGCGTCCTAGCACCAGCTCCCGCAGGAGCTCGGCACGGATGGTGTACCGAGGGTTGTCCGTCGCGCCTAACTGCTCAGTGCTGAGTTTGCTGCACTCGACTACGCAGCCGGACGTCAAGGCGTCGACTAGCGCCCGTTCCCTCGCTGAGACCTCGCTGAGACTCTTGCTCGCCACGACTGTCCAACCACCGGTTGCTCGCTGGAGCCCCAGCTTATCGCCGCCTTATCGCCGCCGGGGCTGCTCCCGAACGGCTCGCCTAGGCTGCGCCCATGTCCGGCCGGCGACTCGGGGTCATGGGCGGGACCTTCGACCCGATCCACCACGGCCACCTTGTTGCCGCCAGCGAGGTGCAGGCCCGTTTCGAGTTGGATGAGGTCGTGTTCGTGCCCACCGGGATCCCGTGGCAGAAGAATGCACGTGAAGTCAGCCCAGCCGAAGACCGCTATCTCATGACGGTCATCGCCACCGCGTCCAACCCACGGTTCTCCACCAGCCGGGTGGACATCGACCGCCGGGCTCCCACGTTCACTGTTGACACCCTCACTGACTTGCGCACCCAGTTCCCTGACCACGAGATGTTCTTCATCACCGGCGCCGATGCGCTGGCGCAGATACTGTCCTGGAAGCGGGTCGACGAGTTGTTCGCTCTGGCCCACCTGGTCGGGGTGACCCGCCCCGGCTTCCACCTCGACGGCGAGCACCTGCCTGACCGCGCAGTGAGCCTGATTGAGGTGCCCGCCATGGCGATCTCCTCGACAGACTGCCGCCAGCGCGTCGGGCGCGGTCAGCCAATCTGGTACCTGGTGCCCGACGGGGTGGTGCAGTACATCACCAAGCGCGGCCTGTACCGAGGCACACGCCCCTGGCCAGCGTCAACGGTGTCGTAGGGTGCCCCGGGTACAACAGCGGTACAGCTCGCCATCACTGGCCCGTCCCGATGGCAGCCGTTGACGGGCGTGATCCGAGCGCCGCGTCCACGAGGGTTCGCGTTCGATCAAGAGCGTTCGGCCACTCGTGCGCGTAGGTGTTCAAGGTGATCATCGGTGTGCTGTGCCCGAGCGCGAGCTGAACGATCTCCGGAAGCTCGACGGTGCGCCGGCTGGTCTTCGTCTTGAGTTCACCCAGGTACGGCGGAACTCCCGGCATTCGCTTGAGCTGCTGTCGCACGTGGATCTTCCGATTCAGGAAGTCGATCTGGCTGATCTCAATGCCGAAGATCTCACTCCCGCGTAGACCACATCCTGCCGCAGGTAGGGGATGGGCGAGTATCTTTTCGAAATATCGACTTCACATAGCTGTAGACAAGGTGAACGGTCGAGGCGGACAGGTTCTCGGTTGCCACCTTGACCCAAGTACGAATGTGACTCGCGCGCGGGTCGGCCATCGGCACGTGCCCAAGCACCGGCAGGATGTGTAGACGAGACGCCCTCTCCACCATGTCAGCAGTCGAGTCCCGGTGAAGCTGATGCGCTCGCCACTGAGCTGCATACTCCGCGATCGTGATCTTTCCGGCGCGTGGGTCGATATACGGCCCGCGCGGGATGTCCGCCTGCATGCTCACGTCGTGCCGCTCGGCCTCGGCCTTGCGCTCAGCAGCGCGTCTGCTGAGGTTGAGGTGTTCGGTCGGTGTCAGTGTTCGCTGTACTCCCTCGTCCGAATGATTTGACGCCCCGTCCCTGGACAGCGAACACCAATTATGTTGATTTTAGCCCTATGGCGGGTTTGCGGATGACGGTGGGTGTCTTGGCGGTGTGGGGGGCACTGCTCGATGGGCCCTGACACCGCGCTGTATGGGTCGGAGATCGTGCGCGCCAGCGGAGTTGAGCCGGGCACCATCTACCCTATTTTGCAGCGGCGGCGGGGAGCCGGGCAGGTCAGCGACCGATGGGAAGACCCTGAGCCTGCTCATACCGAGGGTTGGCCCCTGCGGCGGTACTACCGGCTGTCGGTTGAGGGCCGCGCCCGCGCCGTCCACGCCCTGCAACACGGTCGTGACCGCAGTGACTTGAGTCAGCTGCTCGCGCCCCCTCGCTTCCCTGTCACTCCCTCGACCGAGGCAGGCCCGGCGTGAGCGGTCATAGCGCACTCGTCGCCGGGGACAGCGAAAACCTCGGTGGCATCAGCCTCAGAGGTCGGCGGGCAACAGCGGGCTTTCGTCCGGATTCCGCGCTGGGGCCCTGGTCGCTACGCTGGGTCTGCAGCCTGTTGCCCGGAGAGGAGGATACGGGCTGGTGGGCTGAAGTGACTTCCTGCCTTGCCGAGACCCCCGACTCGGGCCAACGAGGCCAATACGAGCGTAGCTTCGCCGGTCGGTGCCGTAGCTGGTATGGACCAGCTGGACGTCACAGGTTCGTTGCGTAGCGCCGGCGCTGGTGGGCATCGAGTACAGCAGTGTCATGTGAAAGGGGACAGAAATGGTGAATGTTAGTCCAGAAGACAAGTTCGGGATCAAGCTCCAGAGCAAGCCAGGGCCCGGGACGATTGATCAGGGTTATTCTGTGCTCCTCGGCTTAGTCGTGCTGGTCCTTGGGATCCTCGGGTTCATCCTCACGGGCTTCACCAAGTTTACCGAGATGACGGACCATGCGATTTTCGGGCTCTTCCAGACGAACGGCTTCCACAACACCGTGTACATCATCCTTGGGCTGTTGTGGCTGCTGGGGGCCATCGCGCTTACCCCCGCTGGCAATCAGGGGATGAACATCGCGGTCGGTGGCGCCTTACTGCTGGTCGCCGTGCTGGGCTTTTTGGGCTACTGGTCTTTGCTGTCCATCCCCGCCGGGATTAACGGGGACAACATCCTGGACCTGGCGGTCGCTCTGGCGAGCCTGATAGTCGGTGGTGGCCTGCTCAGCAGGAGCAGTCATCAAACCGCTACCGCGTAGGCGTAAGCGGGCGAGACTCTTGGTTCGTGTTCCGCCAGGAAACATGACCAGACCGCATGGCTGTCGAGTCCGTGAGCCGGGAGGGTGGTCATGAGTGTGGAGCCGATGTCGGCGCAGTGTGGGGACGCGGCGCCCGGAGGGGTCACTGCCTTCCTCTATGAAGGGCGTGCTCTCGCCGGGTGACAGGTCACCGGGATGGCCGACTACGAGCGCTGTCGCAGCTGGGCTGAGGTGGGCAGGGTTGTGACGTCCCGCCGACCTCCCCGAGGGCTACCACACGGCACGCGAGGGCAGAGCCACCCGAGGCCGCTGCTGGTCGCGCAGCAGGGCGATGTCACATGCGGCGTCCCCGCCCAGCGCTACCGCCACCGCCAGATCCAACACGATCTTGCCCGGATCGTGCACCGCCAGCGGCCGCCGCCAGGCCCGGCACCGAGCCGAGAGCTCCTTCGCCAGCCCGCTGCGCCGGGCGTTCTCCACCAACAACACGCCACCGGCGTGCGAGACCAGCGGCTTTCCACCAGCAACCACTGACAACCAGGGACGACGACCGTTATCCTTCACCCACGAAGTGCCTCTCATCCGGTCCGATCAGGGTCTTGAGCAACTCCGATCCAACCGCGCTGAGCAGGCACTTTCGCGTATCTCAACTCCGCGTGTCGCACACAAGATCAACTATGATGAAAGCCCGAGGTTAGTTCGCTTCATCCCCGGCTTATCGCGCACGAGCCGGATCACATAGTCGTAGGCTTCGCAGCCTCGGTGCAACGCCTCAAACAGCGTGCGGGACTTGCCGACCTTAGAGTCACCAACAACGACCAGCAGCCAGGGCCCACTGCCATCCAGCGCCGCCGCTACCGCCTTCCGCACCGCCTCATCGGCCGCGCGCCCGACATAATCCGGCACCACACCGCCTGAGAGAATCGTCTGCGCAGCCGGGTCAACACCGACCAGCGTCGGGTTAACCTCGCCGATCGGCGCGACCGCGACACGAAGACGACCGCCAAACTCAGCCTTCTCGCGCTTACCCTCCAGCCGAGCACGCTGCACGGCAATCACGACACGCACCAGCGCTCCTACCGCTGCAACGATCACACCAGCGACCCGCAGCCACGCCGCACCCAGCGGACCCGCCACCAGCGCAATAGCCGCCGCAGCCGCCAGACAACTGACCAATCCAGACAACTGACCAATACAGCCTCGCGACGCGCCCACGCCCCCACACTCGTCGACCAGCGCACGCGCGAACACCACAACCGACACATCCAAACAGCCGAGGCCAGCGGCACCCCCGAGGACGCTCGCGAGCTGGGTCAGCTCGGATTTACGGTCCATGGCCAGGGCAATCTTGCTCAGTCTTGCTCAGCGTGAGTGTCGCCGGGTTAACCTCAGAGCACCGTGCCGCGCACCCTGGCCGCGGTCTCGTCATCCATCACGTGGTCGGTGTTGCTCAGGAGAAGATCGTGTCGCCCGGTGAGGTCGCGGCCGGGATCGTCATAGGCGTAGCTGTAGCCACCCGCGCGATTCGCCAAGATCTCCCACCAGTTCCCGTCCAGATCCAGCAGATAAAAGGAGTACGCGCCGTGCTGATGCCGGACAGGATGGATCTGCCGGATCCGGTACTCCTCCTTGACCGTGTTCAAAATCTCATGGGCCCGATCCACCTCCTCTGAGCTGCCGACGTCGATGCCATTGTGGTTCATCAGACTCATCTTGTGGTCCTCGTTGCCGGTCTCCACCACGACATAGGTGTGCGCACCACCCTTGCGCACCAGCAGCGAGACTTTGCTTAGCTGAACTACCTCGAAGCCGAACACCTCCTCGTAGAACCGGCGCGATTCCTGCAGATTGACTGAATCCAAGGTTCCGTGGGAGATGAACGTGATGTTGATGAGTGGCCTGGTGCGGATGCTGCGCTCGGTAATGCGGGCCATGTCCTCAGTTCCTACGTTTCTCCTCCTCGACATGCGGCCGCTCATCACCGCCTCACCAGAGGGCGCTAGGCTTCTTTACTAGTATTTTCCTCTTCGTATATGGCGCTACCTAAGCCTCCAGTTTCCTCGCGCACTGCCGCCGTGCTAGCCTCCTCGGTCAGGTTCCCCAGCGACCCCGCGCCTCTGGTTTCTTTTGTTGGCTCAGGCTCAGCGGAAAGGGGCTCACCTGTAGGATCCCCACGTCCGGTGGGGTAGGGCCCCGGGATGTCGACGTCGGCCACGATCGCGTCGTTTTGATTGGTAGGCCGCTCGGCCTTATCAGGCACGTTGCTCATGCGGAATCCTCCCGGTCAGCCCCGGCCGGAACGCCGGGTGTTGATCTAGATTACTCCAGCGTTCCCCGAACGGCGCTTGAGTATCCCCCCGTGACACTGGACCACCCGATCGGCCGAGAGAAGACTGCCTGAGGTCCTCTCGCGCAGTCGGTTAGCCAAGGATCGAGCTTCCGGACGGCGACGGGCACCGTAGAGTGCTTCATGCTCTCCAACATGCCCCGGGGGTAGATCCGCGTCGATCAAGCCAGAACACGTACGCTCACCTGTGGTTGAGCGCGGACAAGCGGAGTGTGTACGGTGCCGCGCACCATTGAGCGCCGGCTAGCGGAGCCGGGGAGACGGAGTGATGTGTCAGCTTCTCATCATGCGCGACAGCTTGCACTGACCGCGGCGAACGCGGCAGCGGGTAAGAAGGCGCACAACGTCACCCTGCTCGACGTGTCCGACCAGTTGGTGATCACAGACTGTTTCGTTATCGCCTCAGCGCCCAACGAGCGCCAAGTCCAAGCCATCGTGGACGCCGTCGAGGAGAAGATGGCGGCCGCTGGGAGCAAGCCGGTTCGCCGCGAGGGCGCCCGTGAGGGGCGCTGGGTGCTGCTGGATTTCGTCGACGTTGTCGTGCACGTGCAGCATGCCGAGGAGCGTTCTTTCTACGGCCTTGAGCGACTGTGGAAGGACTGCCCGATGATCCCGTTCGAAGCTGACGTCCTCGAGGTGGACGAATCGGGGTGACCCTGAAGCAGCTCGTGCTCTGGCGGCACGGCGAAAGCGACTACAACGTGGCACAGCGGATACAGGGTCAGCTTGACTCGCAGTTGACCGCAACTGGCCTCGACCAGGCTCGCCGTGCGGCCCGTTCGCTCGCGGAGCTGAAGCCGGAGGTGCTCATGACCTCTGACCTGTCCCGCGCCGGGGACACCGCAGCAGCGCTTGCCGCTGAGACCGGGACGCCGCTGTGGGTCGACAGGCGGCTTCGGGAAACTCATCTCGGGACGTGGCAGGGCCTGACCCACGCTGAGGTGGAGGAGCTCTGGCCGGGGGGCATCGTGACTTGGCGGGGGAACCCGGAATGGGCCCCGCCGGGTGGCGAGACCCGGGTGGAAGTGGCCGGGCGGGCTGTGCACGTGGTCACTGAGCTCGATGCGGCCGGCCACTGTAGCGCGGTGCTGTGCACCCACGGCGGGCTGATCGCCGGTCTGACACCGCTGCTGCTCGATTTGCCTGTATCAGGCTGGTCGGTATTCGGAGGGATCAGTAACTGCCACTGGACGGTGCTTGTCCGCCGCAGTTCTGGCTGGCGGCTATTCTCCTATAACACTGCCGCTCCCGTCTGAGCGACTTTTCCGGCTGTGGTAGTGACAGGTGGTTCTGCTCCTGGGCTGGTAAGGCAACCTACGCCGATGTTCAGTGCCCTCGCTGTTGTCACCGACTCAACCGCCTATTTCCCGGACGGGCTCGCCGAGCGCCGTGGTATCCGGCAGGTTCAACTGCACGTTCTGAGGCCTTCTCAACCGAACTCGGGGCAGCTGTCCAGACTCGCACAAACCCTGGACACCAACCGCGGTGCAGGTGCGGATAATCCTGACTTGTCCCCACCCGCCCCTGTAGTCCACAGTTGAGGAGTTCGGCCATCGAGGTGCGCGGGGAAATCTCCTAGCGTCGCCTTGTGGCCTTGCTTCCCAGCTTCCCGTCCCTCGACACCGGTGGACCGCAGCGTGTCCGAACGCGGCTTGTGGCCCTGGGTGGTGCTCCTGATCCGCCGCCGGATCCCGGTGATCCAGACGCCGGACACGCTGTGGCCGTCGACGCCATGCAGGGTGGGCCGCACAGGACCCCCTCGGACAATGCGGATGGCTTACTCACCGCATCGCGAGGAGGCCGGCTGGTCCAGCGTTGGGTGCCCGGACCGCTGCGGGACGCTCGGTGGGAACCTGGACGACCAGGAGCCCTGATTCTGTCATTGGTTGCGACTCTGGCTGCGGTCGTGGCTGCGGTCGGGGTGTGGCGGGAGCGCCCGGTGCCCGAACCAGCCCCGGTCCTGCCGCTGGTCACCGCCACCGCGGTGAGGGCTTCGTCGGCGCCATCACCGCCCGGCGCAGCCCATGAGGTAGTGGTCAGTGTGGTAGGCCGGGTGCTCCATCCTGGTCTGATCCGGCTACCCGACGGCACCCGGGTGGCTGACGCGCTGGCCGCGGTCGGCGGCGCGCTGCCCGGCACCGACCTGATGAGCCTCAACATCGCCCAGCGGTTGTCCGATGGCGAGCAACTTCTGGTCGGTGTAACACCACCGCCAGGGCAACCGGCCGGCAACGTGGCGTCGGATACTCCCGGCGCGTCCCGGGCGGTTGATCTCAACACGGCGACTCTTGAGCAGCTTGACGGGCTACCCGGTGTGGGCACGGTGACCGCTCATCGGATTCTCGATTGGCGCGCCGCGCACGGACGCTTCACGTCGGTGGATCAGCTCCGCGAAGTAAGCGGCATCGGACAGGCGCGGTTGGCCCATCTGAAAGGTCTGGTGCGGGTGTGACCGCCGACGCACTCCGTCGCGTGGAGACGGCGGGATGACCGCCGACGGTGCAGCGCGGCATGACCTGCGCCTTGCGCCCGCCGCTCTCGTCGGCTGGGCTGTGGCGCTCTCCGGGCTGTATCTCGGGTCCTTGGTCGCTGCTGCACTGGGCATGGGGGGCCTACTCGTTGCCGTGGCTGCCGCGCTGCGCGGCCGTTCGGCAGCGGTGATCGCGGTGGGCGGGGTGGCAGCCGCTGTGGCACTCGTGGTCGGCACGCAGGCTTGGCAGGTTGAGCATCATCCGGTGCGGGTGGCTGCCGAGCGTGGTTCGCTGGCGACAGTGGTGGCGCACTTGCGCGATGACCCGCGGGCGGTCGCCTCCCCGGGCTACGGTGGCCAGCAACCGCACCCTCAGCGGGTGGTAGTACACGCGGAGCTCGAGGCTGCGGAAGTGGCTGGGCACCAGTGGCGGACCGGCGGTCGGGTAGTTCTCCTGGCACCAGCGCAGGGCTGGATTGGACTGCTGCCCGGTCAGCGAGTGCGGGCCACCGGGCTGCTCGCCGCATCTGACCGATCCGACCTGACGGTGGCCGTGCTGCGGGTGCGAGGTGGCCCGGACGTACTGGCGGCGCCAACCGCAGTCCAACGGATTGCCGAGAGGCTTCGGTCCGGGCTGCGGCTGGCGGCCGGGGTCCTTGATCCGGAGCCGGCCGGACTTCTCCCCGCACTGGTGGTGGGGGACACGTCGGCGATGGTGCCTACTGTCGACGCGGAGTTCCGCGTTGCTGGCCTTACTCACCTCATCGCGGTGTCCGGTGAGAATGTGGCGATCTTGTGTGGGGCCACCCTAGGGCTGGCCCGGCTCGCCCGGCTGGGACCACGGACCGCAGTGACGGTGGCTGGGCTGGTCCTGGTCGGGTTCGTGGTGCTGTGCCGCCCATCACCGAGCGTGCTGCGCGCCGCGGTGATGGGTGCCGTCATGCTGCTGGCCCTGGTGCTCGGCCGCCGTCGCTCGGCGGTTCCCGCGCTGTGTACTGCGGTCCTGGTGCTGCTGCTGGTCGATCCGGCGCTCGGCGGTGACCCCGGGTTCACGCTCTCCGTGCTGGCCACCGGTGCGTTGGTGCTACTCGCCCCGGGCTGGACGGCGGCGTTGCGCCGTCACGGAGTGCCACCGGGGATCGCCGAGGCACTTGCGGTGCCCGCCGCCGCCCACGTGGTCACCGCGCCTGTGGTGGCGGGCCTATCCGGTCAGGTGAGCCTGGTGGCGATACTGACCAACCTACTGGCCACCCCGGCGGTGGCGCCGGCGACAGTGCTTGGCGTACTCGCCGCGATACTTGGGGCGTTGTACCCCAGTGCCGCCGTTGTCGTGGTGCAGTTGGCCGGACCGGCGGTGGCCTGGCTCGTGGGTGTCGGTCACCAGGGAGCCGCGATCCCCGACGGCGTGGTGCAGTGGCCAGGAGGGGCCTTTGGTGCGCTCCTGCTGGCGTTGATCGTCGTGGTGGTGCTGCTCGCGATGCGAGCGCACCGGCTACGGGTTCTCGCAGCGGCCGGGTTGGTCGGTGCCCTGCTTGTGCTCGTGCCGACGAGGTTCGTGTCGCCAGGCTGGCCAGCGGTCGGCTGGGTCATGGTGGCCTGCGACGTCGGCCAAGGCGACGCGGCGGTGCTGGCCACCGCCGAGCCCGGTCGGGCGGTGCTCGTCGACACGGGACCCGATCCGGGACCAGTATCGGCCTGCCTCGACCGCCTCGGTGTCCGGCGGCTCGCCCTGGTCGTGATCAGCCATCTGCATGCCGACCACATCGGCGGGCTGGTCGGCGCGCTACGGGGACGGGCTGTCAGCGCCGTCGCGCTCGGCCCCGGACGTAGCCCCTCGTGGGCATTCGCCCAGGTCCTGCGGGTCGCAGCGGTGGCCCGCGTGCCGGTGGTTGCCTTGACTGCGGGGCAGCGACTGTCTTGGCCCGGTTTGGCGCTCGATGTGCTGGCCCCGCTGCGGGACCCACCGCCGGTCGGGGACCATCAGGCCGAGATCGACGGCACCGTGGTGAACAACACCTCGGTTGTGCTCAGGGCGAACACTCCTGCCGGCCGGGTGTTGCTCACCGGAGACGTGGAGCTCGAAGCTCAAGCGGACCTGCTGGCCAGCGGGACCGATCTGCAGGCTGATGTGCTCAAGGTTCCGCACCATGGCTCGCGCTACGACACCGACGAGTTCCTTGCCGCAGTGCGGCCGCGAATAGCGGTCGTCAGTGTCGGAGCGCACAACAGTTACGGCCAGCCCAGCCAACATGTGCTCGACGCGCTTACCGCGGCAGGCGCCCAGGTAATGCGCACCGATCTGAAAGGAGACGTTGCGGTGGTGGGCGGACCCAGGCTCCAGGTGATTGCGCGCGGAGCCATGGTGCGAGCACCCTAAGCCGAGCGTGCCGGCCGTGCATCTATCGGATGTTGTGGGGACTCAGCGGCTGGTCCCGCCGAGGCGGCTGCGACGGAGGCCGTCCCATGACCATGTGTTGTCGAGGCTGTACGGTGCGTTACCAATGGTGGGGGGAGATACTCGAATTTCGCGAAGAACGCAGCCAGATCAGCTTCCGAGGGCCTCGCGGATCGCCTTGGTGTTCGGCGGCACGGTGGTTTGTGGTCCCAGGTGATCTTCTACAGCGTCCAAGGTCTTGAGCCCGTCGCCGGTGATGAGCAGGACGGTTTCGGCGTCGGGGTCCAACTGGCCGTACCCGACGAGCTTCTTCGCGCAGGCCACCGTTACCCCCCCAGCGGTCTCAGTGAAGATCCCTTCGGTGCGGGCCAGCAGCCGGATACCCTCGATCACTTCAGCGTCGGTGACGTCCTCGATCGCGCCGTTGGTACGGCGGACGGCATCCAACGCATAGGGACCGTCGGCGGGCGCGCCGATCGCCAGTGAGCGAGCGATGGTGTCCGGCCGGACCGGTACGACCACGTCACGGCCAGCCTTGAAGGCTGCGGATACTGGTGAACAGCCGGTGGCCTGGGCCCCGAACACCCGGTACGGCAAGGGCTGCACCAGGCCCAGTTCGGTGAACTCGCGGAAAGCCTTGTCCACCTTGGTTAGCTGCGAACCGGAGGCGATCGGCACCACGATCTGATCGGGCAATCGCCAGCCGAGTTGCTCGGCGACCTCGTAACCCAGCGTCTTGGAGCCCTCGGCGTAGTAGGGCCGGACGTTGACGTTGACGAATGCCCAGTCCTCGTGTTCTGCGGCGAGTTCGGTGGCCAGCCGGTTGACGTCGTCGTAGGTGCCGTCCACCGCGATCAGCGCACCGTCGTAGACCGCTGTGGTCAGCACCTTGGCCCGTTCCAATGAGGAGGGGATGAGCACCACCGACTCCCAGCCGGCACGGGCGGCCGCAGCGGCCACCGCGTTCGCGAGGTTGCCGGTGGAAGGACAGGCAAGTACCCGAAAACCGAGCTGTCGAGCGGCGGCCAGCGCGACCGCCACCACCCGGTCCTTGAAGGAGTGTGTCGGGTTGCCGGTGTCGTCCTTGACCCACAGCCGGCGAACCCCCAGCGCCTTGGCGAGTCGGTCGGCGCGGATCAGCCGGGTCAGGCCGGGCTGGGTGTTCGGGTGTTCGTCGACGTCGTCCGGCACGGGCAGCAGCCTGCGATAGCGCCAGATCGATAGGGGCCCCGATTCGATGTCCGGACGGGTGAGGCGCCCGAAGTCATAGCCAACCTCCAGCGGCCCGAAGCACTCGGCGCAGGCGAACTCTGCTGCCAGTGGGGTGCTGAATCCACATTCCCGACACACCAGATGGCGCGCAGGTCCCAGGTCTAGGCCAGAGGTGGTGGTCCTGGTGTTGATCGCGCTAGTGCCGAGCGTGCCAGTCATCGCGAGGTCCTCTCCTCATCTCTCCCGCACGGCGGGTCGGAATTGGCACCGTGATCGCTAGCGGCCTCGCGGTATGCAAAGACATGCGCGTCAGCTAGCGTCGGTTGCCGGGGCTTCGTCGGGCCGATCCCTCTGCCCCTCTGGATGAGCTGTATTCGGTTGTGGTCTTCACCGTACGTTAGTCGGTACCGACCGCCCAGCCGAGTCCACGATGCGGGAGCAAGCGATCGGGTCGCCGCCCGATGCAAGGATGGGGGCGTGAACTCCCTGACGGTCACGCCCCCACCGCTGCACCTGGTCCTCGGCGAGGAGGAACTGCTGGTCGAGCGGGCGGTACAGGCTGTAGTAGATGCGGCGCGGCGGGCCGACCCGCAGACCGAAGTGTGCCGAATGCGCACCACCGACCTGGTTCCCCGTGAGCTTGACGAACTGGTCAGCCCGTCGCTGTTCGCCCAAGGGCGGGTCGTGGTACTGGGTGCCGCCCACGAAGCGGGTAAGGATATCGCCGATGCGGTCCTCAACCATGCGCGCCATCTGTCGGAGGGCGCGGAGGGCGTTGTCCTCGTCGTGATGCACGCGGGAGGCGGTCGCGGTAAGGCGCTGGTCGATGCGCTGCGCGCAGCCGGTGCTGCGGTCAGCGAATGCGCCCGGGTCACCCGCTTCGAGGACCGGGCCAGCTTCGTACGCGACGAAGTCCACCGCGCCGGTGGGCGGATCAGCGCAGGTGCGGTCACCGCCCTGCTGGATGCGGTCGGCTCCGACTTGCGTGAACTTGCCTCGGCCGCGGCCCAGCTGACCACCGACAGCGGCGGCTCGGTCGACGAGGCCGCGGTGCGCCGCTATCACCGGGGCCGTGCTGAAGTCACCGGGTTCTCGGTCGCGGAGAAGGTGATGACCGGGGACCGCGCCGGTGCTCTGGAGATGCTGCGCCGGGCAATGCAACTGGGCGTGCCGCACGTCCTGGTCGCCGACGCGCTGGCCGACGCCGTGCGTACGGTTGCCCGGGTGAGCGCCTCGGGTCGCGCTGACCCGTACCGGCTTGCCAGCACGCTGGGCATGCCACCGTGGAAGGTCAAGAAGGCGATGGCACAGGCCCGTGGCTGGGAGCGCGACGGGCTGGCCCAGGCGATCCTTCTGGTCGCCGAGGTTAACGCCGATGTCAAGGGAGTGGCCGCAGACGCTGATTACGCACTGGAACGTGCGGTACTCGCGCTGTGCGCCGCCCGCCGACGCTGAACGGCGTTTCAGCTGGCCGCTGCCGCCGCGCAGCGGCGCTACAGTTGATTGGCCCGCTGAGCCATCGCCGATTTACGGTTCGCCGCCTGGTTGCGGTGGATGACGCCCTTGCTCACGGCCTTGTCCAGCTGGCGGCTGGCAGTCTGCAGCTCGCCCAAGGCCCGGTCCCTCTCGCCGGCAGCCGCAGCTTCGCGGAACCGGCGGATCGCAGTCTTCAGCGACGACTTAATGGACTTGTTGCGTAGTCGCGCCTTCTCGTTGGTCCGGATCCGCTTCAGCTGCGACTTGATGTTGGCCACGCGTTTACCCTCGATCTCGCCTTCCGCAGGGGGTGCCGTCACGCGGCACGGTGGACGATCGTAACAGCCGGTATGACCGCCCCAGGATTAAACCCCAGATGAAAGCCGGTAGGACAGGGGGATGGAGGTACTTAGCAGCCGCGTCCTGCTTCACCCGCGGGATCGCGAGCGTTCGACGGCGTTCTACCGTGACGTGCTGGGGCTCGCGGTCCACCGCGAGTTCCCCGGCGGCACGGTGTTCGTCCTCGGCGGCGGCTTCCTCGAGGTATCGGGGGAGTCTGCTGCGGGCCCAAGCGCGGCGACCGCGGTGTGGTTACAGGTCCGCGACCTGACTGCGACGGCGGCCGAGCTCATCCAGCGGGAGGTCGAGGTACTCCGGGGGCCTCGTCGGGAACCGTGGGGACTCGACGAAATGTGGATCGCCGATCCGGACGGCCTGCGGTTGGTACTCGTCGAGGTGCCCGCTGACCACCCGCTGCGGACCGACCAACGGGCCAAGGCAAGCAGGTCTCAGAAAACCCGGTAGGGCAGGAACTTACCGTCCATCGGCCAACACGAGACACGGGCATGGTCCCGGCGGCGCGGGCGTCCTCGATGCTGCGTGCGACCATGGCGTGATCCCCCGCTGCCATTGAGGACTGCTGAGTGACCACGTTCGCAGACAAGACATTCACCCCTCCCGAGCTGATCCGCAACTTCTGTGTCATCGCGCACATCGATCACGGCAAGTCCACCCTGGCGGACCGCATGCTGCAGCTCACCGGGGTGTTAGATGCGCGCAACTACCGTGCGCAGTACCTCGACCGGATGGACATCGAGCGCGAGCGGGGCATCACCATCAAGGCGCAGAACGTCCGGCTGCCCTGGCAGGTCCACGGCGTCGACCACGTGCTGCACCTGATTGACACCCCCGGTCACGTGGATTTCACCTACGAGGTATCCCGCGCGCTGGAAGCCTGCGAGGGCGCCGTGCTGCTGGTGGACGCGGCACAAGGCATCGAGGCGCAGACGCTGGCGAACCTGTATCTGGCACTGGAGAAGGATCTGCGGATCATCCCGGTGCTCAACAAGATCGACCTGCCGGCGGCCGAGCCGGACCGCTACGCCGCCGAGCTGGCGCACATCCTCGGCTGTCAGCCCGACGACGTGCTGCGGGTCAGCGCGAAGACCGGCCAGGGTGTGCGGGAGTTGCTCGACGTGGTGGTCGAGCAGGTCCCGGCCCCAGTCGGGGACAGCACGGCGCCGACCCGGGCGATGATCTTCGACTCGGTCTACGACTCCTACCGGGGTGTGGTCACCTACATCCGGGTGGTAGATGGGCGGATCGTTCCGCGGGACCGGATCCGGATGATGTCCACCCACGCCACTCATGAGCTGCTCGAGGTCGGCATCATCTCGCCCGATCAGAAGCCGTGTGACGGCTTGGGCGTCGGTGAAGTCGGCTACCTCATGACCGGAGTGAAGGACGTCCGGCAGTCCCGGGTCGGGGACACCATCACCAGCGAGCGAGGCGGCGCCACCGTGGCGCTGTCCGGCTACCGCACTCCCACGCCGATGGTGTTCGCCGGGCTGTATCCGGTGGACGGCTCGGACTACCCGGAGCTGCGCGATGCGCTGGACAAGCTGCGGCTCAATGATGCCGCGCTGAGCTATCAGCCGGAGACCTCCGCCGCGCTGGGGTTCGGTTTCCGCTGCGGATTCCTTGGCCTGCTGCACCTGGAGATCACTCGGGACCGGTTGGAGCGCGAGTTCGACCTTGACCTCATCTCCACCGCACCCAATGTGGTTTACCGGGTAGTCCGCGACGACAGTACCGAGCAGATCGTCACCAACCCCGCGGACTGGCCCGACGGCAAGGTCGCTGAGGTGTACGAACCGGTGGTTCGCTGCACCGTCATCGCCCCATCGGAGTTCGTCGGCACGATCATGGAGCTCTGCCAGGGCCGCCGCGGCACCCTGCTGGGGATGGACTACCTGTCGGAGTCGAGGGTGGAGTTGCGCTACACCCTGCCGATGGCCGAGATCGTGTTCGACTTCTTCGACACGCTGAAGTCCCGCACTCGCGGCTACGCCTCCATGGATTACGAGGAGACCGGCGAGCAGATCGCCGACCTCGTCAAGGTGGATATCCTGCTGCAGGGCGAGCCGGTGGACGCGTTCTCCGCGATCGTGCACCGCGAGGCCGCCTACGGTTACGGCACCTCAATGGTGACCAGGCTGCGTACCCTCATCCCGCGCCAGCAGTTCGAGGTGCCGATCCAGGCCGCGATCGGCTCCCGAATCATCGCCCGGGAGACCATCCGCGGCATCCGCACGGACGTGCTGGCCAAGTGCTACGGCGGGGACATCACTCGCAAGCGCAAACTGCTGGAGAAGCAGAAGGAGGGCAAGAAGCGGATGAAGACCATCGGGCGGGTCGAGGTCCCCCAGGAGGCTTTCGTCGCCGCGCTGTCCACCGGCGACGTGGCGAAGCCCGGCAAGAAGTAGCGGACGCGGAATTGTCGGTTCCGCGTGCTCTCGGCGCCCGCGTGAGATGCGCGCTCAGCGGGTAAAGACGATCTTGCCGGCGGTGTCGCCGTCGAGCATTGCCTTGAAGCCCCGCTCAGCCTCGGACATTGGCAGTTCGGCGCCGATCTGCGGGCGTAGCCCGGTGATGTCCAGAAAGGACAACAGGTCGCGCAGTTCGTCGCGGGTACCCATGGTGGAGCCGACCATCCGCAGCTGCCGAAAGAACAGCCGCTGCAGTTCAGCGCGCTCGGCATCGCCGCTGGTGGCGCCGCTGCAGACAATGATGCCGCCCGGCTTGAGTGACTTCGCCGAATGTGACCAGGTGGCTTTGCCGACGGTCTCGAACACCGCATCCACCCGTTCGGGTAGTCGGGCGCCAGGCTCGAACGCCTGGTGCGCACCCAGCGAGCGGGCCAGTTCGCGCTTGCCCTCGGTGCGCCCGGTCACCCAGACTCGCATCCCAGCAGCCCTTCCCAGCTGCACCAATGCGGTGGATACCCCGCCCGAGGCGCCCTGCACGAGCATGGTCTGGCCGGCCCGCAGCCCGGATTTGACGAACAGCATCCGGTAGGCGGTAAGCCAGGCGGTGCCCATGCAGGCCGCCTCCAGGAAGGTTAGTGACGGCGGCTTGGGCACCACATTGCGGGCTGGCACCACGACGGTGTCGGCGAAGGTGCCCGGCAGCTTCTCAGTGAGCAGCGTGCCGTGTGGGTCCAGGGTCTCCTCGCCAACCCAGCCCGGGCTGGTCACCACCGGGTAGATCACCACCTCGGAGCCGTCGGGTAGCACGCCGGCTCCGTCACATCCCAGGATCATCGGGAACCGCTCGGGTGTGATGCCCACCCCGCGCAGCGTCCACAGGTCGTGCATGTTCAGGCTGGCTGCGACGACGGTGACCGCCACGGTGCCGTCGGGCACTTCTGGGTCAGGTCGGTCGCCGATGCGCAGCGAGGCCAGCGGGTGCCGGGGGTTCGGCTCGGAGGCGTAGACGGCGAACATGCCGCCCAACCTAGTGCCGGCCACTGGCGGGCATCTCCGCGCGAGCTACCCTGCGGTTGTGCTGTGGGTGGGGTGGGACGCGGTGAGCCGCTGGTGGAACGGGGTGGAGCTGTGGCTCACCCAGCTCGGGCTCGCGCTGCAAGTGGCCCTGTTCATGCTGGTGTTGCTGCCGGTCTGCTGGTGGGCTGCCCGGACGCTGGACCGGGCCGTTGGCCTGATCTTCGAACGGATCGGCCACCGCTACGCCGGGGACGCAGAAGATGCGCGGGAGCCCCGGTGAGTTCCCGCCGACGGGTCAGCGCCGCGCTGATCGGCCTGGTTGTGCTGGTGGCCGGCGGCGCCTGGGGGCGCCACGCGCTGTCCGCTCCACTCGTGGGTGACCGGCCCTCGGTGGTTGCCTCGACGACTGGCCTGCCGGTCCGGGCCTTGTCGCAGCTACCGCCGCAGGCCACGCAGGTGTGGCAGCTGATCCAGCACGGCGGCCCGTTCCCTTACCGGCAGGACGGGGCGGTGTTCGGCAACCGGGAGGGGCGCTTGCCGCCACAGCAGTCCGGCTTTTACCGGGAGTACACCGTTCCGACACCGGGGGAACATGACCGGGGCCCCCGCCGCCTGATCACCGGCGGTGCCGCCGAGCTGTACTACACCGGGAATCACTATGTGTCCTTCGTCACGGTCGATCCGAAACGGTAAGGCCGTGCTGCGTTATGTCCCTGATGCCGCCCGTGCACTCGCCGAAGCTCGTGACCGGGGCGCGCTGGCGCACCTGGTGGGCCCGATGAGCAGCAAGGCCGAGGCGCTGGAAGCGATCGGCGTCGCCCTGGATTTCCCGTTCTGGTACGGCCGCAACCTCGACGCGCTGCACGACTGCCTGGTCGACCTGTCTTGGCAACCAGTTGGTGAGCACGTGCTGGTCTGGGCAGGCCACCACCAGCTCGAGGCCGCCGACCCTGAGGGGTACCGCGCCGTGCTCGCGGTGCTCGACGACGCGGCCGCAGCCAGCTCGGGACGCCCCCTGTCGGTGCTGCTCGCGGACGCGTGATCAGCTGGTGGGAACCCAGGACGCTGGGCGCTTCTCGGCGAAGGCACGGATCCCTTCCTGGCCCTCTGCTGACGCGAAGCGCGCAGCGGACAGCTCGAGCATCGCCGCGAAGTCTTGCGCCATGGTGGGCTCTGAACTGCGGCGCAGCAACCGCTTGGTCAGCGCCAGTGCCTGCGGTCCACCCTTGACGAGCATTCCGGTGTAGCGGTTCACCTCGGCGTCAAGCTGATCGGCCGGGACCGCGCGGTTCAGCAGGCCGATGGCGGTCGCCCTGGTGGCGTCGAAGATCTCCCCGGTGAGGAACAGCTCGTGCGCCGCGCGGGGCAGCAACTGGGCCAGCACGGTCACTGAGATCACCGCGGGCACCACACCGAGGCGCACCTCGGTGAACGCGAACGTGGTGTGCGCTGCCGCGACGGCGATATCGGCGGCCGCCAGCAGGCCGATCCCGCCGGCGCGGGCGTGCCCGGCCAGCTTGGCGACAACCGGTTTCGGATGCGTCCAGATCCGGTTCAAGATGCGGGGTAACTCCTTGACCGCCTCCGGAGGCTCGGTGAGGTCCATTCCGGCGCAGAACGCCGGTCCGGTGTGGTCGAGCACCACCACCCGCACCGAGTCGTCGTCGGCGGTGCGCTCCAAGGCATCCACCAGTTGAGCGCGCAGCGGCGTGGACAGCGCATTGCGGTTGGCGGGGGAGTCCAGCGTGATGGTGGCGATTCCGGACTGCACGCTCAGGTGCACCAGCTCGGCGGTCATGGGCCTGACCGTAGACGTCCGCCGAGATTTAACCTGTTTGATCACTATGGTGCGATGACCTGGACCAGGCTGTCGAGTCCGACCGGCGAGTCGGCAATGTCAGTGGTCGGGTCCCGGCGGGCCTCCAAGCGCAGCTTGGACTGGGCATCCGAGGCGTCGACAGCACTGGTGTCAGCCGGGATCACGGTCGTCTCCGGCCTGGCGGCAGGCATCGACACCGCCGCGCATACCGCGGCGTTGGATACCGGAGAGCGGACGGTCGCCGTGCTAGATCAGCGGCGCCCGATCGGGGACGGTCCGCGAGCGGGTGGTTGCGGAGGTCGGCGGCTACCTGCGCAATGTGGTGCCACTTTCAGGCGGGCAATGTACTGCGCTGTATCAGTGCTTCGTAGTCGAAGGTTCCGGGGGAGAAGACGCAGGTGCACGATCGTGCCCGCCGGCTTGTTGCCGAGGTCTACCACCTCGGCGACTGCTGGCGCGTCCGCGTCGCCCGCGACCACGATCGCGCCGGGTACGACGATCGCGGGGTTGCGCGCCTCATCAAGGAACGTCCAGACGAGACCGGTGTCGTCTTCGTCATAAGGTCGGCGGCGATGTCAACGACGATCACGATCTCCTCCTCTCCGTCCTCTCGGCGGGAGCATGCCGTAATGATTCTCCCGGGGCGGACCGAGACAGGCAGGCAACCGCCGAAGTTCGACTTCTTCGTCTGAAGCGATCACCGCGGTGAAATGCGGTCGGGGTGCCGTGGGGTAACAGGTGCACGCCGGTGTCCGGGCCTCCCTGTAACACGAGAGCCGCCTTGGGTGACGCTGGCTCCGCGCGCATGCCCCCACGCAGTTCCTCCCTATCTCGGTCCACGATGAGGATGCTTGCAGCGTGGGGCGACAGTTTCGGTGCGTGAGGCTGTGGCCGCGCTGGCTGACTCCGGATTGGAAGCGTTCTGGGGTGATCAAGAAGGATGGTCTATCACCCTATGTCGCCAGGAAACCTCGCGCTCGCTCCACGAAGTCTCCTACGGCGGGCAGCCGCGCGTGTGGCGTCATCTGGTGGTAGAGGTTGCGGATCAGACCGGCAACGCGGGCGGAGTCCAGGTTCTCGACCAGCTGGATCGCCTCCATGCCCCGGTCAGCGGCGGCATCCAGGTCGCGCTGCTTGTCCGGCCGAGCCAGGACATCGGCGAGGGCGGTGAGATAGCCGGCGCGGCCACGGGGGAGTGAGTCGTCGAACAGGGCGATGCCATTCTCGAGCACCGTCGCCGCTTGCTCGGTGTGCCCCAACTGCCGCAGGGCGCTGCCGCCGTCGCTCGTCATGGTCGCTGGATTCACCCAGTACAGCCAGGACGGCTCGTCAGCTGGCCTCAGTCGCTCGATCTGCGTGCGTGCCTGGGAGAGCGCGGCGGCGCAGCTCGACGCGTCAGCCAGTGTCGCGAAGGCATAGGCCTGCACGTTGTACAGCTCGGCCAGCAGGCTCGGGGTCTGCCGACCCCGGGTACCGGCCAGGGCGGTCTCGATAAGCGTCACGGCCTCAGCGGGCTGGCCCTGGTGGGCGGCCTGCTCGGCCATGAGACCGAGCACGTGCGCGCCGAGCGGCCGCTCGTCGGCGCTGTGCGTTGCGCGCAAGGCAGTGACGTAGTAGCGCTGGGCCAGCGCGTGGTATCCGGCGTCGTAGGCGGCCCAGCCACAAACCTGTCCCAGCTCGGCGAGTGCGATGTGCAGCGCGCGGCCGGTCCGCTCGTCATACCTGGCTTGGTCGAGCAACCCGGCGACCCACTGGAATTCGTGCGCAGCCAGGGAGAGCACGCTGCCACCACCGGCGATGTCGTCCATCTGCGGAGTTCGGAGACCATCGGCATAAGCCGGTCGATCAGCTTGGCCGAGACCCGACGCCCGGACAGGCCGGACACCAGCGGTCCCGGCTCGTGCACCAACCATTGATGCGCCGGGGCAGTCAAGGCTGTGCCGGTCAGAAACACGAAGCGTCGGCGCTGCACTCGACTCTCACCGCCTCTCAGCACGACTGACGCCTCGACGGTACCTTGGTGGCTCCACGGCGCGGAGAGCGCCACCTCATGCTCGGGATCGTTGGCCGGCTCGTTCGCCGGGTCCGAGTTCAGCAGTGCGGGTGTCGGTGCTCGCTCACCGCGCAAGCGCGCGGCGTCGACCTGATGGCGCGCCCGGCTGGACTGCCGCTGCCGCTGGGCGTGCTCCCGCTTGCTGGCGACCAGCTCGTCATAGCGCTTCAGCAGCGCCCCCTCGGCGTGCAGCAGTCGATCGACTGCCTGCCAGAACGGCCGGTCCGGCAACTGCTGGCCGCGCTCGATCTTGTTGATCGAGGTTCGGTCGTACCGGGTGTGCAGGCCCAGCTGCGCTTGGCTCTGCCCAGCTGCCTGCCGGAAGGTGGCCAGCGCTGCGCCGAGCTGGCGGCGCTGCGCCGTGATGGCTTCCGGTTCCCGGCTCATCTGGCCTCCTTGATCCGCTCAGAGTAGCGGGGCGTGAATGTTCCGGTGGGTGTGGTTCGCGGCGTGGCCCATGCCGGTGGCCACGTCCTTGACTGTCCCGCAGGCCCCAGGGCCGGGACGTTCGAGTCGACCGGGCGGTCGTGCTGCCTGTCTGCCCCGAATTGCGCTAGCAGGCAGTACCTCCCCTCGCCGCTGCGGTGACTCGCCCCGGTCCTGGGTGCCATCCAGCGAGGCGATCACGGGAGCGGGATGGCATGGACGTGCAGAGCAAGAGGGACCGGGATCCGAACGGCGTGAGTGACGGCGAAGCGTGGTCGTATTGGGAGCGGTCAAGTCGCCCACGTCCATCCTCAGGGGCATGATCGCGGGGGGGGGGTGACGCAGTTGTCGTTTGCGTTCAATGCTGGGCCTGTGCCGTACTCGGAGAGGCCCTTCGTGTGGTTCCCGCTCGCCGGAGCGCGCCACGCTATTGATCGGCGGGACCGCACCGTGCGGCTTGGCAGCCCCATGCGCACCCTCTGTGGTACCACCCACCCACGAATCCCGGACGGTGACATGGAGTGGCTCTGGCCTACCTGCGAGTCGTGCTGGGACGAGGCATGCAAGACTGTCGGAATCCGTCCGCTCCGGTGATCACCTGTCCAATAGCCGAAGTAGACCGTGCCCGGCGATGGCGGATTCTATGAGCATCTCGGCGCAACGTCGGTGTCGTGATCCATGAGGCAGGTCCGCAGGGCTGGCGAGAACTCGATCACACAGCTCCAGTTCACCGCCAGCATCGGTCGCGGCCAGCACCCGGAAGCCAGCCAGACTGAACACTGCATCCAGTACCAACACGCTAGTGTCGTGACGCGTGTCTGTCTTTGGTGTTCCGCGGAACAGTGGACTATTGGCGCATGCCGAGTCGGGTGCGCAGTCTGGAGTTCTCGGAGTCTGATCGGGGTGATGCTGGAGCGGCGGGCCCGGATCGTGTTGTTGTCAGCCCAGGGGTTGGCGGGGTCGCAGATCGTCGATTGGATCGGGGGCTGAGAGCGGTGGCTGATCTGCAGCGTTGAGCAGCTGCCACGCTGCACGGCCGCCGTTACCCTGGCGTCCAGCAGGAGAGGCGGGATATGGCCGATGTGACGGGGAAGACCACCGGCGAGCGCATCAAGCATTTCCGCAACCGAATCGGAATGAGCCGACCTGTTCTCGGCGGGCTGGTGGGGCGCAGTGCGGAATGGGTGAAGGCCGTCGAGACGGGCCGGTTGCAGGTGCCCCGGCTGCCGATGCTGTTGCGGATCGCGCGAGCGTTGGACGTGCGCGACCTGGCCGAGTTGACCGGGGACGGTCACGCGGTGCCGGTACAAGCGTTCACCGGCGAAGCGCACGCCGCGCTGTCCGCGGTGCAGGCCGCGCTCACCGACTACCGGTTCGCGGCTCAGGATGCACCGGTCAACGTGGCGCACCTACAGATGCGGCTGGATCAAGCGTGGGATGTGCGCCACAGTAGCCCCGCTCACCGGACGGCCGTTGGCGCGTTGCTGCCCGATCTCATCCGAGATGGCCAACGCGCGGTGCGCACCACGAAGGGCAGTGAGCGGCGCACAGCTCGTCGAGTGCTGGCCGGGGTGTACCGGCTGGCGGATTTCTATGTCGCCTACCAACCGGCTCCCGAACTGGTGTGGCTGGTGGCCGACCGCGCGATTACCGAGGCGCAGGAAGCCGATGACCCATACGGCATCGCGGGCGGCGCGTGGGCGCTGACCGGCGCGCTGCGGGACACCGGGCGCTGGGAAGAAGCCATCACGGTTGCGTTCGGCGGAGCGCGGCAGCTCGAACCGTGGTTGCACCGCACCTCCGATGACGACTGGCGTGGCATGTGGGGAGCCCTGCAATTCGAGGTGGGCTATGTGCATGCCCGTCGCGGTCGGCACGGTGAAGCGTGGTCGTATTGGGAACGGGCCAACGAGATGGCCCGGCGGTTAGGTTCGCGGTACCGGCATGTGCAGACGTCATTCAGCATCACCGTGATGAATGCCCACGCGGTCACGCTCGATGTGGAGCTGCGCCGTCCCGGCGAGGCGATGCGCACCGCAAACGGCTTCGACGCCAACGAGATTCCCTCGCTTGCCCGGCGCAGCAGGCACCTGATCGAAGTCGCCCGTGCCCATCACCAGCGGCACGACCGGGATGGCGCGTACGCGATGTTGCATGCCGCCGAGCGCACCGCGCCGGACACCATCCGCTTCAACGGCTACGCCCGCGATATGTTGCTTTTTCTCGCCGCCGCCCCGCCCACGGGACTACGAGATGACGTGCACGCGCTCTGCGACCGAGTAGGCGTCCGGCCGTAACAACCGGTGCGGGTACGACGTACCCTGCCCCGTTGGCCATGATCCTTAGCGTACCCCCGCACACAGAGGGGCTGACGCAGTTGGCGGCGCGTTCGCGCTCGTCGAGCTCAACCCGGGTGTGCTCGACGACCCGGACACCGTCGATGTGGCCCTTGCTCGCCTCGACCGGGGAACCGCAGGCTGGGCAGGTGGGGCGAGCGGCGCCGTCGACCGCGGCGTCGTAGGTGAACCCGCGGCAGGCGTCATCATCGGCGTACTTGCAGCCGAACACCGACAGCGGGCGCAGCGCGTCGTCGCTCGGGTAGAGCGGCCCGAACCGCACCCCGCCCTCGAAGAGCCGCTGGAATTCCACATCGTCGCTAGTGTCGGGCTTCGGGGGACGGTGTTCGGCCAGCCACAGCGCCGCCAGCGCACCACGCAACACACTGCCGGGCACGAAACGGTGCGTGTCGGTGAGCCAACCGGCATCCAGCTGGGAACCCAGGTGCAGCGGCTGCTCGGCCCGTACAGTGACTCGGATCATGATCGCACCCCCAGCACGTTGGCGACCCGGGCCAGGAACACCTCGTCCGGCTCGGCGCCTACCCGCCTGACATCGACCCAGCCATAACCGCGATTGCGGTCGGCGCCGACGCTGTGCACGGACAGCGCCGCGACCCACAGCAACACCTCATGGCGTTCGCTGTCCTCGTCGGTGAGTGCGGCGAAACGCTGAACGGCGAACCGGGCGGTTCGTGGCCAGCGGTATTCCGCCGAGAACAGACCACCGTCAACGGTAGAGCCGGACGTGCTGTCGACGCGGATGCGGGCTCCGGATCTGACCAGGTTCTCGGCCGTGCTGTCAGCGCGGATGTCGTTCCAGTGCCACGGGCTGGGCTGCCTGGCCGTGCCGAAGACCTCCCCGACCAGATCGGCCTGGCGACCGCCGAACAAGACAGCCGCCTCGGCACGCATAAGCCCTTTCAGCGACGAGCCCGGCACGATCACGTCGGGGTCAACGGTGTCGTCCACCCCGACGCCAGCGCGGCCCCGGCCGACGCGCACCGGGCCGTGGAAGGTGACCTCAAAGATCAGGCGGGTCGCCGGCACTGCCACCACCTCCCGAGAGCCAGCGCGTCGAGCAGCGGCATCGGTGGCTGGGCCAGCTGGAACGGCCGGATGAGACTTATGTGGCCGAGCCGGTGCGCAAGCGCAGCCACCGCCGTGTCATCGCCGTCCTGGGCGGCCTTGGCCAGTTGCGCTCGACCGGATGGTGGGATGGTGCACAGCCCGTCGATGTCGGAGCGGTGATCGGCTAGCGTCATCAGGCGAGGCGCGGATCGTGACAGGGGTAGTTCCGGGCCGTCCTCGGTGACGTCGATCCAACACACCGCCGGCTCCCGGGCCTTGTGTCGGGACTTCGCCCGCCGCAGCGCGGTCTCGGCGAGGTCGAGGCAGTTGGCGAACGGGTACTTGTAGTGGGCGAACACCAGTCCAGCTGATGCGGTGGGAGGAGCTGGGACCGGGGTACCGGCGCGCTGCTGATAGTCGGCAGCCAGCGCCGCCGTCCGTCGGTGATAATCGTTGAGAAACGCCACGACGAAGTCCCATGCCCGGTCGGCGGTGACCGACGCGAGCAGGTCGTCGCCGCCGACGAGGTGCGGGACGACCGGCAGGTAGGTATCGGCCTCGCCGGTCACGTCCGCGGTGGCGACGACTAGCGCACCCCGGATCGCCTCGTTGAGTGCGGCCGAGAGTTCTTCCCGCAAGCTGACCTTGGCATCCTGCAATGCGGCGAACAGAGCGCCGAACCGGTTGCCGTCGACGAACACGGTGCATAAGTGGTTCGCGTCGCCCACGGTGCATAAGTGGTTCGCGTCGCCCGAACCGAGCGCCGCGAGGTCACCGAAATCCGGAGCAACCCTCAACGTCCCGGCATTCGTGCGCTTGGTCCGCTCCACGCCGACGCGCAGGTCCCGCTCAGCCGGCGAGCCCGCCCGGCGCGATCTTGTCCTGCCAGCGCCTCCGCGCTTCGTCCGGCGTCCAGTTGCGGGTGTCGGTCCGGTACCCGCCCTCCAGGAAACGGCGGGAGCAGTCAGCGCACAACGACTTCTTCCCGTCTGCCTCAGCCGGTTCCACCTGCCCGGTGCACACCGCCGGGTCGAGGCCACAGGTGTCGCAGAACCGCACGACCGGCACTTCGTTCGGTGCGGCCGGGAGCGGTCGGTACCGCATGACACTGCCGGGCAACAGATCGTGCCCGGCGCGCTCGGCGGCGGCACCGTCGCGCAGAGCCTGCCGATAGCTGTCCGCGCGGCGCAGATGCACGTCCCATTCGGCTCCCGGCGCCAGACGCTGCAGCCGCGTCGCGGTCTCGGTCACCACGGCATCGATCGTGCGGTCATCGACGTCCGGGTTGGTGAAGCGCAGCGAGAGCACCCCGTCGGTCCTCTTGCCCTCCTCGTTGACCTCCACGTACCGTGACCAGGCATCCCTGGTCCACTCGTGCAACCTCTCGTACTCGAGCAGCGCGGAGGCACCCCGTCGGCCCCGCAAGCGGGGTGTGCGAGCGAGATACGCCTGAATGCGTTTCGCGCCGATGTCGAGGTAGACCGTCACCTGTTCTCCTTGGCGTGCACCGCCAGTACCGGAGCGATATCCGAGACCGACGGCAACGGGACGAACGGTCGCTCTCCGTCTCGCAAGGCTTCGCCGGTCGTCTGCTGGAACCACGTGAATGCCTCATGCTGTCGCTTACCGGAGCAGGTTCCGTCGTCGTCTGCCCACTCGGTAGCGGTGGGGTAAGAGACGATGCGGGAGTCAACGTGGTCGGTGTGCAACGCCGCGGCCAGGTTCTGCCAGGTGGAACCGAGGTCGCCCTGGTCCGTGACAAAGGCTGCGATGAGGTCGGCTGGATCGAGCACCGGCTGCTCAGCACCCAGATAGCGGGACTCGACGCTGTCGGCGATGATCTGCAGGTCCCGGACCTGGCAGGAGCCGAGGCCGAGCGGCTTGCCGCCTCCGATGTGGATGGCGTACTCCGGGTCGCCGCTGAGCGGATACGGCAGTGGCTGCTGCTGCGTGGCGAACAGGCGGTCCGGTTGGAGCGTGGCCACCAAGCCGCCGATCTCAGCTTTGGTCAACCCGTCGAACACCACGTCCAGCCGGTAGGCACTGCCCGCGGCGACCAACTCGACCTGCTCGCCGGCCGGGGCGTGATCGTGCGCTCGCCACCGTTGACGCCGCTCATCAGTCCGGGGATCGGTGTGCCAGTAGAACTTCCGCCCCCGCAGGTGACGAGGTTGAAGCGGGTCCGGAGTACCCCATCTGTTGCGTGGCTTCTGATAACCCAGCCTCTCCTTACTACTCTGTGGATCATCGAGATAGAACTGCCCCGACCCCGGTCGAGGCGAGCCCATCGCAGGCAACACGACAGGCTCAGCAAGCGTGCCGCCCGACTCCAGCACCGCATCCAGCACCCGGACGTGCCCCCGATAGCTGCGCTGCTCGGCGCGCCGACGGTCGACCTCGTGCCCGCTCACGTCCCGCACATCGGCGCTGCCGAACACCCGGCAACTCAGGCACAGCAAATCCGGGTCGTGGCACGGGTGGAATCCGTCATCAGGGAGGCGCTCACCGGTGCTGCCCTGACCCGCGGTACGCCACAGGTACGACAGCGCCATACCGTCGAGGAGCCGACCATGGCTAGGCGCAAGCCACACCACCTGACCTTGATGAAACCACCGACGCGGCCGCAACCAGCGACCTTGTCCCCGGGCCAGGGTGGGGTCACCGACCACGTCGCCGATGTTGGTGCCCGGCTGGGCGAGCCGCGCACGCTCGGCCTCGAAGTGTGGCTGGGTCTCTCCGGCGAACCACTGCTTGGTGCCCTCCGCAGCTCGCAGATACTCATGCCACGCGCGGTCGGTCAGCGCCATCGGTTGCGGCGTTGCGGGCAGGCGCCCCACCGCGCAGTAGTACGGCATGTTCGATTTCCGGGCGCTGTCGTCGGTGACGAGCACGACCCAGCCACCGTTCGGGTCGAGAATTGCGGACGCTGTCTCCTTGTAAACCTCCCTGCCGTGCTGCGTGGAGAAGTCCTGCTCGTTGAGCTGGAAGCGTTGTCCGGTCGTCACCGCACCGCCCTTCGGTATGCTGCGGGCCAGCGTTGTGAGCGGAACCCACCTGGTTTCATCGCAGCGGGTGAGCCTGGTCGGACGGCCAGCGTGGTCCTGGCCGACCTCCTCGACCACACCCAGATCCCAGCCCTGGCGCAGCGCACCGCTGGCGACGTCCCGATAGACGGGGACGAAGTCGGGGTCGAAGACACGCAGGCAGCTGCCGGTAAGGGTCTCGTGCAGTGAGCGGATCGCACCATGCAGCGACGATCCGGGGATGAACAGCAGGCCCGTGCCCGTTCGCGGTGCCGTCATTACATCGTCAACGAGCGGTGCGGCCGAGCCGACGTTACGCACCAACAGCGGCGACCGGGCCACCAGCTGGGCCGTGATCCTACCCGCGAAACGGGCTTCTTTCCTCTCCTCCGCAAGTGCGTGATGGCCATACGGCTTAACACGCTGCGGCGGTTGCGCCGGGAACGGGACGAAGGTGTACGGATTGATGAAATGGTCCCGCGATGTTTTCTCCGATTCCCGCTTGCGCCAGAGGAGCTCCGCGTCCTGTTTTCGCTGAGTCTCGGCAGCGGCCTCCTGCTCGATTTCCGCCACCCAGGACGGCACGTCCGGGTGATCGAAATGTCCATACAGTCCCCCCTGATCCGGCACGGCAGCGACGTCCCCGTCGCGGCGGACGAGCAGCCAGAACCTCAACCTCGCTGCCTTCGCTTTCATCGCCGGCGGCACACCATGATCGGTCAGGTCAATGACAGTCCTCGTGCCGTTGACCCGAAACGTCATCAACTCTGGGCTGCCGACCGCTTTCAGGCCACGCAACTCGACGCGCCACCCCGGATCCACCTCAAAGATCCAGTTCGAGCAATCCTCCTCGAACTCCCCGACCTGACCCACTTCTGGGAGAGTGGTACCGCAGTCATTGACAAGGTCCCTGGTCAGCCATCTCACCTCGGTATGCGGCGCGAACACGACTTGTTCCGCACTCACGGCAACGACCGAAACCCGCGGCATGCCTCACCTCCACGCCAGCGCCGTCGGCGAAATGGGCCAGCGCGGCAAACACCTGAGCCGTGACGTCGTTGCCGGCGGGTGAGCGCCCAGTGGACCGCGCCAACAAAACGGTCTACCACATCGTCCCGACACCCATCGTTCCGACACCCATCGTCCCGACACCCGCGCGCGGCGGCTCCCCGGCCGGCACCAGCGCCCGATGCGCCGGCACTCACGCCGCGGGGCCGACGAGTCCGGCGGCGAGGGTGTTGCCGTTGGTGGCGTCGATGACGAGGAAGTTGCCGGTGTGGCGGTCGGTGGCGTAGGAGTCCACCGCCAGCGGCTGGGCGAGCCGGATCTGCGCGCCACCGATCTCGTTGAGCTCCAACGCGGTCGGTGCCTCGGTAGGCCGCAGGGTATGCAGGTCCAGCCGCCCGGTCAGCTCGGTGACGAGTGCCTGGACGGTGCGAGTGCCGTGCTTGACTAGCACCCGCGCGCCAGCCCGCAGCGGCGCCTCGGCCAACCAGCACAGGTCCGCGTCCAGCTCGGTAACCACCCGCGGCGGCTGCTCCGGGTGGGCCAGCACCTCGCCGCGCCCCGCGTCGATCTCGTCGCGAAGCAGCACGGTGATCGACTGCCCGGCGGCGGCGCGCGGCATCGGACCGTCGGGGGTGTCGATGCCAACAACCGTGGAGCGGCCTCCGGAGGGCAGCGCGACGATATCGTCGCCGACCTTGAGTACCCCGGAGGCGACCCGGCCGGCCAGACCGCGGTAGTCGGGATGCTCGGGGGTGCGGGGTCGCAGCACCAGTTGCACCGGGAAGCGCATCGGTTCGGCCACCGCCTCCCGCCCAGCAGGTACCGCCTCCAAGTGCTCCAACAGCGTCGGGCCCTGATACCACCCGGTGTGCCGGCTGCGAGTCGCAACGTTGTCGCCGTGCAGCGCGGACACCGGCACGGACATCACATCTGGCACGCCCAGCGAGCTCGCCACCGCCGTGAATTCCGACTCGATGCGGCGAAACGTCGGCTCGTCGAAGTCCACCAAGTCCATCTTGTTCACTGCGAGTACCACGTGCGGCACCCGCAGGAACGCCATGACGGCGAGGTGGCGCCGGGTCTGCTCCACCAGTCCGTTGCGCGCGTCGACCAGCACCACGGCGAGCTCAGCGGTGGACGCCCCGGTGACGGTGTTGCGGGTGTACTGCACATGTCCGGGGCAGTCGGCCAGCACGAACTTACGGGTCGGGGTGGCGAAATAGCGGTAAGCGACGTCGATGGTGATGCCCTGCTCCCGCTCGGCGCGCAGCCCGTCGGTGAGCAGGGCGAGATCCAACGAGACACCGCCCCGGGCACGCGTGGCCCGGTCCACCGCGGCGAGCTGATCGACCAGGATCGACTGGGTGTCGTGCAGTAACCGCCCGACCAGCGTGGACTTGCCGTCGTCGACGGAACCCGCGGTGGTCAGCCGCAGCAAGCTCGAGACCTGCTCGCAGGGTCGAGACGTCAGCGCTGCCATCAGAAGTAGCCCTCGCGTTTGCGGTCCTCCATCGCGGCCTCCGACAGCCGGTCGTCGGCCCGGGTGGCACCGCGCTCGGTGATCCGGCTGGCGGCTACCTCGGCGAGCACCTCATCAATGGTCGAGGCCGTGGACTCCACCGCGCCGGTGCAGGAGGCGTCCCCGACGGTGCGATAGCGCACTGACTTGGTGAGTATCCGTTCGTTGTGACGCGGACCGCCCCACTCGCCGGCGGTCAGCCACATCCCGTCCCGGGCGAACACTTCCCGCTCATGTGCGTAGTAGATGCTGGGGATCGGGATGCCGCGGCGGGCGATGTAGTGCCAGACGTCCAGTTCTGTCCAGTTGGATAGCGGGAAAACCCGGACGTGCTCACCGGCGGTGTGCCGGCCGTTGTAGAGACTCCATAACTCCGGACGTTGCCGGCGAGGATCCCAGCCGCCGAAGGCGTCGCGCAGGCTGACGATGCGTTCCTTGGCTCGCGCCCGATCCTCGTCGCGGCGGCCGCCGCCGAAGATGGCATCGAAGTGATGCTCGTTGATGGTGTCCAGAAGGGGGACAGTCTGCAGCGGGTTGCGGGTGCCGTCGGGGCGCTCAGTCAGTCGCCCGTCGTCGATCCAGTCCTGCACCGCCGCCACGTGCAGCCGCAGTCCCAGATCTGCGACCAGGCGATCCCGGTAGGCGATCACCTCGGGGAAGTTGTGCCCGGTGTCCACATGCAGCAGCGGAAACGGCAGCGGCGCTGGGTACACCGCGCGCAGCGCCAGGTGCAGCAGCACCGCGGAGTCCTTGCCGCCGGAGAACAACAGCACTGGCCGGTCGAACTCGGCGACCACCTCGCGGATGATGTGCACCGCCTCGGACTCCAGCGCTGCCACGTAATCAGTCTCTACTGTAGACAGTTTAACCGGTGCCGTCATGATCGCCGTCATGCCATGCCCCTCTCGATCAGCAGGTCCATCACGCGCCTTGCCGCGGCGGCGACGTCCAAACCGGTGGTGTCCAAGCGCAGATCTGGTCTGCCCGGTTCCTCGTACGGATCGTCCACGCCGGTCATCGCGGTCAGCTCACCGGCCGCTGCCCGGGCATAGAGGCCCTTGACGTCGCGGCGAACGCACTCGGCCAGCGGGGTAGCCACGTGCACCTCCAGATAGCCGGTGCCGTGCGCCTCGTGCTGGGCCCGGACCTCATCGCGGGTGGCCGCGTAGGGGGCGATGACCGGAACCAGTGCGAGGACACCGTGCCGGGCGAGCAGTTCGGCTACGAATCCGACCCGGCGGACGTGGGTGTCCCGGTCTTCACGGGAGAAGCCCAGTCCGGCGGACAGGCCGCGGCGCACCTCGTCGCCGTCGAGTACCTCGACCTCCCGGCCGGCGGCGCGCAGCTGCCCGGCGAGGACTGAAGCGATCGTCGTCTTGCCGGCCCCGGACAGTCCGGTGAGCCAGACGGTAGCTCCCCGGCTCAACGGTGGATCCCGCATTCCGTCTTGGCCGAGCCTGCCCAGCGTCCGGCTCGAGGGTCTTCCCCCACCGCCACCGCCCGGGTGCACGGGGCGCAGCCGATCGACGGGTAACCGACGGTCAGCAGCGGGTTGATCAGAATGCCGTGCGTGGCGATGTAGTCCTCGACATCGGCGTCGCTCCAGGCCGCAATCGGGGAGATTTTGACCTTGCCCCGCTGAGCGTCGTAGGACACCACCGGCGTGCTGGCCCTGGTCGGTGCCTCGGCCCGGCGCAACCCGGTGATCCAGGCGTCGTAGTGCGCCAACGTGCGATCCAGCGGCGCCACCTTGCGTAACCAGCAGCACCAGTCGGGATCGCGGTCATGCAGCTGGGGTCCATACGAGGCGTCCTGCTCCGCGACGGTCTGCCGGGGTGTCACGGTGATCAAGTTGACGTCGTAGGTGGCTGCCACGGCGTCCCGGGTGCCCAACGTCTCGGCAAAGTGGTACCCGGTGTCCAGGAACAGCACGTCGACACCCGGAGCGACCCGCGACACCAGGTGCACCAGCACGGCGTCTTGCATCGACGTGGCCACTGCGAACCGGGCACCGAAGGTCTGCACCGCCCAGCGCACGATCTCCTGCGCCGGGGCGGCGTCCAGTTCCCGCCCGGCGCGGCGTGCCAGCTGCTCCAGATTGACGGTCGCCGTCATTCCGCTGCCTCTCGGGCTGGGGCTACGAGTCCCACCAGGCGGACGACGAACACCCGCTGACAGTCCGCGCAACGCCACGCTGCATGTGACTCTTCCGCCGGCCGCAGGTCCTCCTCGCCGCAGTACGGGCAGTAGAACGGAACTGCCCCAACCTCCGTCACGCAATCTCCTTCATCGCACAGCGTCCTCGTCGGCGCGGGCTACCCACTGCGCGAACCGCTCGCCCGGCACATGCTGCTGGGCGTAACCGCGGACCACCCGCGCTACGTAGTCGGCCAGTTCGGCAGAGGTCACCTTGTGCCCGCGCAGCTTTCGGCCGAATCCGCTGTCCAGCCCAAGCCCGCCGCCCAGGTGCACCTGGAAGCCCTCGACCTGGTTGCCCTCAGCGTCGGTGACCAGTTGGCCCTTGAGTCCGATGTCGGCGACCTGGATCCGGGCACACGAGTTCGGGCAGCCGTTGAGGTGCACCGAGACCGGAGTCTCCAGCGTGGCCTGAACGTCGGCGAGCTGCTGCTCCAGCTCGGCGATCAGCGTGATCGCCCGGTTCTTGGTCTCCACAATGGCCAGCTTGCAGAACTCGATGCCGGTGCAGGCCATCACCGAGCGCTGCCACGGGCCCGGATCGGCGCGCAACCCGAGTCGGCCCAGCTCGACGACCAGACCGTCCACGTCGGACTCGGCAACGTCGAGCACGACGAGTTTCTGATACGGGGTCAGCCGAACCCGGGCGGACCCGGCGCGCTCAACGGCCTTGGCCACGTCGACCAGCGTGGTGCCGGAGACGCGCCCGGCCATCGGGGCGAGTCCGACGTAGAACTTGCCGTCCTGCTGGCGGTGCACGCCGATGTGGTCGATCGGCGCGGGCGGCGGCTGCGGCGCGGGACCGTCGATAAGTGTGCGGTGCAGGTACTCCGTCTCCAGCACCTCGCGGAAGCGCTCCGCGCCCCAGTCGGCGATGAGGAATTTGATCCGGGCGCGGTGCCGCAGCCGCCGGTAGCCGTAGTCGCGGAACAGGGCCGTCACTGCGGCCCAGACCTCGGGCACCTCGTCGCGCGCCACCCAGGCGCCCAGCCGCTGCGCGATCTTCGGGTTGGTGGACAGGCCGCCGCCGACCCACACATCGAATCCCGGACCGTGCTCGGGGTGCACCACTCCGACGAAGGAGATGTCATTGACCTCGTGGGCGACGTCCTGCAGACCGGAGATCGCGGTCTTGTACTTGCGGGGCAGGTTGGAGAACTCAGGGCTGCCGATGTAGCGCCGCTTGATCTCCTCGATCGCCGGGGTGCCGTCGATAACCTCGTCGGCGGCGATACCCGCGACCGGAGAGCCCAATACCACTCGGGGGCAGTCGCCGCAAGCCTCGGTAGTGGACAGCCCGACGGCTTCCAACTGTTCCCAGATCGGGGGCACGTCCTCGATCCGGATCCAGTGGTACTGGATGTTCTGCCGATCGGTGATATCGGCGGTGTCGCGAGCGTAGAGCCGGGAGATCTCGCCCACCACCCGCAACTGCTCGGTGCTCAACGCGCCGCCATCGATGCGCACCCGCATCATGAAGTAGGAGTCGTCGAGTTCTTCGGGCTCCAGCGTGCCGGTGCGGCCGCCGTCAATGCCGGGCCGGCGCTGGGTGTACAGCCCCCACCAGCGGAATCGGCCACGCAGATCGGCGGGGTCGATCGAGTCGAAGCCCCGCCGAGAGTAGATCATCTCGATCCGGCGCCGGACGTTGAGGCCGTCGTCGTCTTTCTTGGTCCGCTCGTTAGGGTTGAGCGGCTCGAGATGGCCCAGGGCCCACTGGCCCTCCCCCCGGCGGGCTTTCGCCGCTGGTGCTCGGCGGACTGGTGCGGACATCGGAGTGCCTCCGTCAAGGGAGCACCGGCGTGCCGGGGAGGCCGTGACCAGGTCGTGTTCCGCCCGGTTCCGGGCGCACCCAGCGCCGGCTGAACAGCAATCGGGCGGGGCGTCAGCTCATCGGGTGGCACAGCGCGCTGGAAACCCGGACATAGTCGACGTGGCGGCGAGCCACCAGCAAGAGTCCGAGTGCGCCCACCCCACCAGACTGCCACCCGCGCGCGGTCTCGACTACCCAGGTTCGGATGTTGGGACAATGCTCACGTGGCTGTCCTACCCCTCGGTGGCCCTGCCCCACCTGACGGCGCACTGCCCGCCACGGTTCTGCACGAGTTGGCTCAGGCGCCGTTCGGGGTGTACGTGCACGTGCCGTTTTGCGCCACCCGCTGCGGCTACTGCGACTTCAACACCTACACCCCGGGAGAGCTGGGCTCCTCGTCATCACCGTCCAGCTGGCTGGACGCGGTACGCCGGGAACTGGACCTCGCTGCCCGCGTACTCGGAAAGCCGGTGCCGGCTGACACGGTGTTCGTCGGCGGCGGCACCCCGTCGCTGCTTGGCGCCGGTGGCCTGGCTGCGGTCCTGGATGCCATCCGCGGGTCGCTGGGCCTGGTCCAGGGTGCTGAGGTGACCACCGAGGCTAACCCCGAGTCCACCTCACCGGAGTTCTTCGCCGGGATCGCTGCGGCTGGCTACACCCGGGTCTCGCTGGGGATGCAGAGCACCGCGCCGCACGTGCTGGCTGTGCTGGACCGGCTGCATACCCCTGGCCGACCGGTGGCTGCGGCGGCGCAGGCCCGCGCTGTCGGGATCGGGCAGGTCAGCCTGGATCTGATCTACGGCACGCCGGGGGAGACCTACGACGACCTAGCCGCCTCCCTGGACGCGGTGCTGACCGCCGGGGTTGACCACGTGTCGGCCTACGCCCTGGTCGTCGAGGCAGGCACCGCGCTGGCCCGCCGGGTAGCCCGTGGTGAGCTGCCCGGCCTGGACGACGACGTGCTCGCCGAGCGTTATGAGCAGATCGACACGGCGCTGTCCGCGGTGGGCCTGCACTGGTACGAGGTCTCCAACTGGGCCACTTCGGCCGAGTCCCGGTGCCGGCACAACCTCGGCTACTGGGCCGGGGGGAACTGGTGGGGCGCCGGACCGGGGGCGCATTCGCACGTTGGTGGAGTGCGGTGGTGGAACGTCAAACATCCAGCCCGCTACGCCACTGTGCTGAAGGCCGGTGGCTCCCCGGCGGCCGGCCGGGAGGTGCTCAGCCCCGGGGAGCGGCACACCGAGCGGGTGATGCTCGGGCTGCGGCTGGCCGACGGGCTGCCGCTGGACGTGCTCGACGCATCCGAGCGAGCTGCCGCCGATCGTGCAATCACCGACGGCCTACTCACCGCCACCCCGGGCGACCGCCTGGTGCTCACCCCCCGCGGCCGACTGCTCGCCGACACCGTGGTGCGCGACCTGCTCGTCAGCTGACCAACACGGGTGGGAACAGGGACGACCAGCAAGGGGGCGGCCTCTCCGGTCGGGGTCTGTCCGATAGCCGAACCGGTGGTCACGGTAAGCTTAGATGCTGCCCACGCCTCGTGATCGCCAGATAGGGTGTCGAGAGCGACATCAGGTGTCGCTTCCGGTGCGCAAGTGGTGATCATCCTGTGCTGGCGGCTCCGCAGTCGCGTGTCCCCTTGTGCCGGCCAAGATCGACGGTGGTATATTTTCTGGTATGTTTTCGCCTCATGATCAGCGGGCAGTGATGTCCGGCCTCGGCGACAAGTTCCTCACGGACCTGGCCTGGTCGGTTCGTGGGGCACGCGAGGACCTCGCTGAATTTCGGAAGTGGCAACCGGCCTGGTTCCCTTCTATGAGCAGGCGATGCCTTGCCAACCTCATCCATGACCGCATCTGGGCTCGGCTGGTTGCGGCTGTCGATGGCACCCCAGGCATTGAGACGATCGATCGCGAACCGGTCAGAGAGATTTGGATTTCGCAGAAATACCAGGTTCGGTTTAAGCGGCACCACCCAGAGGACAAGATCAGCACATACCCAACAGCTGCAGCCCTGGAGTTCTGGGCGCAGGGATCGCAACTGCCGAGCCTTGAGGCGATCACGTTGGGCGCGGGCTATCGGTGGATCGCGCAGGAACGCCGGGTTGGTCCGGCCGTGATCTCATACCGGGACGGCAAAGACAACCCCCTCTGGGCCGTTGAGCTTGATGAGCCCGGCGAGAGCGCAGACACCATAGGCTGGCGGCCGATCACCCGACCTGACCTTCCTACCGTCGATCTCTTTGATGTGACTCGTATCAACGAACGAGACGAGGAGGGCTCGTTATCATGATCGGACCGGGTGAAGCCCTGCTCGTGGCGCGAAAAGCGCAAGGCCTCACGCAGGACGACGTTTGCGGCCAGCTTGGCATCACACAGGCGACGCTCTCACGATACGAGAACGATCAGCGGATACCTGATGACGAAACACTCGCCAATTTCGCAAAGATCTATGGGGTTACAGTCAGCTTTCTGCGGTATGGACAGCGTACGCAGGGTGCCTTGGCGATTGATTCGCATATGCGGAGACAGAAAACCACGAAAGCAACACTCTGGCGGCGGCTTGAAGCCCGCTTGACCATGTATCGCCTGCACATCTCGCTGCTGTTCGAGGAGGTGTCGATCCGGTCGACCAACATCATCCCAACCTTCGACCCAGAAGGGACGCAGCCTGCTACGGCAGCGCTGATCACGCGCGCGCAGTGGAAGATGCCTGCCGGTCCGGTCCTGCATCTCATTCGTTGGCTCGAGGCTGCGGGATGCGTCGTCATTGAGGAGGATTTCGGCACGATACGCATTGATGGGTTGTCCCAGTGGATCGGGGACCATCCGGTCATCTTGATCAATAGCAGACTCCCCACAGATAGGAAGCGTCTGACCCTTGCGCACGAGCTGGGTCACCTTTGCCTACATAGCTCTCTCGCCACCGCCAACATGGAAGAAGAAGCGAACGCGTTTGCCGCCGAATTCCTCATGCCAGAGCATGTCATCCGGTCAGAGCTACGCAACCTCACTCTCGGGAAGCTCATCGACTTGAAGCGTGAGTGGGGGGTTTCCATGCAAGCTATTTTCGAGCGGGCCTACCGTCTTGGATTCGTTAAATCGAGCGATCGTGTGGACTTCTACAAGGCGCTCAATTCGCGAGGATGGAAGGTTTGTGAGCCAGCCAGTGATGAACTTCCTATTGAACGAGCGGAACTGGCGCAAGAAATTGGCGCGAGGATGCGTGAGCGAGGATTGGGCGATGATGAGATAGCGGGCATGGCTGGATTCGCGACAGGCGCGAAAGCCAATCCGTTCCTCATCCAACCCAAGCGGCTCCATGCAGTGTAAAGATCGCATTCAGTGGGCTGAGCGGGTGGTCTTCTGGTCTTCGACCGATGAGCTCCGCTGAGCCCGCTGAACGCCGAGGACGATGCGGAGGAGGTCTAGGTCCAGGATCCGGACGTGTAGTGCGGTGTGTTGTTGTAGGTCGGCGCATAGGGCTCGATGCAAACTGTCCTCTAAGAACAGCTCACCGCACCACCGCACTGCGTGCGGGAACAGATCGCCGAAAGGCGTGGAGTCCTCGGATAGTGGAGTCCTCGGATAGTGGAGTCCTCGGATAGCAGCCGCTCCAGCTCCACCACCGTCGCGGTGGTGACCAAATCCGCCAAGCGCACCTGCTGGGGCGAGATTTGCGCCCAGTCCTTCATGGAAAACCCGTGCTCGGGATAGGGGCGGCCCTGCCGGACTTCCTTGAAGATCACCGCTGGTGCTCATCTCCGCTTGGGCTCAAACGGTCGTAGCGACAGGCCTTTATTCTAGCAGATTTTGATCTGCTAAGGTGTCCCCCTTTCTGGGGGATATTCTGGGGGGATGGTTGATGAGTGGGGGCACGCCGTTGTGCGTCGAGGAACGGGAGACAATCTCCC
>JAFAXZ010000016.1 GCA_019240665.1 Pseudonocardiales bacterium | reverse complement strand
CTCGGATTTTGGTTCCGATGGTCCAGGTTCGAATCCTGGCGGCGGAGCATCTGTCCAGGGACAAGCACGTGCGCTTGAGGTAAAGTTCAGCGTCAAGCCATAAGCCGCGAGGCGATCATCCAATTCCGTAACAGCATGAGAGTCCTGCCATGGCTGCATCCGGGCGCGCGTCAGGCGCAATTCCTTGACCAGCCACACCGAATGGGGCTGACGGGCAAGACCGGCAGCGTCGCCGACCACCTGTGCCGCAGCGCCATGGTTTCCGCGCCGGTCCAGCACTGAACAACGAATGCGATGGCGTCCGCTCACCAGCCTGGCGATCCCCTAGGATCCGCCTGTCAGAGCTGCACTATGATCGGGAAGGACTCCTTTAATGCTCCCAGAGAGGAGCCTCACCACAGCGATCGTGCTAGCCGCCGGGAACGGGACCCGGATGCATTCGGCGATCCCCAAGGTGCTGCACCCGTTGGCTGGTCGGCCTCTGGTGGAGCATGCGGTGCGGGCTGCCGCCGGGCTGGTTCCCGAACACTTGATCGTAGTCATCGGTCATGGCCGGGACGCGGTGGACGCCCATCTGCGCACGGTCGCCGCCGAGCTGGGGCGCGAGGTGCGCGCTGCCGTGCAGGCCCAACAACACGGCACCGGGCATGCGGTGTGTGCTGCGTTGGGCGTCCTGCCGGCTGGGTTGTCCGGGACGGTACTGGTCAGCTGTGGTGATGTGCCGCTGCTGGACACTGGCACGCTGGCCGGGCTGATCACCGAGCACCACCGCGCCAGGCACGCGGCGACCGTGCTGACGGCGGTGGTCGAGGACCCGACCGGCTATGGGCGGGTGCTGCGGGACCGCTCAGGTGCGGTCACCGGCATCGTCGAGCATCGGGACGCCACCACGGCGCAGCGCGCCATCCAAGAGATCAACTCTGGGGTGTTCGCCTTCGACGCCGGGGTGCTGCGGGATGCGCTGGGCCGGCTGGATCCCTCCACTGATCACCGTAATAGTCAGGGCGAGTTGTACCTCACTGATGTGCTGGGCGTGGCCCGCGCGCGCGGGCTGCCGGTCGGGGCGCACCCGTGCGCGGACCCGTGGTTGGTGGCCGGGGTGAATGACCGGGTGCAGCTGGCCGCGGTAGGCGCAGAGCTGAACCGGCGGCTGCTGGAGCACTGGATGCGAGCCGGGGTCACCGTCGTCGATCCCACCTCGGTGTGGCTGGACGTCGACGTCCAGCTCGCTCCCGACGTGGTGCTGCATCCCGGGGTGCAGCTGCATGCGGGCACCGTGGTGGGTCCGGGCGCCATGATCGGGCCCGACTCGACCCTGTCGAGCTGCACCGTCGGTGCGGGGGCCACCGTGGTGCGCACCCATGCCCTCGGTGCGGTCGTGGCCGATGATGCGCAGATCGGCCCGTTCGCCTATCTCCGGCCGGGCAGCCGGGTCGGCGAGCGGGCCAGGGTCGGCACCTTCGTGGAGACTAAAAACGCGCAATTGGGGCCGGGCGCGAAGGTGCCGCACCTGAGCTACGTCGGGGACGCGACGATCGGCGAGGGCAGCAACATCGGCGCAGCCACCGTGTTCGTCAATTACGACGGGGTGACCAAACACCGCACCACCGTGGGTGCGCACGCCCGGACCGGCGCGGACAACATGTTCGTCGCACCCGTGACCATCGGCGACGGCGCCTACACCGCAGCCGGCTCGGTGATTACGGAGGATGTGCCGCCAGGAGCGCTGGCGGTGGCCCGCGGCCGGCAGCGCAATGTCGAGGGCTGGGTGAGCCAGCGGCGCCCGGGAACCCCGGCGGCGCACGCAGCGAAGCGGGCCCAGCAGACCGACGGTGACCAGACCCGGCAGGAGCAAACATGAGCCTTTCCACCATGTCAGCGACCCCGAAGAAGAGCCTGATGCTGCTCTCCGGGAGCTACCACCCCGAGCTGGCCGACGAGGTGGCCAAGCACCTTGACGTCGCCGTCACCCCGCAGTCGGCCTACTCCTTCGCCAACGGTGAGATCTTCGTCCGGTTCGAGGAGTCAGTGCGCGGCTGCGACGCCTTCGTCGTGCAAGCCCACACCGCCCCGATCAACGATGCCATCATGGAGCATCTGATCATGGTAGATGCGCTCAAGCGCGCATCAGCCCAGCGAATCACCGCTGTGATGCCGTTCTGGGGTTACAGCCGCCAAGACAAGAAGCACCGCGGGCGCGAGCCCATCTCCGCCCGGCTCATCGCGGACCTGCTCAAGGTCGCCGGCGCAGACCGGATCATGACAGTGGACCTGCATACGTCGCAGATCCAGGGCTTCTTCGACGGACCGGTGGACCAC
>JAFAXZ010000267.1 GCA_019240665.1 Pseudonocardiales bacterium | reverse complement strand
GCCTTTACAGTGGTGTAACCATCCCGGGAGTAAGAGGTTATCGATACCCCAGCAGAGATCCGCTCAGCGGTCACGGCGTACCTGACAGGTACCAGCCTAGCGTTTGGTGCGTTTGACTTCGCGGTCACTCCGGATCACGAATGGGTTGCCCTGGAATGTAACCCGGAAGGCCAATGGGGCTGGATCGAAGAAAACACCGGTCTGCCCATCGCGGATGCCATCGCAAGACACCTGCTCAAGAGGACGAAATAGTTGTGAAATCCGCTCGTGGTGTGATCGATGAGAAGGATATCCAGGATCGGCTAGCGGCCCTAGCCGATGAACTGCACACATCTGGTGATCTTCGCAGCGAGGTGTGGCGGGAGGTATTCGCCCGCACCTGGCGACACACGTTCGTCCCGCGGTTCTATGTCCAGGACGACCCGCAGGACTGGAGAGCGCCCTGGCGCGTGATCGACGGTGCCCAGCCCGATGATCGAGCCGAATGGCTCGATGGGGTCTACCGCAACGAGACCTTGATCACCGCGCTGAGGAACCAGCCGGTACCCGAGGAGCTCGGCGGCGGCACCGTCCAGGTGATCACCAGCTCCTCGACCTTGCCCGGGCTGATGGTCTCGATGCTGGACACCCTCGACGTGCAGGACGACCACCAGGTGCTGGAGATCGGCACCGGCTACAACGCCGCGCTGTTGGCCGGTCGGGTGGGCGAGGGGAACGTCACCAGCGTGGACATCGAGCCAGCATTGGTGGACGCGGCCCGGCGCCGGCTCGCCGTGCACGGTTTCCACCCGTACCTGCGCGCGCATAACGGTGAGCGAGGCGTCCCCGAGCGCGCCCCCTTCGACCGGATCATTGCCACCTGCGGCGTACCGCGAGTCCCCTACGCCTGTGCGGCAAACCAGACCCCAAGGGATCATCCTGGTCAATCTCTCGGGCCCGCTCATGTCCGGGACGCTGGCGGCGCGGCTGAGGATCACCGATGACGGCACGGCCGTGGGAGGGTTCCAGCCCGGATTCGCCGGGTTCATGCCGCTGCGCGACGACCCCGACCGGCCCTGCGCACCACCCCCCACGCCCACGCTGGCCGAGGACGGTGTCGAGACACTGTCGTGGCTCTCGCCGCACCCCCTGCATCCGATCGGCCGGTCAGGCCCCTGGGGTTTCGTCGTGCAGACTGTCCTGCCCGGCCTGTACGCCCGGCAGACCCACCTGCACAACGACGACCTCGCCACCAAGATCAGCACGCCGGACGGGTCGTGGGCGCTGGTGGCCCACACCCCACAGGACGGTTGTTACCGCACCGTCCAGGGCGGCCCCCGCCGACTGTGGGATCTGCTGGAAACCACCCATCAGCACTGGATTGAGCTGGGCGAACCCGGCTGGGAACGGTCGGACTCACCGTCACTCCCGACCAGCACCAGGTATGGCTCGACGCGCCGAACGGCGACCGTGGTGGCCGTTTCACCGCTTCCCTATGAACCAGCACGCGCTCCGTCCAGCAGGGCTCGGGTGTGCTCGCGCTGGACGGCCTTCAGCTCGCCGGGGTTCAACCCCAGCAGGCGCAGGATCGTCGGCGCAATCTGGGTGGTCTCGACCGGCTCGCGGAGGGTCTGCGCGTCGTCCACGCCAGCGCCAGCGAGGACGATCGGCACGTTGCGGTCCTGCGGGTCGGCGCCGCCGTGCTCAGCGATTTTGCCCTCGCCGCCGGTGTAGACGACGCCGTGCTGGACGATGCCGAACAGGTCGGGCACCCGGGGGTCGCCGGCGGGAACACCGAAGAACTTCGCCGCGGCGCTGCCGGCGAACACTGTCGCCAGCCCGGAGGCGGTGAATGGCTTGGGGGCACCGGTGATGTCGTTGCCCTGACCGGACTGGGCGAGCAGGAAGGCCTTGGCGAATTCGGTGGCCGCCTGGGAGCGGTCGGTCAACCACAGCAGCAGGGCGTCATCGTCGGTGGAATGCGCGACGAGGTCACCAGCGCCCGGATGAGCGTTTTTCCAGGCGGCGTTGAGGCCGGCGAGCAGCGGGCCGTCCGGGATACGGGTGAGCGCCGCTGGGTCGGTCGGCGACTGCCCGTGCTTGGCGGACAGAATGATCGTGGTGTTCTCATCGAGACCCTGGGCGTGGATCTCGTTGACGAACGATCTCACCTGGGAGTCGACGAAGTCGAGCGCGTCGGCGAGCACGGGGCCGGGCGTCACGCCGTCGGCCAGGTAGCCGCCGGGTTTACCGCCCGAGGTGGGCAGCTTCTGCGCCGTGGACACCGACTGGAAGTTCATCCCGAAGATGGCCGGTACGCCGACGTGGGTGGTGCGGCCGTGGTTGAAGCCGTCGATCTCGTTGCGGATCGCCTGGGCCTTGAAGCCGTCGTACTCCTGGGTCTTGGCGTTGTCCGCGGTCCAGTCCTGGCCAGCCGGCAGGCCGTCCGCCTGACTGTTGATCTCGGGAGTGAACAGGTCCTGCACGCCCGCGCCGGACGGTCCATCGAGGATTTCGTAAGCCGGGTGCTTGTCCGACCATGCGGTGCGCAGGTTGTGCGCCCGGGCCACCTCGAAGATCGTATTCACCTTGAGGTACTGGTGTGGGAAGACCGGCTTGCAGGTCTTCGGGTCGACGGGCAGCTTCGCTGGGTCGATCAGGGTCTTCGGGTCGCCGGTGAGCGCCAGGATGCTGCCGGGCAGCCCCGCCAACCCCTGGCCAGCATCGAGGGAGTTCGGGTTGAGGTCCAGGTTCTCGGCGTACTCCACATCGGCGCCGGTGGGTGCCCCCGCCGGGCAGCTCGTCGTGCCCGCCGGCAGCAGCGCGTGGTTGAAGCTCGAGTCGTAGTACACGCCGGTGGTGTCGGGGTTGCCGCCGGTCGCCTGGGCGACCATGCCCGGGAAGGAGTCGGACGGCACCGGGGTGCTCGCGTGGATGAAGTCCATGCCCCGGTGCACGAGCGCGGCCAGCGCCGACGTCGGATGGTGCGCGACGTACCAGGTCAGGTCGGCCTGGTGCAGCCCGTCCACCGACAGCAGCAACACGTGGTGACTGCCGTCCTGCTGCGAGGGGTCGGCGGCGGCCGCAGCGGGCGCGATCAGGGCGCCGCTGAGAATGGCGGCAGCGAGGACGGTGGTGCGGCGCGGTAAGCGCATGACAGTGAGCCTCCGGAAAGTGACCGGCCGGGGTGCCGGCATCACCCGAATGGGTAATGGTTGAAGGCGGCTCGCAGCGCACGCAGAGGTGAAGCAGGGATGAACGCGGCGAGAGCCTGCGGGTGCATGTCCGCCGTTGGCCTTCCGTTCAGGTGTCGGTCCGTGATCAGTCATGTCCGACCCGTCTCATGCGGGTGGCCCCAACACTGCTGACCACCCGATCGAGAGGACACGACGTGACTAGACGCAGGACCCGGCTCGACATCATCGCCGCAGCGGCGGCCGTCGCTGCCACCCTGGCCTCGACGTTTCCGGCCGCAGCGAGTGCGAAGGACCACGACGAGCAGACCACTGCCACGCCGATCCAGCACCTTGTGGTGATCTTCCAGGAGAACGTGTCCTTCGACCACTACTTCGCCACCTACCCCCGCGCCACCAATCCCGAGGGCGAGCCGGCGTTCCACGCCGCGCCGCACACCCCCGCAGTCAACGGGCTGACACCGGCGCTGCTGACCCACAACCCCAACGCCGCCAACCCGATGCGGCTGGACCGATCCGAGCCGCTGACCTGCGACCAGAACCACGACTACACGCCGGAGCAGAAAGCGTTCGACGGCGGCAAGATGGACCGCTTCGTCGAGAACACCCAGACCGTGTCCTGCGCCGCACCCGACATCGGCAAACCGGGCCTGGTCATGGACTACTACGATGGCAACACCGTCACCGCGCTGTGGAACTACGCCCAGCACTTCGCCCTCAGCGACAACAGCTACGACACGGTGTTCGGCCCCTCCACCCCCGGAGCGCTCAACCTGATCTCCGGGCAGACCCACGGCGCGACGCCGGGCTCAGTGGACTCTGAGGTGGTCAGCGGCACCGTGATCGGAGATCCGAACCCGACCTTCGACGACTGCTCGGCCGGCACGACAGTGGCCACCAGCGGACCCAACGTCGGTGACCTGCTCAACGCCAAGGGCACCACCTGGGGCTTCTTCCAGGGCGGCTTCCGGCCCACCACACCGGCGAATCCGTCCACCGGCGCGAAGGCGGTCTGCGGGAGCTCCCACACCAACGTCGGGGGCGCCTCGGTCGGTGACTACAGCGCGCATCACGAACCGTTCCAGTACTACGCCTCGACGGCCAATCCGCACCACCTGCCGCCGTCCTCCGCCGCCGCCATCGGGCACACCGACGCGGCCAACCACCAGTACGACCTGACTGACTTCACCACCGCGCTGCAGGCCGGCAACCTCCCCGCGGTGTCGTTCCTCAAGGCCGCCGAATACCAAGACGGCCACGCCGGCTACTCCGACCCGCTCGATGAGCAGCACTTCCTCGTCAACACCCTCAACGCGCTGCAGCGGTCGAAGGACTGGCGCTCCACGGCCGTCGTCATCGCCTACGACGACTCCGACGGTTGGTACGACCACCAGCCCAGCCCGATCATCAACCCCAGCCAGTCACCGCAGGACGCGCTGACCGCACCGGGGATCTGCGGGTCGACCGCGACGCCGCTCGCGGGCTTCGCCGACCGCTGCGGTTACGGGCCACGGCTACCGCTGTTGGTGATCTCCCCGTTCGCAAAGCAGAACTTCGTCGACCATACGGTCACCGACCAGAGCTCAATCCTGCGCTTCATCGAGGACAACTGGCTGTCCGGCCAGCGCATCGGCGGCGGCTCCTTCGACGCCCTCGCCGGGCCACTTATCCCAATGTTCAACTTCCACCACCACGCCGGCACACTCATCCTCGACCCCGCCACCGGTGCCCGCGCGGAGCGCTGACCTGCGCCTGGAGTGATCACTCTGGGCGGCTGCGTGTCGAAGACAGTCCATGCGCTCCCCGGTCCGCCCGGAGCAACGCGGCCGACACGTCCTGTCGTCTGAGTTGACCGTCCGCGACCTGAGCGACCGGGCTACGAGGCGTTGGGTGGGCGCCGGACTCGCCTCGGCGAGTCCGGGCCGCCGGGCCGACTCGCTACTGCCGGCCCTGTGTCATGTTGGAATCCCTGTCATGAGCCCTCCCGAGCCGAGCCCGAGCAGGTCTGTCCGACGTGTTTGGCGCGGGCGAACGACCAGGTGGTGATCCCCGTGACGTGCTCGAAGCACCCGGACGCGGCGGGAGTCATCGCTCTGGCTAGCCTATTCGATCGTGGTGACGCTGAGGCGGTCACTGAATGACTCACCAGCGACACCAAATGCGGATTCTGCGCTGTGCTGCGGGGCGAGGAGAAAGTGACACTGATTCACGAACGATCGACTCATGTCATTCTTGGATCATCGGCCGCTATTCCATGGGCACGTACTGCTCATCCCGAAGATCCATGTTCTTCTGATGAGTGATTTGCCGACGGACCGGGTGCAAGAGTTCTTCATGGAAGCACAACGGCTTGAGCGGGCGGTTGAAGCTGGCCTCGAAGCGAATGGGTCAATGATCCTCATCAACAATGTTGTGAGCCAGTCCGTCCCCCACCTCCATTTGCACGTAATACCGCGGCGGAAGAAAGACGGGTTGCGGTTCTGGTTGGGACCCCGCCACCCGTATAATTCTGAGCACCCAGCCGAGCTGTACGCTGACAAGATCCGACTAGCGCTCGCATCCGTTTAGGTTCGGGGTGTTACACAGTTCTGGCCAACCTTGCTTCGGCCAGTTTCTCGTTAAGGGTTAGTTAGTGATCGTCGCCGTCTGTGGTTGGGGCCGGCGTCGTCGCGGCGTGTTCGACCGCCGGGGCGGGGAACACGGTGTGCTGGGGAGCGGGCATAGGAATGTCGACACCCTTCACGCTGGCCCAGATCGCTTGGTTGAACTGCT
>JAFAXZ010000238.1 GCA_019240665.1 Pseudonocardiales bacterium | reverse complement strand
ACCGCGGTCCGGCTCGCCGCCGCGGACGGGTCCTGCTGCGACGTTGACCTCACCTCGAACCACGACGGGACCCGTACCGTGTACGAGGGTGGACCCACACCGCTCTGGACGGAGATCGAACACGCCTACCAACAATGGTGTGACTGGGGCCAACCGGGCTGGGATCGGATCGGTGTCACCGTCAAACCGGACACCTGGGCGGTGTGGCTGGACGAGCCGACCAACATCCTCACTCGCGCCGGGTCGCCCTGTCGAGCAGCTCCCGCATCGTCCCGGTCTCCCCGTGGGTCATCACGGCCGTCGTCGTGATCGCCCCGCTGAAGGTCAGCCAGACCCGTGACTCAGAACCCAGGCCCTGCCTGGTGACGATCACTGTGGCGGTCTCGCCCTCCGGGGTGCGCAAGCGTATCACGGCGCGAAAGGCCTCGTCCCGGGTGGAGCCGGCACGGGCCTCCCCGGTGCGGATATCGCGAATGTAGAGAGCCGCCGGCGGATCCGTCGTCATGTGATCACGATCGGCCACTGCGGCCTCGCCGCGATCGGGCGTCCTGCCCTACCGGCGGCGGCAGATCGCTGCTACGAGGGTTGTGGCGCCCGCGGCGCGTTCAGGCGGCGCGCCAGCTCGCGCAGCCGGGTTGACGGGCGGCCCCGGGTCAGCAGCTCACCGACGAGCACCCGGGGCAATTTTTGGTACACGGTCCACTCCGGTGCCGCTCGCTCCATCGTCAGCAGCGTGGACTCCGCGGCCCGATCATGGCCCAGCCGCAGCTGAGCGTGCGCGACGTCGAGCAGATGCCGGGAGCGGGACGCCAGCGGCAGCGCCGCGCCCGGCGGCATCGTCCGGGCCATCTCCGCGGCGGCCACGTAGTCCTCGGTGACCACGGCGCAGTCGGTGGACTGCATCACCACACTGCTGGGTCCGAACACGATCTCGTAGTCGGTGCGGTCCACCCCGGTGCGCTGCGCCACCGCGGTAGCCTCGGTCAACAGGTCGGTGGCCGCCCCGGCCCGACGCTGCCGGGCAGCCGCGGTCGCCCCGCCCAGTACCACCCCGCCGTACACCGACAGGTGCGCGGTGCTGGTCTCTCCCCTGGGTTGGAGGCTTTCCGCGGTGGCCACATAGACCCGCTCGGCGTCCACGAACCGGCCTTGGCGGATGAGGACGTGACCGAGTCCGCTGCGGGTAGCGGCGGCCCGCAGCGGATCCGAGACGGCCTCGGCCAACCGCACCGCCTCCCGGGCCGCGACGTACCCGAGATCGAGCGCATCGAGACGCACCAGCGTCTCAGCCGTGATCGTGTGGACCTGGGCGGCCAGGTCAGCCGCCCGGCCCGCCTCGGGCGCGGTGGCATCGTGCGTGGCGGCCGCGGCTTCGGCGAGCAAGCGGGGCAACATCGCCGCTAGCGGCTCAAAGCGTCCCGTCCAGTACAACCCCCAGGCGTAGGTGACGGCGCGGCTCAGCTCGGCCAGGTCGGGGGCATCGGCGCCGTCCAGCTCGCCCAGCAGGTCATCGACGCTGGTCAGGGCATCCCGGATGGCAACCACCCGCGCCTGGTCGTCATCGACGGACAACGGCGGCCGAGATGGGCCCACCAGCGCGGCGATATCGACGCCCAAGGCGCGGGCGATGCGCTGCAGCGTGCCGATAGAGGCGGTATGCCGGCGGCCCTGCTCGAGTTTGCGGATCACGTCCACGCTGATGTCGGCCGCAGCCGCGAGATCGTTCTGGGTGTAGACGCCTTTGCGCAGCATCCGGATGCGTTCGCCGATCATCGACCCAGCCATCCCCAGGCACCTCCAGCGCTAGCCGCTCCACCATCATGGCTGAGCGTAGGCCGGTGGCCAGTAGCGCTCGAGAGGCGCTCATGAGCATGTTCGCCGGCACTGGCACGGGTCGCGTGGTCGAAGCACTCCTCGGACGCTTCGACGACATCATCGCCATCGACAACGACTCCGACATGCTCGGACATGCTCGCCGCTGCGGAGACCGCCCTGCGCCCGGGGCTGCCCGCGTTCCGGTCCAGCGCGTGTGGACCACGGAGAGCATCCTCGGGTTCAGGTGGCCCGCTGCTGGATCCCAAGCTCGTTGATCTTGGATTGGTAGTGATTTTCCTCGCCGCTCAGGTGGGTGATCCACACCAGCAGGTATCGCGTTGGCGGCCCGGCTCGCAGCGGGATCTGGGTGCTGGTGGCACTGATGGTCGCGGTGCCGACCAGGGTGGTGTCGTCGAGGCGCGGATGCGGGGACGTCGCGGTGCGTATCTCGAGCACGGTGCCCGGACTCGGCGATATCACGGTCATCGAGGTCGCTGCGATGGGCGTCTCGAAACTCAGCATGACACCGAGCCCCTTTTTGTAGCGGGGGAACTGGTCAACGTAGGAGTCGGTGGACCATCCAGTGCTCGGATTGCCATCCAGCAGCTTGCCGAGGTCCTTCTGGTGGTCCGGGCTGCCCAATCCGGAGGGGTCATAGACTGTCACGGACTTGGCCCGGACCGGCGAGGACAGCACCGGCGACGGCGCTGGTGCCTTGGGGGCGGCAGCGGCGACGACCAGCGGCGCGCCCCCGGTGTCGGTGAACACCGAGAGCACCTGCATGCCGACGTAGCCGAGGATCAGCAGTGTGGCGGCACCCAGCACCGTCATCGACACGCCAAACTTGATCCGGCGTCGGCGCTGCGCCCGTAGCGGATCGCTCGGGCGGACCCGCTCGCCGTGGGTGCCTGCCGAGAACAGGTCGTCAACCGCAGTCGAGGCGTTGAGCTCGAGCACCTGCCGCACGGCGGCCCCGGTGTGCACCCCTCCGCCGGTGCCTGGACCGGCAATACTGCGCAGCGCCAGGGTGGACAGCTCCACTGGCACGTCGGGCCGCAGCGTCGTAGGGCTGATCGGCAAGCCGTTCTGCCCGATCGGCGCGGGCGGTAGGCCGGCTGGCCCGTCGGGCAGCGGCCAGCACCCGGTGAGCAGCAGGTACAGCATCGCGCCCAGGCCGCGGATGTCGTCCCGGGCTTCGGTTGTGGGGGGCGGGCCGGGGAAGGCGAGTCGGGCGTGCCTCTCCGGGGTCACCCGGATCCGGTCCGGATGGTCGCAGCCGAGGACCAGACCTGCGCTGTGGGCGGCGTCGACCGCACCCGCCAGAGGCGCCAGCACGCCGGCCGCCACCGCCGGCGGCAGCGGGCCGCTATCCAGAAGGTCGACCAGGGCAGCGCCCGGTGTCCACTCGGCGACGACGATTGCGACGGTCGAGCCGTCGGGGTTGTCCCTGCGCTCCGCTTCTAGCACATCCAGCACCCGCACGGCGCCCGCAGTCTCCAGACGAGCAGAGCGCAACGCGCGCGCGACGGTGGAACGGATCAGCGCGACCGCCGCAGGATCTTGTGATGCGGCAACAAACAAGGTGAGCGCAACGTCACGGTCCAGCACAAGGTCACGGCCCCGCCACAGGCGGACCGCGCGGCGGTCGTCGCGGCCGACCTCGGACAGTAGCCGGTACCGACCCCGCCCGAGGACACACCCGGGAATCGGCCACGGAAGGCGGGACCGGTGTGTCTGCGCTTCCGCCGACTCGGTCACCGTGACGTCACCCTTCCTGGGCTTTTCGCGAACACCTGGGGTTCTTCGCCGACACCCGGGTGCTCCGGACAATTCTCCAGCCTACGGCTCCAGGGGGCCAGTCGAGCGATCGCGGGCTTGGCGTGTCCTGCGTACTCGGCGCACCATTCCCCGGGACACCAGCAGAATCAGTGCCGCACCAGCGCCCGCGGTGAGCGCGACGGTCACCTTGCCGAACGCGGTGGAACGCAACTGCAGGGTGCTCGGCTCGCCCAGCGGGGTGCCGCCCGGGGTGCTCAGCCGGACATCGACGCTGAACTGACCGGCCCGGTTCACCTTCGCCGGGATGACCAGCTGCCGGGTGCTGTGAGCCGGCACCAGCTGCAGCCCGACTCCCCCGGCGCGCAGCCCAGCGGTCTCCGACAGGCTCAGCGCCACGTGCATCCCGACCGGCAGTTCGTTGCTCACAGTGATCAACAGTGGGGAGTCTGACGCCGCCAGGGTGTAGGGGCCGGGTGGCTGCACGATCCGCACCGACCGGCGTAGTTCATTCAGCCGGCTGGTCACCTCCGCGGTCACCAGCGCGGCCCGGTTGGGTTTCCCGCGCCAGGCCGTGGACACGCCACGGAGCAGCCCGAGCCGCAGCGGGTCGAGCAGGGTGGCCGGTCTGATGTTTGCGGCGGGATCCAGGACGGTGGCCACCTGCAGGTCGCGCAGGACGTCTCGATCCCGCTGGACGTCTGCGGTGACCTGGGGTGGGATCTCCTCGCCGCTGGCCTGTGGCGGGCATCTCACCGCCACGGTGACGCCGGTGGGAGGGGTGGTGGCCAGCGCCGGCAGCTCGCGAGGGGTGACGAAACCGGCCTGAAGCAGCTGCTGGGCAGTGTTCAACAGCGCGGTGACCTCCGTACCGGGGGCCTGCCAGCGGCGCGGCGGGACCAGCAGCACGGGCCGGCCGCTAGCAGCGCGATACACCAGTGCGCCGAGCCCGTTCTGCGCGGATAGCGGGCTCGCGCTGCTCGCCAGGGCGCTGGTCAGCAGCGGGTCGACGAGGAGACCGACGGGGGCGGCGCCGCGGCCACCCGGGATGGCGGTGCCCGGGTTGGTGCTTCCTGACGAGCTACCCACCAGGCCCACGACATCGTCGGCGACGTTCTCGGTGGGCGGCGCTGCGATCGGCCGGGGAGCCGGTTGGGGGATGATGCCGTGGGGATCCAGCAGCACGGCGTGTGTCTGGAGTGCGGTGAGGTCGGCCAGCGTGCGCTCGTCGAGCATCTCGCCGGCCGGCCAGCTCACTCCGGTCAGCGGTTGCACCCCGAGTAGCTCGCTCACCAGGCGCGCACCGGTGCTGGTGGCCAGCGCCTCCAGGTCCGTGAGCCCGGCCCGGGACAGCGCTACCAGGTCAGCATCGGCGTAGGGCAGCGGCAGCACGCAGCGACCTTGGACAGCGCCGCGCAGCCGATCAAGCCAGCTCCGCGCATTCCGCGCACCGGTGCCCTCGCCGATCCCGCCGGGGTAGGCTACCCGGTACCCATGGCTCATCCCGTCGAGGGTCTCCAGCAGCAGCGGGTCCACTGCCACGCACACGGCCGCGCCCAGCGGTGACCCTGGCGGTATCGCCTGCTGGAGCGCACCGAGCAAGCCGTCCAGCCGTCCACCAGGAGCGATGTCGGCGGCCAGGGGATCCGTTCCGGCGCGGTCACTGAAAACCAGCATCGGCTCGCCGGGACCGGTCGGTAGCCGCTCGGGCGCCCCCGCCAGTGGCCACAGCACGGTCAGCGGTGCTGGCTGCGGGGGCCGGCGCAGCACCGGTCCGGGCGGGCCGCCGGAGGTGGCGGGGGGGATCCCGAGTACTGGCAACAGCAGCGGGACCGATGCCAGCTGCGCGGCGCCGCCGGCCTCCGGCTTGCCGTTGAGGGTGACCAGCACCGGGTACACGCCCGGTCCGTTGACCTGCAATGACGTCGCCTCCGCCCCACGCAGGGGCACTTCCAGCTGGAATGGCCTGCTCTGGCCAGGGGTGAGGTCGCCCGGCAGCGGCTGGAATCGGGTGACGTGGGTCGCTTCGGGAAGTCCTTGCAGGGCCTGGGCGGCTGCCTCGTCGGATCTCATCGGTTCGTCGCGTTGCAACCGAACTGCGAGTTTGGTGATCGGCCGATCCCCGACGTCGACGACTCGGCCGGTCACCCGAAGCACTGGCGCGCTGGCGATGGTGACAACCCGAGGTGAGAGATCCGACAACTCAAGCCGAGCCAGCACGGTCGGCTGCGGTGGTTCCGCGCGGGGTTGCGCCAGCTCCTGGTAGCTCCCGAATGGTCCAGCTGCCGAGTGCGCTGCGGCAACCCCCGGCATCAGCAATCCCAGCACCGCTACCAGGGCGGCTGCGGCGCCACGGTGCAGGCTGAGCCTCACTCGGCGAGTCTCGCTCGGCGAGCCGCAGCGCGGGGCGCCGCACGACGGGTCCTCACGCGGAGTCCGCGAGCATCGTGGCAGCGCGCTGAACCAGGCGGCGCTCGTCGGCGTAGGCCAACCGCGCCGGCAGATCAGCCAGCGGCACCCAGGCCACCTCGGTGACCTCGACGTCAGCATCGGACAACTCCCCACCCACCGCGCGCAGCAGGAAGTGGTGCACCGTCTTATGCACCCGGCGATCATCGGTGACAAACCAGTAGTCGATGCTGCCCAACGCGGCCATCACCGCGCTATCGATCCCGGTCTCCTCGGCCACCTCACGCACGGCCGCCTGCTCCACGGTCTCGCCCTGCTCGACGTGACCCTTGGGGAGCGACCACAACAGCCGGCCGCGCCGATCCAGCCGGCCGATCACGGCGGCCTGCCCGGTCTCGGTGTTCACCACCAACCCGCCTGCTGAGGTCTCCGCCACCGTGCGCATCCGAAGGGTCCGCTCTTTGCCGCTGCCCTGGCTGGATGCCTTGCGCGCGCTTTTGTTCCGGCCGGACCTGCTGGAGCGCGGAGGCATAGTGCCGATGGTATCGGCGAGGGCTGATGGTGAAGGCGTTACGCTCGCTTCCTGTGTCGTCTTCGCCCTCCGCGTTGGGGAATCGCGTCCCGGCTGTGAGCCTCGCGCAGCAGAATGCTGTCGTGGAGCTGCTTCGGATCGCCCCGGTCGCCGACGAGCTGGCCGCCCGATTCGCCGCGGCCGGTTATTCGCTGTACCTGGTAGGCGGCAGTGTGCGCGACGCGCTACTTGGCAGGCTGGGCAACGACCTGGACTTCACCACCGACGCGCGCCCGGACGCCATCACGGCGATTCTGGCGGGCTGGGCGGACGCTGTGTGGGACACCGGGATCGCCTTCGGCACCATCGGCGCGACGCGGGCCGGCATTCAGTGCGAGATCACTACCTACCGGGCTGACCGCTACGACCGGGTGTCCCGCAACCCCGACGTCATCTTCGGCGACACCGTGCAGGGCGACCTGGCCCGGCGTGACTTCACCGTGAACGCGATGGCCGTCCAACTACCGCTGCGAGACCTGCTCGCCGGGTCGAGCCCTCAGCACCTCGACCACGACCCGTTCATTGACCCGTACGGTGGGATGGCCGCGCTGGCTCGCCGCGAGTTGGACACTCCCGCGACACCGGAAGAATCCTTCGCCGATGACCCGCTGCGCATGCTGCGCGCAGCCCGGTTCGTCTCCCAGCTCGGCTTCACCCTCGCCCCGCGGGTCCGGGCGGCGCTGGGCGTGATGGCGGGCGAGATCCGCCGGATCACCGTCGAGCGGGTGGCCGCGGAGCTGTCCAAACTGCTGCTCGGGCGCAACCCGCGGGCCGGTGTCGAGCTGATGGTGGACACCGGGCTGGCCGAGCACGTGCTGCCCGAGGTGCCCGCGATGCGCCTGGAGATCGACGAGCACCACCAGCACAAGGACGTCTACACGCATTCGTTGACGGTGCTCGAGCAGGCGATCGCGCTGGAGGACGGCGAGCCCGACCTGGTGCTACGGCTGGCGGCGTTGCTGCACGACATCGGCAAGCCGGCCACCCGCCAGCACGCACCCGATGGCAGGGTGAGCTTTCACCATCATGAGGTCGTCGGCGCCAAGATGGCCCGCAAGCGGTTGCGCGCCCTGCGGTACCCCACGCACGTCGTAGACGACGTCGCCGCGCTGGTGTTCCTGCACCTGCGGTTCCACGGTTACGGCGGCGGTGAGTGGACCGACTCGGCGGTGCGCCGCTACGTCACCGACGCCGGAGATCTGTTACCGCGGCTGCACAAGCTCGTCCGGGCTGACTGCACCACCCGCAACCGCCGCAAGGCGATGGCGTTGCAGCGCACGTACGACGATCTGGAACGGCGCATCGACCGGATCCGCGCCGAGGAGGACCTGGCTGCGGTGCGCCCGGACCTCGACGGTAACGCGATCATGGAGCTGCTCGGGATTCCACCTGGTCCGGACGTCGGCCGCGCCTGGCGCCACCTGAAGGAGCTGCGCCTGGACCGCGGCCCGCTCTCCCGCGAGGAGGCCGAAGCCGAGCTGCGCCGCTGGGCCCGAGACAACCTTCCTGAGTAGCGTGAGTACCCAGTGGCGGCCGGGGCGCCCAAACAAGCGATGCCCGTCCGCCGAAGTATCGTTGGGCCGCGCGAGCGCAAGTAAATTTCGTTGACTCGTACCAGAGAAGCGCCAGGGACGATCTGATGGTCTCTAATAAATGTCAGAAGGCAGATTTCTGCGATGAGGTCGCCGGTGAATTGGACATCAGCTTCGCTCGGATTTATGAGGATAATCCGCCGACACGCCAAATTGTGACAACGAACAAGCTTGTACTGGTTGCCGATCTATCGCTGCTCATGGTCGGCCACTTGCTGCTCCTACCGAAGTAGCACTACTTCTCATTTGCACAGGTGCTCGACAACCACACAAGCGCCCTGACCAGTCTCCTGTCCTGGCTGATACCCACTTTGTACCAGTAATTAAATAACTTACTCAATCGAGTGAATTTGTGGCCGTGTCGCGCGTTGTTCCACTTGATGCGATGAGTCCGTGAAAAAATCGACACTGTGACCACCGATGGCGACGAGAAGTTCCGGGCAATGCAAGCACGCTTGGC
>JAFAXZ010000151.1 GCA_019240665.1 Pseudonocardiales bacterium | reverse complement strand
CGCGTCCCGCTCCGCTCCGGTGAACAACCGCTGAAAGCGCGGGTCAGACATCACCGCCAAGGCCAGCTTGTTACTGCCCACCGCGCGACCGGTAATACCGTTGGAGACGACCAGCTCACCGGTGAGTATTCGCTCGGCCAGCGCCGGGTAACCCGCCATACCAGCCAGCAACGCCCACGTCGGATACACCAGGTGTGCCAGCCGCACATCAGGCTCCAGGGCAAGTTTCTGAGGCTCCGTGATGACCGGAATGAGGCCCCGGCGGCGTGCCTGCTGGGCCAGCAGCCCGATTTCGGGGAGCGATTGGAACTCGGCGGCACACAGCAGAGCGACGCGCTCGCCACCCACCCCCTGGGTGGCACCCAGCGCCAGCAACTCATCGATCAGCCAGGTATCACCCTCGATCAGGGACCCGGTGGTGTCCCAGCCGGAGATGAGCTCACCAATGACCGGCGCACGCTGCCAGTAGCGTGCCAGCAAGCCACTGGTCAGCAGCCCAAGGGGATAATCTCCGTTGAACTCCAGCACCCGCAGGTCCGGCAGGTGATCACCGATGGCGTCGAAGCGGCAATAGTCGATCCGGTGCGCCGTGGCCCGCTCATCAGCCAGCACCCACTCACGCAACGGAAACGGCACGTCAAGGAATTCTCGCAGCTCCGGCTCGGAATGATAGGCGGCGGCGATGCGCTCCAGGCAGGCCAGCACCGTCAGGCAGCGTTCCCGCAAGACCCGCTCAGCGCGAGGCTCAAGCCCGGTCACCACCGGCGCGAGCGGAATATCGAGCCCTTGGTCCCGCAGGAGACCATCCGACCGGGCCCGCCGCACCACGTACGCATACGCCTCCCGATGGTCCTTCCCGAACTCCCTCGAGGCGCCCTCCGGGACCGGCGGAACGAACAAGTCCCACCCCGCTGGAACAAGCGACACAGGCTCCGACACCACACCGGACCCACCACCGAGTGACATGTCACTCCTCGCGACACCAGCCGGACCCTCGACGAGGGTGGGGGCCAACTACGACCGACCCCCACCCCGCCACGCATTAATTAGTTGGCGCAGCAGAAGCATTGGCACGGATTCGGGCCGTTGCCGCAGGCGCACTGGCACGGATTCGGGCCGGCGACCTTGAGGCCGTAATCCTGCGCGTCAATGTTCACGACGGTGATGTCCTCGGCATCCAGATCGACCAGAGCCGCTGCCAGCTGCTGAGAAACAGACATCTATCCTCCTTGTTTACCAGAACCACCCCTACGGTGACTCCCACCAGACGCTTCGCACCCCCAGCCACGAAGCCATCACCCCAGGAAACAACAACACTGTCCCCGTGCCCAGTTCCGACCGCCAGCGCTGGTGACCATTCCAGGATCACATCCAGGCGATATGCCCCCGAGCAGAACAACCACCCACCGGCAACGTGAGCTTCTCACCTAGCCGCAAGCACAGCGCAAGCAGTACGCCACTGATTGAAAGCCGCTTTCCAGTGGAGAGCGGCGCGGACCGGGGAATAACAGCGGTCACCGAACGATTCCTGTTCACCTTGACAGGCACGCGCGCCCTGCCTGCCGAGAAACTGGCCAGAATGGTGGCCTCACCGGCAGAGACCGACAAGGTTTACTTCATCTGGCGAACAGGCCCTCGCTGGCGTGGCGAGTACGGCGAACCGGCGTCCGTGCCCGCCCCGGCAGTGAAAACTGACGAGTTCGACTCCGGCATCCGCTGACCCAGATCACTGGCGGGCCGTGATCGGGAACGTGGTGCTGGCCTTGCCTGATGCCGACGCCGGGATGACCGGCAGGACCAGCGCTGACGGGTGCTGGGCGTCGTGCAGAACGGTTTGGTGGGCGACCTGCGTCGCCGTGCTCTCCCCCAGCCACGACCCGGTGTTGGGGTTCGGATCGAACTGCGGGAAGTCGCTGGAGGAAATCTCCAAGCGGATCCGGTGGCCGGTGCGGAACAGGTTGCTCGTCGGCCACACGGTGATCGTGTACCGGTAGACCTTGCCCGGCTCAATGGGTGTCGGTGCACTGCTTGACTCCCGGAAGCTGGCCCGCTGGATCCCGTTGTTGAGGTTGACCGCGGTGCCGTCCGGGTGCACGTCGACCAGCTTGGCGGTCCAGTCGGTGTCGGGCGCCGACGAGCTGGCGTAGAGCGTCACGCTGATCGGCCCGGTCACCTCAGTGTCGGTGGGCAGTGGGAGGGTGGTGTACACCAGCACGTCCGATCGTTGCTCGACGGAGCGCTGGTCATAGGGACCCTGGGAACCGCCCGGCGCCGCGCAGCAGGAGTGACCGCCCACGCTGGGCACGGGGTTGCGTGGGTCGTCGTCGTAGGTATCGGGCTGCTGTCCGCTAGTCGGCGGGCTGGTCACCAACTGGCCGTCACCCCGCGCCGACGAGGCATGTCCGCCGCTGGATACATAGTAGTTCGTCCACTGCGTGCCGGGCAGCGGCCAGGCCACCGCGGTTTTCCAGACGTCGGCGCCCATCTCGAAGTAGTTGACCGTCGGGCCGTTGCTCACGCCGTTGTCGATACCTTTGAGAAAATGATCCCACCAGGCCAGCATCAGCTCGTTGATTGGGCTATTGCCGACCGGCCCGATCTGCTTGAGCATCGGTGCCACGATACTGTCGGGCCGACCCCAGCCAATGTGATCCCAGGGGCCGATCACGAGCCGCTGGTTGGTGCGCGCCAACGCTGATCCACCGGAGCTGACCATGCCGGTGAAGTTGTGCACACCACCGGTGAGGAACGCGTCGTACCAACCCTCGATATCCAATACCGGAATATTAATCTCGGAGTAGTGCTGTGCTGGCGTCCACCGCTGCCAGTAGGGGCCGTCGGTGCGGTGCGCGATCCAATCGTAGAAGTATGGCGCAACCGTACGGTCACCGGGGTGAAACGGTGGGAAGCTGCGGTATGGGGTGTACCGCAGCCAGCTGGCGATGTTCTTGTAGTCCTGCGTGAGCTGTTGGGCCACCTTGGTGTCACCGCGATTATTGGCTGCGGATAAGACGATCGTGTCCATCGCCCACGATTCGATAAAATTCAAGCGGAACGCGCCATTCTCGTAGGTCCAGCCGTCGTAGTAGTCCGACCCGGTGTTGGCCGGCACAATCGTGGTCAGATGCGGTGGCACGGTCTCGGTGGCCAGCCACTGGGTCGCACCGACGTAGGACGAACCGTACATGCCAACCTTGCCGGAAGATCCGGGCAGTTTCGCGGCCCACTCGACGCTGTCGTAGCCATCGTTGCGGTCGTTGGTGAACTCCGAGAAGGTGCCCCCGGAGGCGAACTGTCCCCGGATGTCCTGGATGACCACCAGGTAACAGTGCGAGGCGAACCAGTCCGGGCGCTGGTAACGCGAGGGCTGGTCCTGCGCGGCCGCTTTGCCGTACTGCGTGCGCATCAAGATCACCGGCACCGCCTGGGACGTCGCTGGCCGGTACACGTCGGCGCGCAGTGTGGTGCCGTCGCGCATCGGCACCGCCACGTTGGCCGTTTTCGTCACCGTGCACGGGCCTGCACCCGAGGGTGGTGCGGCACATGCCGCCGCACCCAGCAAGGTCACCACGACCGCCGCCACCCCAGACTTCGTCCACCAACGCACGGCACTCGACCCCCAACCGTCCACTATGGGTGTACACGGTTGGCGGCCAGGTGCCAACACGCGGCCAGGTGCCAACATGCAGCCACCGGACGCGGCGGCACCGACACCAAGGACACCTCAGTAGCGCCGATCGGTTGAGTAAGTACTGATAGGCCATTCTAGCCAGTAGTAGTAGGCCATTCGGGCTAACTCTGACACTCTTGACCCATAGCTATCACCTAGTGTTACTATTAGCGAGTCCGTAGCCCTGAAAGAGGGTCCGTGGCAGGGTACGAAAGGGCAGGGGGACCTAGGCGTGCTCAACACAACTGTGGTGGCAACTCTCCTGACCACCAACTCAACGTTAGCTATGGCTAATGGAGCTGCGCCCTAGAGACAACTTATGGCACTGGCTGCCTTCACGAGGTTGGCAGGCCTTTCCACCGCCGCATCCTTTTCCAGGGCCACCACGCACCTTGTGGCGGTTGGTGACCCCGGGTGATCACCGAGGGGGACCACCCGGGGTCACCCCACCCTGCACATTGGCGACACACACGTCACGGGTCAGACCAGCAGATCATCATCTAGGGCCCCAGCTCGAGAGACACAGATCAGGGACACCGTGCGGACCACCGGGCTAGCCCGATTACAGAAGGACAGGGCCGAGGATGAGCAGGCTGCAGGATCGAGAGCTGGTCGTGGGGATCACACCCTTCGAGGAGCCCACTGCCCCTCTCGTGGTGGCGCTCGCGCGAGCCGGCGCGGTGGGCGTGCTGGACCTGGGTCGAAACGCCAGCTGGGCGCGGGCCGCGCTGGCGGATGTCTGCCGATGGTGGCCCGGTGGTTTCGGGGTCCGGGTACCGGCCAAGTGCCCGCTGTCGCCCGTCGACCTGCCGGAGCAGGTCGACGTGGTCGTGCACGGTCCCGGTTCGCGGTGGCCGTCCGCGCCTCGGCGTCGCTCGTTCGTCGAAGTCACCTCGGTGGTGCAGGCACGCGCGGTGGTCCGGGCCGGGGCATACGGGCTGATCGCCAAGGGCGCCGAAGCCGGCGGCCGGGTCGGTACCACCACGACGTTCGTGCTCCTGCAACAGTTGCTGGCCGATCCGCGGATCCGCGTCCCGGTGTGGGCAGCCGGCGGGATCGGACCGCACACGGCCGCTGCGGCGATCGCGGGGGGCGCGGCGGGAGTGGTGCTGGACGCGCAGCTGGCGCTGGTGGCCGAGGCCGACCTGCCGGGCCAGGTGGCCGCGGCGATCCGGGTGATGGACGGCAGCGAAACTGTGGTCGTTGGTGGTCACCGCCTCTACGCGCGCCCAGACCTGCCCACGGCCGACCCCAACACGGTCGCGACCCGACTCGGCGCGCGGAACCTGGGTGCGCTGCCGATCGGCCAGGATGGCGCGCTGGCCGCGGCGCTAGCACAACGACATGTGACCGCTGGAGGCGTGGTGGCCGCGGTCCGCGCTGCGGTCACCGACCAGTTGCACACCGCCGCCCGATTGCAACCGGCGCAGCCGCTTGTGGTCCAAGGGCCGATGACCCGAGTCAGTGATCAGGCCGGGTTCGCCGCCGCAGTGGCGGCCGCGGGCGGGTTGCCGTTTCTGGCGTTGTCCCTGAGCAGCGGCGAGCAGACCCGGAGACTGCTGGAACAGACCGCGGCCCTGCTGAGTGGGCGGCCGTGGGGAGTGGGCATCCTCGGGTTCGTCCCCCCCGAGCTTCGCGAAGCGCAGCTGGCCGCAGTGCGCCAGGTGCGCCCACCGTATGCCCTGATCGCCGGGGGCAGGCCGGCGCAGGCGGTGCCACTGGAAGCAGCCGGGATCGACACGTTCCTGCACGTTCCCTCTCCCGGCTTGCTGGACCGGTTCCTAGCCGAGGGAGCCCGGCGATTCGTGTTCGAAGGCCGGGAGTGCGGCGGGCACGTCGGGCCGCGGGCCAGCTTCCCGCTGTGGGAGATCCAGCTGCAGCGGCTGCTCGGCTACGACGACACGCACGGGTGCGCCGGGGCGCTGCAGGTGCTGTTCGCCGGGGGCATCCACGACGAGCGCTCGGCGGCCATGGTGACCACGCTGGCCGCTCCTCTGGTGGCGCGGGGTGCCCGGATCGGGGTGTTGATGGGCACCGCGTACCTGTTCACCGAGGAGGCGGTCATGGGCGGGGCCATCCGGCCGGGGTTCCAGCAGGCCGCCTTGGCCTGCGAGCGCACCGTGTTGTTGGAGACCGCACCTGGCCATGCCACCCGCTGCGCGGACTCACCATACCTGCGCACGTTCACCGAGACCCGGGCCCGGTTGGCAGCCGCCGGAGTGCCGCACGATCAGATGTGGGCCGAGCTGGAGCAGCTCAACCTGGGTCGGCTGCGCATCGCCAGCAAGGGGCTGCGCCGCGACGGCGACGTACTGGTCGCAGTGGACGAGGAAGTCCAACACCAAGACGGCATGGTCATGCTCGGCGAGGTAGCTACGCTGCGCTCGGCGACCACGACAATCGACACCTTGCATGCTCAGGTGACCAAGGGCGCGGCCGGCTTTCTCGCCGCCAGAGTCGCTGAGCTAGGTGTTGCGCCGCTCGGCTGTGATCGGCCGGAAACGCCGACACCGCAAGCCCATCCGCTGGACGTGGCAATCGTCGGCATGGCCGGAGTGTTCCCAGGAGCCGAAGATCTGGCCACCTACTGGGCCAACGTGCTGGCCGGGGTGGATGCGGTCACCGAAGTACCGCCCGATCGGTGGGACCCGGCGGTGTACCGCAAGCCTGCGGCCTGCGGCGGCTTCCTGCCGGACATCCCGTTCGACGCGCTGAGCTACGGCATTCCACCGGCCGCGCTGGCCAGCATCGAACCAGTCCAGCTACTGGCGCTGGAGGTGGCCGCCCGCGCACTGCGCGATGCCGGGTACGCGCAGCGGGCCTTCGACCGGGAACACACATCGGTGATCTTCGGTGCCGAGGCGGGCGCCGACCTGGCCAGCGCGTACGGGTTCCGTTCGCTCTACCCGGCCTACCACCGGACGCTGCCGCCCGAGCTGGACGAGCAATTACCGAAGCTGACCGAGGACTCCTTCCCGGGGGTGTTGGCCAACGTGATCGCCGGCCGGATCGCCAACCGGCTGGACCTCGGCGGCGCCAACTACACGGTGGACGCCGCCTGCGCCTCCGCGCTGGCCGCCATCGACCTGGCCTGTAAGGAGCTGCGGGCCGGTACCAGCAGCATGGTGCTGGCCGGTGGTGCCGACGTGCACAACAGCATCCACGACTACCTGATGTTCGCCTCGGTGCAGGCACTGTCGGCGACCGGCCGGTGCCGCCCGTTCGACGCCTCCGCCGACGGCATCGCGCTCGGCGAGGGCGTGGCGTGCGTCGTGCTCAAACGGCTGGCCGACGCCGAACGCGACGGCGACCGGATCTATGCGGTGATCAAAGGGATCGGCTCGGCCAGCGACGGGCGCTCGCTGGGGCTCACCGCGCCGCGCCCGGATGGGCAGCGCCGGGCGCTGGAACGCGCCTACCGGATGGCCGGGATCTCACCGGCTGAGGTCGGGTTAGTGGAGGCACACGGCACCGGCACCGTGGTGGGGGACCGCACCGAGCTGGCGGTACTGACCGAGTTGTTCACCGCGGCCGGCACACCGGTCGGCAGCTGCCCGCTGGGATCGGTGAAGTCCCAGATCGGGCACACCAAGTGTGCCGCAGGGATCGCCGGGTTGATCAAGACGGCGTGCGCGGTGCACACCGGGGTGCGTCCGCCGACCGGCCAGCTCCGGGAACCGAACCCGTACTGGGACCACAGCACCAGCCCATTCTCTTTCGACGTCGCCGCGCGGCCGTGGGTCTCCTCGACGCGCCGGGTCGCCGGAGTAAGCGCGTTCGGGTTCGGCGGCACGAACTTCCACGCCGTGCTCTCCTCTTATCATGGGGCGCCCGAGCCCCGGCACGGGCTGGACGAGTGGCCGGCCGAGCTGTTCCTGTTCGCCGACGCGGACCGGGCCGGAGCGGTCGCGGAGATGGACCGGCTCGCTGAGTTGCTCACGGCCAATGACGCCGCTGGCCGGCCCTGGCGGCTACGGGATCTCGCCCGCACTGGGTGCGGCTCCCGTCGTGGTCCGGTGTGGGCTGCGGTGGTGGCCGAGAACCTCGACGACCTCGCCACCAAGGTGGCACGGGCCCGGGCGGGCGTGGCGGCGGATGGTGTTTTCGTCGCGCCCGATCATGGTGAGACGACGGGGCGGGTCGCATTCCTGTTTCCCGGGCAAGGCAGCCAACGCCCCGGCATGATGGCCGACCTGTTCGTGGCGTTTCCGCGACTGCGGCGATTCCTGGAGCTCGGTGACCGGTGGGCGAGCGCGATGTTCCCGCCGGCCGCGTTCAGCAACGAGCAGGCAGCTCGGCAGCGGGCGGCGCTGACCGACCCCCGGGTCGCCCAGCCAGCGCTGGGGGTCGCCGGGTTGGCCATGCATGAGCTGCTCACCTCGCTGGGCGTGCAACCCGACCATCTCGGTGGGCACAGCTACGGCGAACTGGTCGCGCTGGCTGCGGCTGGCGCGCTTGATCCTGCTGAGCTGCTGGAGCTGAGCGAGGCCCGTGGGCAGGCCATCCTCGCAGCGGCCGGGGCAGATCCCGGCACGATGGCCGCGGTCGCTGCGGCTGCCGATCAGGTCCGCGCCGTGCTCGGGGACGAACCGGTCGTGGTAGCCAACCACAACGCACCCGGTCAGGCGGTGATCTCCGGATCCACCCCGGCGGTGGAGGCCGCGCTGAACCGGCTCACCGAGGTAGGGCTGACCGGCACACGGATCCCGGTGGCGTGTGCGTTCCACAGTCCGGTGGTGGCCGGTGCTACGTCGACCTTCGCTGCCGAACTACACCGCCGTGCCGTCGGTTCACCGCGGCTGCCGGTGTGGTCGAACACCACAGCCGCGCCGTACCCGGTCGAGCCCGCCACCATCCGAGCCACGCTGGCTGCCCACATCGCTGAACCGGTCCGGTTTGTCGAGCAGGTGGAGGCGATGTACGCGGCCGGAGCGCGGGTCTTCGTCGAGACTGGCCCAGGCCGGGTACTTACCCAGTTGGTCGGCATGATCCTTGCCGACCGGCCGCACGTCGCGGTCGCCACCGATGTGCCGGGGGAACTCGGTCTGCGACGGCTGCTGCTGGCACTTGCTGAGCTGGCCGTCGCGGGGATGCCGGTCGATCCGGCCGGGCTGTTCCACGGCCGGGGCGCCCAGCCGGTGTCGGTATCTGGGTCTGCTCTCCCCTCCCGCCCCGGCTGGCTGGTCAACGGCCATCTGGTCAAGACCGCCGACGGGCACCACCTGCCGGGCGGATTGCGTCCGGCCCAACAGCTGACGGTGCCAAAGC
>JAFAXZ010000344.1 GCA_019240665.1 Pseudonocardiales bacterium | reverse complement strand
CTGGCCACCAGCGCCACCACCACCAGCGGCGCCATCCCATCTGCGAGAGCGGCGCTGAACACCGCGAACTTTCCGGTGAAGCCACTGGTCAAGGGGATGCCGGCGAGCGCGAAGAGCAGGAAGGCGAAGACCGCGGCGGTCAGCGGTGAGCGCTTGGCCAGCCCGGCCCACTGGGACAGATGAGTGGCCTCACCATCCGCGTCACGCACCAGGGTGACCACACCGAACGCCGCCAGCGTGGTAAAGCCGTAGGCGAGCAGGTAGAACATCGTGCCGGACAGTCCCTGGGCGGTCAGCGCGATCGCTCCCACCAGCAGGAACCCGGCGTGCGCCACCGACGAGTAGGCGATCATGCGTTTGACGTCGGTTTGGGTCAGGCCGAGCACCGCACCGATCACCATCGACACGATCGCAACCCCCCACAGCAAGCCACGCCACTCCCAGCGGGTGCCCTCGAACCCCACCGTGAGCACCCGCAGGATGGCGCCGAAGGCAGCTACCTTGGTGCAGGCCGCCATAAACGCCGTCACCGGCGTCGCCGCGCCCTGGTAAACGTCCGGGGTCCAGGTGTGGAAAGGGCCGACCGAGCCCTTGAACAGCAGCCCGATCACCAGCAGCGCCAAGCCGCCGAACAGCAGCGTGTCCGACCGGTCGGTGCCCACCGATGCCTCAGCGATCCGAGACAGGGTGACCGAGCCCGCGTAGCCGTACAGCAGCGCCACCCCGTACAGGAAAAATGCGGAGGAGAACGCGCCTAAGAGGAAGTACTTGACGGCTGCCTCCTGGGACAGCAGCCGGCGGCGCCGGGCTAGCCCGCACATCAGATACAGCGGCAGGCTGAGCACCTCCAACGCGACGAACATGGTGAGCAGGTCGTTGGCCGCGAGGAAGACCATCATCCCGCCCAGGGAAAACAAGAACAGCGGAAAGACCTCGGTCTGCATCACGGTCTCAGTCGCGGTGCCCACCCTCTGCGCGCGGTCCCGCGCGGTGCCCGGGCGCACCGCGGCGTCAGCGGTGAACGCGCCTCCCGGCTCCACCGACCGGTCCGCGATGAGGAGCACCGCTGCCAAGCCCAAGGCCAGCAGCGTCCCCCATAAGAACAGGGCGGGGCCGTCGACGGCCACCGTCCCGGCCAGCGTCACCACGTTGCGCGCGCCGCGAGAAAACGAGTACAGGTGCACGCCCAGCGCTGCACCCGCTGCCCCCAGCGTGAGCAGCGTCAGCACGACCTGGGCCGACCACCGTGCGGAGCGGGCCACGAACGCCTCCACCAGCACGGAGATGCACGCCGCTCCGAGCACCACCAGGACCGGGGCGATCGCCCCATAGTCAACCGCAGGCGCCTGCACGTGCGGCACCTGCGCTAGAAATTCCCCCAAAAATCTCCCGCCAAGCACCTCAGCTGCCTCCCTGCCCGACGACCGGGTCGGACAGGCCGACCTCGGTGAGCGTGGCCCCGACCGACGGGTTGATCACATTCAACACCGGCTGCGGGTACAACCCGAGCAGCAGGATGAGCGCCACCAGTGGCGCCAGCACGACGACCTCGCGGATCGACAGGTCGGGGAACCGGATGCGCTGCCGCTGCGCCGCCGCATCCGGCGCCATCGCGGTCCCGGGGCCCTCCAGCGCGCCGCCGGCTGAGCCGGCAATCAGATCTCCGACCACGGCCGCGCCCCGCACGGGACCTTGCATGAGCCGTTGGTAGAACCACAACACATACAGCGCGGCCAGGATCATCCCCGTGGTGGCCAGGATCGTGTACACGGGTGCCCGCGGGTACGAGCCGATGAGCACCATGAACTCCGAGACGAACGAGTTGGTGCCGGGCAGCGAGAGCAAGGACAGCCCGGCGAGCAGCATCATCCCGGCCAGCAGGGGCGCCAGCGCCGACACGCCCCCGTAATCGCTGATCAACCGGGAGCCACCGCGAGCCATCAGCATGCCGACCACGATGAACAGCATCCCGGTGGAGATGCCGTGATTGACCATGTAGAGCACCGCACCGGCCTGCGCCTGAGTGGAGAAGGCGAAGACTCCCAACCCGATGAAGCCGAAGTGCGCCACCGAAGTGTAGGCCACGAACCGTTTCATGTCCGACTGGCCGACGGCGAGGAGCGCGCCGTAAAGGATCCCAGCGACGGCGAGCACCAGCACCAGTGGGGCCAGCGCACGCGATGCGCTCGGAAACAACGGCAGGCAGTAGCGCAGGAAACCGTAGATGCCGACCTTGTCCATCACGCCGACCAGCAGCACGCCGGCACCCACCGGGGCCTCCGCGCCAGCGTCGGGCAGCCAGGTGTGCAGCGGCACCAGTGGCGCCTTGATCGCGAAAGCGATGAAGAACCCGAGGAACAGCCAGATCTGGGTGCTCTGCGGAATGCTGCCGGCGATGCGCACCAGGGCCGTCCAGTCAAAGGTGCCCTGGCCTAGCTGGTGGGCGCTCACGACGAACAAGCCGATCACGCTGGCCAGCATGACCAACCCACCGAGCAGTGAGTACAGGAAGAACTTCACCGCCGCGTACTGCCGTCGCGGGCCGCCGAAGCGGCCGATCAGAAAGTACATCGGCACCAGCATGACCTCGAAGAACAGGTAGAACAGGAATACGTCGGTGGCGGCGAAGACGCCGACCAGCAACGCCTCCAAGGCCAGCAGCAGGGCGTAGAAGCCCGCCGGGGTGCGGCCCTCGGGGAGCTTCTCCGCCCAGGAGGAGCCCATCACGATCGGCACCAGCACGCTGATCAGCGCAAGCATCACCAACGCGATGCCATCGACTCCCAGTGCGAAGCGGGTTCCGAAAGCCGGGATCCACGGGGTGGACAGAGTCAGCTCCAGACGCCCGCCACCCGGATGGTAAGCCGACCAGGCCAGCGCGGCCAGCACCAGCTCGGCCAGCGCGAACACCAGCCCGGTGACCCTGGCCGCGGTCGGGGCCGAGCGCATCGGGGCAACCAGCGCAGCGCCCACCAGCGGCAGCAGCAGCATCGCCAGCAGCAGAGCACCCCCCGGGGAGACCGCACTCATGAGTAGCTCACCGCCAGCAGCAAGGCGATCACCACGATCGAGCCGCCGAGCATGCCCAGCGCGTAGCTACGGACGAAGCCGGTCTGCAACCGCCGCAGCCGGCCTGACGTACCGCCCAGCAGCGCCGCAGTGCCATTGACCACCCCATCGACGCCCTTGTTGTCCACGAACACCAGCGCCCGGGTAAGCCAGGTACCGGGCCGCGCGAGAAGTACCTCGTTGATCGCGTTGGCGTAGAGATCGGCTCTGGCAGCGGCCACCGGCAGCGAGACCCGCGCAGGCTTGCGCACCGGCACCGGGTCGCGGCCGATGACCAACCAGGCGAGCAGCACACCCACCGCGGAGACCAGCACGGTGAACAGCGAGACCACCACCGCCGGAAACGGGGCGGCCGCGGGCACCAGCGGGCCCACCGAGGGCTCCAACCAGCGCGCCAACCGCCCGCCCGAGGCCAGGACGTAGCCGGCGCCCAGCGAGCCGATCGCCAGCAACACCATCGGCACCCACATCACCGGCGGGGACTCGTGCGGGTGGTATTCCTGACCCTCGGCGGTGCGCAGATCCCGCCAGCGCTCCTCGCCGAAGAACGTCATGAGCATCAGGCGGGTCATGTAGAAGGCGGTGAGCCCCGCCGCCAGCAGCGCGATGCCGCCGAAGACCCAGCCCGCCGAACCGCCCGCGCCGAACGCCGCCTCGATGATCGCATCCTTGGAGTAGTAGCCGGACAGGAACGGGAACCCGATCAGCGCCAGGTAACCCGAGGTGAACATGACGAAGGTGATCGGCAGGTGCCGCGCGAGACCGCCCATCCGGCGCATGTCGATCTCGTCATGCATCCCATGCATGACCGAGCCCGCGCCCAGGAACAAGACAGCCTTGAAGAAGCCGTGGGTCAGCAGGTGCACGATGCCCAGCGCGTACCCGGCCGGACCCAACCCGACCGCGAGGATCATGTACCCGATCTGGCTGACCGTGGAATAGGCCAGCACCTTCTTGATGTCGTCGTAGGCGCAACCGATGATCGACCCGATCAGCAAAGTGATCACCCCCACCGCCGCGACGGCCAGCCGGCCGGCCGCGCTGAGGTCATACAGCGGGTTGCACCGGGCGATCAGGTACACCCCGGCGGTCACCATCGTCGCGGCGTGGATCAGCGCCGAGACCGGGGTCGGCCCTTCCATGGCGTCGGGCAACCAGGCCTGCAGCGGGAACTGACCGGACTTGCCGCAAGCCCCGAGCAACAGCAACAGAGTGATCGCCAGGAGAGTGGGGCCGCCGATCTGCCCGGCGCGGGCGAACACCTCGGAGAACTGCACGGTGCCCAGTGAGCGCCAGATCAGAAAGATCGCCAGGGCTAGGCCAACGTCGCCGACCCGGTTCATCAGGAAAGCCTTCTTCGCCGCCGTCGCCGCACTCGGGCGGTCCTGGTACCAGCCGATGAGCAGGTAAGAGGCCAGACCCACGCCTTCCCACCCGAGGTAGAGCGTGACGAAGTTGTTGCTCAGGACCAGCACGAGCATCGCCGCGACGAACAGGTTGAAGTATCCGAAGAACCGGCGACGCCCAGGATCGTGTGCCATGTAGCCGATCGCATAGAGGTGAATCAGGCCGCCGACGCCGGTGATGAGCAGCATGAAGGTCAGCGACAGTGGATCGAGTCGCAGACCGTAGTTGACCTGCAGCGAGTTGACCGCGAACCAGGTGCCCAGCCCCAGCTCCCGGGACCGCTGCGAGGCGTCGAAGCCCAGCCATTCGACGCAGAGCACCACGCCGTAGCCGAAGGCCGCGAGCACCGTCGCGCAACCCAACAGGTGCCCCCAGGCGTTGGTGCGGCGGCCACCAACCAGCAGCACCAGCGCACCGAAAGCCGGCAGCGCGACGAGCAGCCAGGCGTACTGAGCGGAACCAACGGCGGCAGTCACAGGAGGCAAGACCCCGGTCATGCCAGGTACTCCGTTCGTCGGTATGAGCAAGCAGGTCTGGTAGCACTTCAGCACGCCGACGCAGCACCGGCTACCACGTCGTCACCCTTCTCGACAGTTTAGGGGGGTGGCCCGGTCCACCCAGCACCCCCTCATCAGGCCCGGTGAGCGGCTGCGGTCGTAGCCTCAACCGGTGGCCCATGACGACGCGCTGATGATCGGTGCCCGGGTGCGCCGGATCCGGCACCATCGCGTGCTGAGCCTGGATGTGCTGGCCGGGCTGGCCGGCCAGCCCTACCTGCCGCCGGACCGGGCGACCATGGAGGGCCGGGCCGCACTGCCCGGCATCAGCCTGGCGGTCTCAGCGGCCAGACGCGGATACGAGATGGCCTGCCGCCATGGTGACCCCCGATCTGATTGGCTTCGCCCGGTGGTGGTGGTCGCTTCCGTTACTGTGGTTGAACGCGCGGGGCCGCGCGTCGCGGATGCTCACCGCGGGGATCGACGAACTAGCGTCATCTGTTCGCCTGCGCGGTGAGGACACGTTGCCCGCGGAGATGCTCGGCATGATGTATCTGGCGCAGGCGCAGCGTGCGGCGCGGGGACAAGCAGGGCGACGACGCGCGGGCACATCTGGCCGAGGCGGAGAGGATCGCTGCGCGGATCGGGGAGTGCAACGGAATGCGCATGCACTTCGGCCCGACCAATATCGCGCTGTGGCGGTTGGCGGTGGGTATCGAGCTCGGTGAGGGCGGCCGGGCCTACGCGGAGCCACCCGGACACCGCCGGACATGGCCGTGCTCAACAGCAAGGATAGAGCGTCGACGCTGGCTTTCGACCTGGCTCGGGCGCTGGTGCAGGACGGAGCGCAGCGCGACGCGGAGGCGATCCGGCACCTGGATACCGCCGACCGGCTGGCCCCGAGCCGGATCCGCAACGATCCGATCGCTCGCGACCTGGTGCTGACTTTGGACCGCCGGGCCCGGCGCCAGGCGTGGGCGGGACAGCCTGCGCCGCCGCTTCGGTATCCCAGAGCGGGGTTGACTCATCTGGGCACCGCCGGCTCTGGGCACCGCCGGCTCTGGGCACCGCCGACGCTAACGCGCTGCCAGTCCGGCTGGGAGCGCCCATCAACTCGCCATCTGCATGAGCAGGAACCTGTTCAGAAGTCTTGGGTTCGTGGGCTGGCTCGTGCCCGCCGACGCCGCGAAGCGGTGCTTGATCACCGCCGGCGCACAACCCTGAATGCCCAATGAGTGGCCAATGAGTCGCTGGTAAATGGCCACCCATGGTGGCGTGGATAGGTTGGTGGGTTGCGTGGGTAACCACAGGGACGAGGTGATCAGGAGCGATGGAACTCAAGCAGATCGGCCCGCAGCATCCGAAGATCAAGCAGGTGCTGGCGATCCAGCGGAACACCGCGCCGAATCCCCGCAGGATGATCACCGCCGAGGGGTTGTGGGCGCATAACCTCCTGCTGGAGCACGACGTCTTCATTGACACGTTCCTGTGGTGCCCGGAAGCCGCCTACGGCGACGAAGCGCGCACGCGGGCGGTGGAGCTGGCGGAGCGGGCGCACCTGGCGTACCAGGTGTCGAAGAAGACGTTGGCGCGGATTTCCGAGCGGGACAAGCCGGATGGGTTGTTCTCGATCGCGCAGTTGCCCATGTGGGAGCCGCAGGACGTACGGCTTGGTAAGTCATCACTGATCATGGTTGCCGATAGCATGGAGATTCCCGGCAACCTGGGGACGTTGATTCGGACGCTGGACGCGGCCGGTGCTGATTGTCTTGTGTTGACGAATCGGCGCACGAGGTTGACACATCCGAAGGTGTTCCGGGCCAGCCAAGGAATGGTCCTGAAGATGCCCATCCTGGACTTCGAGTGCACCGAAGACGCGATCACGTGGCTTCAGTCGAACGATGTGGACGTTTATTTAGCAGACACCGACGACGCGAAGAATTATCGGTCGTTCGACTATTCGAGTAGTCGTACGGCGTTCATTCTCGGTTCGGAGCGTTACGGTATTCCAAAGCCATGGCACGAGGCGGGTTACGAGCGAGTATTCATCCCTATGCTGGGTTCGGCCGACTCCCTGAATGTATCGATTTCGGCAGCCGTTTTCTTGTTTGAGGCGCGAGCACAGAAGAACCGCTGGTAAACGGCGCGCTCACCGTCGGGTATCGCCGCCAAGTCGCCGTTCACCACAACCGTCATCGCGTCTCAGCTCCTCCACGCCGGGTGGGCACACATCGAACATAGAAATCCACTATCGAGACCGTCTAGCGGCCACCCGAGCGCCCGCCGCAAACCCACACTGTGACAAGCAGAGCGACGGCATTGGTCGCATTGATACTCACACTCCGCCTTGGGCGGTGATCGGACAGCCTCGTAGAGCCGGCGTTCACGGCTGCGTCGGCGCCGAGGCGCTGGGATCGAAGCAGGTCGTCCAACTGCTCCAACATAATGCGGAGCAGACAGGCGAGTTTTCCGGTGAGCAGCATCGGTCGTAGCCTGAGCTGGCATCCTGATCAAGGCGAAGGTGGTAGCTGATGGACACTGACGACGCGCTGATGATCGGTGCCCGGGTGCGCCGGATCCGGCGCCGTCGGGGATTGAGCCTGGACGTGGTGGCCGGGCTGGCCGGTATCACCGCGGGGTACCTGTCGATGCTGGAACGGGGACAACGGGGGTTCAACCGGCGTGGCCTGATCGAGGATCTGGCCGACGCGCTGGGCTGCTCGGTGATCGATTTGACCGGCCAGCCCTACCTGGCGCCGGACCGGGCGACCGTGGAGGGCCGGGCCGCGCTGCCGGGCATCAGCGTGGCGCTCAACGACTACGGGCCCGATGAGGTGCCCGACCTCACCCCACGACCCCTCGATGAGCTGCTGGCCTGGGCCGAGCGCGCGAACGAGCATCGCGACCAGGGCCGGTTCTCACTGGCCGGGCAGGATCTGGGCACGCTGCTGACCGAGTTGCAGGTCCACGCGCTGACCGCCGGATCGGCCGACCGGGACTGCGCATTCACCGCGCTCGTGCAGTCGTGCGTCGTGGCCGGCGTTGTCGCGACCCGCCTTGCTGGCAATGGTGACCTGGCGATCTCGGCGACCAGACGTGGATATGACATGGCCTGTCGCCATGGTGACCCCGGACTGGTCGGTTTCGCCTGTTGGATTTGGGCGATAAGGCTGGTGGAGTTCAGTGCGCGTGGCCGCGCGTCGCGGGTGATCACTTCCGGGATCAACGAGCTCGAACGATCAGCTCAGCTGCGTAGTGAGGACACGCTGTGTGCGGAGATGCTCGGTTTTGCGCATCTCGTGCAGGCGCAGCGCGCAGCGCGGGACAAGCAGCACGACAACGCGCGGACGCATCTGGACGAGGCAGAGAAGATCGCCGCGCGGATCGGGGAGTGCAACGGGATGCGCATGCACTTCGGTCCCACCAACGTCGCCGTGTGGCGGTTGGGGATCGGAATCGAGCTCGGCGAAGGCGGACGGGTCTACCGGGACGCCACCCGCACGCCGCTGGATATGGCGGCGCTGAACAGCCAGGAGAGGTCCTCGGCGCTGCATTTCGATCTGGCCCGGGCGCTGGTGCAGGATGGCGCGCACCGCGACGCGGAAGCGATCCGGCACCTGGACACCGCCGACCGGCTGGCCCCCACCCGGATCCGCAACGACCCCATCGCCCGGGACCTGCTGCGCATCCTGGACCAGCGAGCCCGGCGCCCGGTGTGGAAACTGGACAGCCTGCGCCGCCGCTGCGGTATCCCAGAGCGGGCTTAACACTCTGTGCGCCTCCAGCGTTGGCGCACTGCCATCTAGGGCAGCCGCCCCGGCGTCCCCACCCATTGGCGTCCCCACCCATCGGCGCGAAATGCTCGCCGATGGCTGGGGACACGCGGCCGCATAGCGTGCGACCGGCTTCGTCGCAAGCCAGGGCGTTCCCGCGGCAGGCTAGGATCACCTCATGAATGAGCTGGCCACGCACAACGAAGCTCGCCGTCACGAAGTGATGAGACTGCGCGATATCATCCGGAAGCGGCGCGCGGAATCGCCGGTCCCAAGTTTCGGCGATTATCCGCTGACTCGGCTGCGAGAGCGGATTACCCA
>JAFAXZ010000236.1 GCA_019240665.1 Pseudonocardiales bacterium | reverse complement strand
CCTCCGAGCGTGGATCTGCCAGAAGAAGCTCGAGACGCTGCCTGACAGGACCGGCGTCGGTAGCGAGCATCAGCCGCACGACGTCGCCGGCGTCCTTAGCGACGAGACGTCGTTGACTGGTCTCTCGGACGCGCTCCCCTAGCTTGTGGCACTTAGCGATCAACAGCGCTGCCACGCCAGCTACCCGCACGTCAAGCACCCGACCGTCTCGTTCGGGCTCCAGGCTCGGCACCGCCATGACGTCGTAGTCGACCGCAGCCGGTTCGAGACCCCGCGTGCGGCGCGTTGCATCACGCGAATGCGGCGGGATCACTCCAGAGCGCCGGCTCCCCGATCCGGAGAACGTGTCGGCGACCATCAGATCGACCACAACCTCTTCGATCCGGTCACCGATCTTCTCGGGGCGGTACCAGCGCCCGGGATCCGGACCCTGGGTGAAGCCCGCAGCGGTCATAGTTTGTTCGAGCAGTGGCTCGTCGTCGAGAATCTCGGGGTCGACTCCGAGGTCGGCATCACTCGTGTACGAAGCGATCGTCAGCTCGCCGGCGGTGGTGCGGAGGTGCACGGCCTGAGCCTCGACGAGAGTGATGGCGTCACGGTGCGCCTGTAGCGCCTCCAGCGCATCGAGGAGGACTCAACGAGCAACGACCGTAATCACTTCGGCCGAGATGCCGTCAGGGAAGCGTGACATCGACCGCCCAGCCAAAGGTGCTCATAGGCAGCTCAAGGTAGTGCAGTGGCCTCGTTGGCCAGCTCGCCGGGGCCTCGTCGCCATGCATCCACGGTGGCGACCATGTGGGCAAGGACAGCCTCTCCCTCAGCAGGCATCCGATCTGGTCCGCTCAAGCAGTCAATCGCCAGCTGGCTGAGCGCAACATGCTCGGCAGCCCCGAAGGCGCGCCGGCGCAGCAGTGGCCCTCTGTCGCTCGGCTGCAGGAGGATGACGTTTCCCAGGCCGTGTGCAGCACGCATCAGCGAAAGCTCCTCGGCCACGGCATCGACCGTGTCCAGACCCGGATCTACGTGCTGAGTAGGAGCCCGTGACCACGGCGGTGTTCTCAGTGCCCCGAGCAATCAAGCTGCGGTAGATGGCATCGGGGCCTTTGCGCGCCACCATCGGCACTGCGTGGTTGGAGCGGAGCAGACCATAGTTCTCCGCCCGAGCACGCAGCAGAGCAGGCCAGTTGACCTCAACGATGTAGCGACCCTCCCTGGTGAGAAGAGCCTCATCATCGAGGGTCTGGAAGATCCGTGAGACATATCCGGGACTGACCCGCCCGACAGCCGCAAGGTCTTTCTGTCGGTAGGGCGGGGCAAAGTCGGTGAGCAGCCGCACTATCACGCCAGCTCCAGCACCCGAGAGCCCTCGACTGCGGCGGTGCGGCGTCGGATCAGGGTTCTGTTGGGCACCTTCGGTCTTGATCAGAACGCCTGTCGGCAGGCGGAGGTCAACATTGCCAGTGAGGTCGAGATAGCTCACCTTGCGACTCGCCAGGACGTCCCTCGTCCTCGGACTGAGCCAGGGTGCGACGACAAGAACCGTGGCCTGGCTGTAGAGCCGGCGCAGTAGCCGGACCTGCGGCAAGAGAACCTGCTGAGCCGCTGCTGGCGTCAACGACACCTTCGCCTCCACGACAACCTGGGCGGAGGGCGCAGAGGTTGTGAGTGCTCGGATCGAGTAAACGGAGTCTGCGGCGACAGCGTCCTGCTCGTCGCCCTCACCCCCATTCACCCGGAAGGGCAAAATTTCGAAGTTAGGCCCGAGCAGCTCAGCAAGTCGAGCCATGCCCTGTTCGAGCACGGCATGCTCATCGACTGCGAGGGCGACCACGGGCCTATCCTGACCGTAGTTACCTTTCTCAGCAAGTTACCCGCTGTGGGCAACTTCGATACATGGGCAACGATGCCTAATCGGACCAGGTGTCACATATGGGCAAGTACTCGCTATGGTCAAGATACATACCTGTGGCGTGCCAAAACTCGCCACAGGCGTGATGAGCTGCGGTTCCGTCTACCCTACATGAT
>JAFAXZ010000062.1 GCA_019240665.1 Pseudonocardiales bacterium | reverse complement strand
CTGATGTATGGCATGCGGAGCCGGCGGCCATTCGGCACCGATGCCGACCACGCTACCTACACCGCGCTGCACACCATGGCGCAGGCCTCACCACCGCTGCGGGAGAGGCTCTCAGCCGCCTCGGCGACCGATGCGGCGCCACACCTGCGAGCATTGCTGAATTGCATCGCCGTCGCGCTGGCCAACGATGAAGGCCTGATGCTGGGCTGGGATTGTGATGCTCAACGTGATAGCGACGCTAAGCATCACACGAATTGGGTCGCGGAGGCTGCCCTCGAGGTGCTGAGCACCGGCCGTCAACAGGTCCGCCACCAGCGCGAGATGGACTGTGGGCGCGCCAACTGCCCGGTTCGCGCGGTGATTGTCTCCCCGCTGGAGGTGGACGGTGGCATTGTCGGGACCTTCGGGGTGATCAGCCAGCGGACCGCTGAGGCTGGCGTGCTGCGGGCCACGGCAGAGGTCGCCCGGTACGTCTCCAGCCAACTCGAGCTCGCTGAACTTGACGAGTCCCGAACCCGGCTGGCCTATGCCGAGATCCGGGCGCTGCGTTCGCAGATCTCCCCGCATTTCATTTACAACGCGCTGACCACGATTTGCCACTGCATCAAAACCGACCCGGAGGAGGCGCGCGAGCTGATCATGGAGTTCTCCGAGTTCACCCGGTATTCCTTCCGCGCTGACGGGGAGTTCACCACGCTCGCCGAGGAACTCAACAACATCGACCGCTACCTGATCCTGGAAAAGGCCCGGTTCGGGGATCGGTTGCAGGTCAAGCTCCAGATCGCCCCCGAGGTGCTGCCGGTGGTGCTGCCGTTCCTGGCGTTGCAGCCGCTGGTGGAGAACGCGGTGCGGCACGGGCTGGGGGGCAAGTCCGGTGGCGGCACCGTGTCGGTCGTCGCCGAGGATGCCGGGTCGGATTGCGTGATCAGCGTGGAGGACGACGGCATCGGCATGGACCCGCACCGGCTCCGCGAGGAGATGACCGACTCACACCTCACCGGCGCGCATGTCGGGCTGGGCAACGTGCATGACCGGCTGCGTGGGGCTTTCGGCGATGAGTGCGGGCTGGTGGTCGAAACCGGACCGGGGATGGGCACCAAAGTCAGCATGCGGGTGCCCAAGTTCAGCCGCGGGGTGCGTGCCATCGCGCCACCGACGCCAGGCCCGTCGCGTTCGCAACCGCCGGTAAGCGCATAGCAGCGCCTCGCGGCCGGCGGCCTCCGTAGGCTTGCCGGATGGACGTCAAAGATCTGACCTCGCGGCTGCCGTTGCCCGGCACTCAGCGGGAGCGTGGCCCGGTGGTGACTGCGGTGAAACTGCATGGCGTGATCACGCCGACACCGGCGCCACTGGGGCGTGGAGTGATCAACCTAGCCGCGGTGGAGTCTGTGTTGACCCGCGCCTTCGGCTACGACCAGCTGCGGGCGGTGGCGCTGTTGATCAACTCGCCGGGTGGTTCAGCCACCCAGTCGGCGCTGGTGGCGGATCGGATTCGCGGCCTCGCTGATCACAAGCGCGTGCCGGTGCTGGCGTTCTGCGAGGACGTCGCCGCATCCGGTGGGTACTGGCTCGCGTGCGCCGCCGATGAGATCGTCGCCCATCCCACCTCGCTGGTTGGCTCCATTGGGGTGGTCAGTCAGGGCTTCGGGCTGCACGGTTTGCTGGAGCGCTTCGGTGTCGAGCGGCGGCTGTACACCGCGGGGGCGAACAAAGCCCGGCTCGATCCGTTCCTGCCCGAGCGGGAGGACGACGTGATGTGGTTACGCAGCATGCAGACTGAACTGCACGGCATGTTCTGCGATTGGGTGTGCTCGCGCCGCAGCGGCCAGCTGGCTACTGATCAGCACGATCTGTTCACCGGCGAGGTGTGGACCGGCCGCCGGGCCCTGGAGTTGGGCTTGGTCGATCGGCTGGGCACAATGCGCGGGGAGATCGCCAAGCGGTACCCGGACGCGGAGATCGTCACGGTGGAGGGACGCCGGTCGCTGCTGGCTCGTCTGGGGCTGGGCCCCGCGGCAGCCTCGCTGAGCGGGCGCGCCAGCCCGGAGTCCGCGCTGGCGGTGCTCGAAGCGCTCGAGCACCGCGCCGCCTGGTCCCGTTTCGGTCTGTAGGCGCGGCTGAGCACATTCGATACCACGGCGAGATCACTCCCGCGCCAACCGTGGACAGCGATACCGGCCATGTGCAGGATTGACGGTCGGGGGTTGCTCAAGCAGTACTGGATTGACGGAAAGGCGGTCGATGAGCGGCAACGACGACAAACCTGGGCTTGTCGTGCTCGCCGTGGACGACGAGCCGGGTCCTATGGCCATGCTGCTCGACGTGCTCAAAGCCGAGCCACGGATCGGTACCGTGCTGACGGCCACGAACGCCAAAGAGACATTAGCGATCTTGCGACCCGATGACCAGGCCGCCAACGGCGCACCCCCTCCCCGGATTGATGTCGTGTTTCTGGACATCCGGATGCCTGGGCTGGACGGCTTGGAACTGGCCCGCGTGCTCGCCGGGATCCCCAACCCGCCGGCGGTCGTGTTCGCCACCGCCTACGATGAACGGGCCCTCGACGCGTTCGAGTTGGGCGTGGCCGACTATCTGATGAAACCGGTGAGCCGGGAGCGACTGGCCGCTACGATGCGGCGGATCGTGGCCTCCCGGCGTGACCCGGGCACCCCGGGACCGGAGCAGGGTAGCGAGGACGAGGTTATCCCGGTTGAGCTCGCTGGCACCACCAAGCTGGTGCCGCGCTCGTCGGTGCGTTGGGTGGAGGCGCATGGGGACTACGCGCGGCTACACACCGGCGAGGGCGCCAGCCACCTGGTCCGTATCCCACTTTCCCAGTTGGAGGACCGGTGGTCTGACGCCGGGTTCGTGCGCATCCACCGCTCCTATCTGGTTGCCCTGCCGTTGGTCACCGAGCTGCGCATGTCGTCGTCGGGTTACGTGGTGCGGGTGGGCAGCGGAGACGGTGCCACCGAGTTACCGGTCAGCCGACGGCACACCCGAGACCTGAAGGACCGCTTGGTGCGCGCAGCCAAGCAGGGCTGGACCTCCCGATGAGCGTCGCGGCATGAGCGATGACGCGGCCGGCCCGGGTGAGAACCCATGGGAGGCCCTGGAACAGGCAGTTCAATCAGCGGTTCAATCGGCGGTCCAAGAAACGGCACGGGAAGAAAAGGCCAGCCAACCACTTGCCGGCCGGGCCAAGCCTGGCAAGCGGGAACGGATCGTGCTGGCAAAGCGGCGCAGCAGCCGGCGGGTGGTGCGCACCCTTGCCGAGGTGGAGGATCAGACCAGCGTCGGTGAGGAGCTGGTCCGCCAGCTGATGCGGGTGCAGCTGATGCTGTCGATCCGGCTGATGCTGCTCACCGTGGTGGTGCTGGGAAGCATCCCGCTGGTGTTCCTGCTGGCGCCGTCGCTAGGCACGGCCACCATCCTGGGCTTGCGGCTGCCGTGGTTGCTGCTCGGGCTTGCGGTCTACCCGTTCTTCGTCGCGGTGGCCTGGTCCTACAACCGCAATGCCGACCGCACCGAGCAGGCCTTTGCCGAGTGGGTCGAGAACTGAGCACTGGCGTGCCGGACAGGACTGACTTCTACGTCACCGTTGCCGCGATGGTGATGATTGCCCTGTGGACCACGCTCGCCGGGCTCTACGGGGCACGAGCCCGGTCGACCTCGGATTTCCTATGGGCCTCCCGAACGGTGGGGCCGCGCTGGAACGCCGCAGCGGTCTCCGGAGAGTACCTGTCCGCAGCCTCCTTTCTCGGCATCGCCGGGCTGGTGTTCAAGGGCGGCGTGGACGCGCTGTGGTACCCGGTCGGGTTCACTGCGGGGTATCTTGCGCTGCTGCTGTTCGTGGCGGCGCCACTGCGCCGGTCTGGTGCCTACACGCTGCCCGACTTCGCCGAGCTGCGGCTGGGTTCGGCACGGTTGCGCAAGATCTGTACCGCCTTCGTGATCATCATTGGCTGGCTGTACCTGGTGCCGCAGCTGCAGGGGGCCGGGCTCACCGTCCATGCTGTCACGGAGGCGCCACAGTGGGTCGGCGCGGCAGTGGTCATGGTGATCGTGACGTTCAACATCTACACCGGATGGACGCACTCGATCACCCTCGTGCAGGCCTTCCAGTACTGGATCAAGCTGACCGCGCTGGCTATACCGGTCTTCGTGCTGCTGATCCACTACGCTGGCGAGGATCCGGGATTCCGTAACTCGCTGAGTGCCTCGGCGCCGCCGTCTTTCTCCCAGGCCACTGATGTCACTCCGGATCACGATGTGGTGCTTCACGTCACCAAGCCAATGCGGGTCATGGTGGTGGGAACGCCGGACGGGCGGCCCACGAAGGGGACGATGCCCCTGGCGCCGGGTGAGAACCGCGTCGCCAAGGGCACCACCCTGCACTTCGACGCGGGCAGCCGGGTTCCGGTGATCAGCGGGGCCGTGGTGGACAACGACACCTGGCTGTGTCCGTTGAGCCAGGGACAGCGCTCGCTCCTGGCCACGTACTCGCTCATCGTGGCGCTGCTGCTGGGCACCATGGGGCTGCCCCAAGTACTGGGTCGGTACTACACCGATCCTGACGGCCGAGCGGCGCGCCGGACCACGCAGCTGGTGCTGGCGCTGCTCGGGCTGTTCTACCTGCTCCCCATGGCTTCCGGGTGGCTCGCCCGGCTTTACCTTCCGCGGCTGCTGGTCGACGGGAACACTGACGCCGCGTTGTTGCTGCTGCCCCGCGCGGCGTTGGGCGGGTGGCCGGCGTTACTGCTCGGTGGGCTGATCGCGGCCGGGGCGTTCGCCGCCTTCGTGTCCGCCGCCACCGCGCTGGTGGTATGCGTCGCCGGGGGGCTGTCCACCGACGTGCTGCCCAGCCGGCTCCAGGACTTCCGGGCGGCCACCTTGGTGGCCTGGTCTGTCCCGTTGGCGTTCGTGCTCGCCGTGTCACCGCTGGACCTGGCTCAAGGAGTGGGACTGGCGTTCGCGGTGGCCGCTTCGTCGTTTTGCCCGCTGCTGGTGCTAGGCATCTGGTGGCGCGGGCTGACCGACACCGGTGCGGCGGCCGGCATCCTGGCCGGCGGCGGGTTGGCGTTCGCCGCGGTGCTGCCTGCCGCGGTCGGTGTGCTCCCGCCGGGGTGGCAGGCGGTGCTGGCGCAGCCAGCTGCGTTCACCGTGCCGCTGGCCTTTCTGACCATGGTCGTGGTGAGTCGCCGGACCAGGGATCGGGTCCCGACCGATGTGTCACGTATCCTGCTGCGGCTGCATGCACCGGACCGGTTGGGTTTGTCCGAGGATCGAGAGGTGGGCCAGCTGGGGACCCGGATCTGGAGGGCGGCAGCCGCGCTGTCCCGGATACGCGGTGGCCGGCACCGTCGGTGATTACCTGAACCTTGCGGTGCAGCGGCTAGGGTGTCGACGGTCCTCGCGACGCACATAACATCAGCATGATCATCATGACTGCCTGGGAGGGGTTTGCATGAGCACCACCGAGCCCGTCGGCGGTGTCGGTAGGAGGTCCGTCGTCGGTGTCGGCAATCGGCCCGTCGGCGGTACCGACAGTCGGCCTCTGGTGGACCCCTGGGCCGCCGCGCATACCAGCACGGAGTTCGCCGTCCTGCGCAACCGGCTCCGCGGTTTTGTCTTCCCGATGACCACGTTCTTCCTGGCCTGGTACTTCCTGTACGTCCTGCTGGCCGCGTTCGCCCCGCACTTCATGGCCATCAGGATCGTCGGCAACATCAACGTTGGGTTGGTTTTCGGTCTGCTCCAGTTCGTCACTACCTTCGCCATCGCGACGATTTACGTCCGATTCGCGAACCGCCACCTCGATCCGGTCGGCAGCCGGATCCGCGAGCAGGTCGAAGGAGGAACCTGGTGACCGGAGAGCTAGCCCAAGGCGTCGTCGGGGATCCCCTGCTCAATGGCGGGATCTTTCTCTTCTTCGTGCTGGTCACCCTGGTGATCGTGTTTCGGGCCTCGCGCCGTACCAAGACCGCCGCCGACTACTACGCGGCCGGCCGGTCGTTCACTGGCCCACAGAACGGGGTGGCAATCTCCGGCGACTACCTGTCCGCGGCATCGTTCCTGGGCATCGCCGGGGCCATCGCGGTCTATGGTTACGACGGTTTTCTCTACTCGATCGGCTTCCTGGTCGCCTGGCTGGTGGCCCTGCTGCTGGTCGCCGAGCTGTTGCGGAACACCGGCAAGTTCACCATGGGTGACGTGCTGAGCTTCCGGATGCGCCGGCGGCCGGTGCGGGCCGCTGCAGCGGTATCGACGCTGGTGGTGTCCTTCTTCTACCTACTGGCCCAGATGGCCGGTGCCGGTGGTCTGGTCGCGCTGCTGCTCAACGTCAAGGGCACGGGGGCCCAGAGGCTGGTGGTCGCGGTCGTCGGCCTGTTGATGATCTTCTACGTGCTGGTCGGTGGGATGCGCGGCACCACGTGGGTGCAGATCGTCAAAGCCACCTTGCTGATCATCGGTGCGGGCATGTTGACTGCTTGGGCGCTAGGTTCTTTCGGGCTCAACCTGTCTGCCCTGCTGGGCGAGGCGGCGGCGAGGTCGTCGCACGGGCAGTCCGTGCTCGCGCCGGGCTTGCAATATGGCAAGAACATCACAACGAAGATCGACTTCGTATCGTTGGGACTCGCGCTGGTGCTGGGTACCGCAGGGTTGCCGCACATCCTGATGCGCTTCTACACGGTGCCTTCAGCCAAGGAGGCCCGCCGCACGGTGGTGTGGGCGATCTGGCTGATCGGCACCTTCTACCTGTTCTCGCTGGTGATCGGCTACGCCGCCGCGGCGCTGGTAGAGGGGGGTCCGCAGCGGATCGCCAGCATGCCCGGTGAGGAGAACTCGGCGGCGCCGCTGCTGGCCTACCAGCTGGGCGGGGAGGTGCTACTCGGCTTCATCTCGGCGGTGGCCTTCGCCACCATCCTCGCCGTGGTGGCGGGGCTGACGATCACCGCGTCGGCGTCGTTCGCGCACGACGTGTACGCCAACGTGATCAAGCGTGGCAACCTGGATCCGGACCGTGAGGTGCTGGTCGCCCGCATCACCGCCTGCATCATCGGCTCGCTGGCGGTCGGAGGTGGCATCGTCGCGCTCGGCCAGAACGTCGCCTTCCTGGTGGCGCTGGCCTTCGCGGTGGCTGCCTCGGCGAACCTGCCGACGATTCTGTACTCCCTGTTTTGGAAGCGGTTCAACACCAGCGGCGTGCTGTGGAGCATGTACGGCGGTCTGATCAGCAGCGTGCTGTTGATCGTTTTGTCGCCGGCGGCGTCGGGCACGCCTAAATCAATGTTCCCCAGCCTGGACTTTGCGATCTTCCCGCTGCGCAACCCGGCGCTGATCTCGGTGCCGTTGGCCTTTCTGCTCGGATACTTCGGCACGGTGTTCAGCAAGGGCGAGGCGACCGATGAGGCGAAGTTCGCCGAGATGGAGGTGCGCGCGCTGACCGGAGCCGGCGCTGAGCGGTCGCTGGTCACCACGCAGCTGCGCCCGTCGCAGCCCAGGCCACCGCTCACCACGATGCCCCCCCGGTCTACCGGGATCGCCCCGATCATCTCCGCGGGTTCCGCGCCGGCATCTCCTCACCGCGGGCGCCGACGGCGGATCCTGATCGCCACCGGGGTGATCGGCGGGATGATCATTTTTATGATTTCTGTTTCCATGAGCCGTGTCCTGGCGTCGGCACCGCCGGGCGCAGACACCACACCTCAGCTCGGACCCAACACAGCGGCGGACGTCGGACCGGAGGTCGCGATACCAGCTCTTGGTGGCACCATCCAGGTCGGGAAGACTCCCGGCTTCGTCGCGGTCTCCCCGAACGGTCGGCACGCCTACGTTGCCAACCGGGACGCTCGGGTCGTCACCGTGGTGGACACGGCGATCAACCAGGTGACCGCGACCATCCCCATCCCGGCGGGCCCGCCCCAATTCCTCGCCTTCGCACCGGACAGCCGCACGCTCTACATCACCCTCTTCAACGATCAGCGCACAATCCATGCGATCGACGTGCTCGACACCGCGTCAAACACCGTGATCGCCACAATCCCGCAACCGGCGCGCCCGTATCTCCCGGCGATCAGCCGGGACGGCAAGCGGCTCTTCATTCCGAACCACGACACTGCTTCGCTGTCGGTGGTCGGCACCGACACCAACAAAGTCATCGCAGAGGTCAAGGTTGCTCCCAACCCGCATTGGGTCGCGTTCTCCCGCGATGGCAGCCGGGCCTACACGGCCAACCACGAGTCCAACCTGGTCTCAGTGATCGACACCACCACCCTTGAAGTACTGGCGACCATCCCGGTCGGGACCAGCCCGCACAGCATCGCCGCACACCCCAACCTTCCGCTGGTCGCCAACGTGAACTACGACGCCGGCACCATGTCGATGATCGACACTACGACCGACAAGGTGGTGGCGACCATCCCGGTCGGGCGCAACCCGCAAGACATCACCTGGGCTCCGGACGGGCGGTTTGCCTACGTGGTCAACGAGGGCAGCAACACTGTCACCGTGATCGACGCCCGGACCAACCAGGTCACCGCGACCATCCCGACCGGGAGCAGGCCGACCAGTATCGCGGTGCTGCCCAACGGCCGGCAGGCCTACGTGAGCAACCTCGACAGCGGAACGCTGACCGTCCTGGAACTCACCGGCTGAGCGACGCCACAGGGCTCGTGAGCTGTGGCACGATTAGCGCCTATGACCACTCCGGTCCCCGCCGTATTGGTGGCTGACGTGCCTGAGCGCGCCATGCTGCTCGATGTCCGCGAGAACGACGAGTGGGCAGCCGGACATGCACCGGAGGCCGTGCATGTCCCGATGGGACAGGTGGCGCAGCGGCTCGATGAGCTGACCACCATGTTCCCCGATCGCCCGGTGTACGTCGTGTGCCGCTCTGGAGGGCGGTCGGCACGCGTCACCGCTTATCTCCAGCAGGTGGGCTGGGACGCGGTGAACATCGACGGCGGAATGCGCGCCTGGGCTGCTGCGAACCGCCCCATGGTGGCCGAATTCAATCCAGCACAGCCGAATGCGACACCCAGGGTTCTGTAGTTCCGCATGTCCTCCCCGGCGGATGAGCAAATGCGCGCACTGGCCGCTCTGGCGGTCCCGCTGCTTGGGTTGACCGCCATGCTCGTGCTGGTCACCGCAGGCGCTGAGGCGTGGCGTTACGCGCTGCTGCTGGACAGCCGCACCGACGCTGTGCCCGCGGGTCCGCTGCACGCCAGCGATGTGCTGGTGGTCACCGGTGGCGTGGTATCGCTGCTCGCCTCGGCCTTGGCTGGTGCGGTCACGCTGGGGTGGTTGGTGCACGCTAATGCGGCCGCAGCTCAGGCCGCTGCGGTCACCCCGGCTCGGCCGGGTTGGCAGTTGGTCGTCGGGGTCCTGGTGCCGGGGATGAACCTGGTGGTGCCGGGTGCGGTGCTCGCCGAGGTGGAGCATGCGGCGCTGGGCCAGGATCCGAACCGTCGGCCGCACCCTTCTCGGCTGGTCATCGGGTGGTGGGTGATCTGGTCGGTCGGGCTGGTGCTGGCCGGCACCGCCATATTGTGGAACCTGCGCAGTGGTGTGCAGGCCCGTGCCGATGGAGTGCTGCTGCACGTGGCCACTGACCTGGTGGCCGGGGTGGTCGCGATCACCACGATTGTCGTGGTACGACGGCTGACCCGGTTGCTCAGCCCGGTGAAGCTGGCCGGCACCCGCCGCATGGTGGTGATACGGGTGCCCCGCTGAGCCTGCTGAATGCGGGGCTCAGCGCTGGTGGAGTAGGGCGTATCCGACGAAGGCGACGATGTCGATGAGGGCGTGGGCGGTCACGAGGGGCCACAGGCGGTTTGTTCGCTGCCAGAGCCGGGCGAACACGAGGCCCATCACCAGATTGCCCGCGAAACCGCCAAATCCCTGGTAGAGGTGGTAGCTGCCGCGCAGCGCCGCGCTGGCCAGCATGGCACCACCCGCACCCGACCCCAGCTGGCGTAACCGGGTGATCAGGTACCCCACCACCAGCAGTTCCTCGGCCAGCGCGTTGGCTGCCGCCGAGGCGACCAGTACCGGGACCCGCCACCAGGTGTCGGCCAGCGTGGAGGGCAGCACGGTGAGGTTGAGGCCGGCTGCGTGGGCCAGAAAGTATAAACCCAACCCTGGGCCGCCGATCACCGCGGCAAGCCCGATGCCAAGCCCCGCGTCCCGGCCGGCGGACCGGCGGTCCAGGCCGAGACTGCGCGGTGCGATACCGCTGCGCCACAGGAGGTAACCGCCCAGAGCACCCCAGGCCAACAGCTGGATCACACCGGTGAGCTGGTAGGCAAGGTCCAGCAGTTCGGTCTTATGCACCGGCGCGTTGATCGCCACCGATTGATCGGCCAGGGACCCCGGAGCCAACAGCGCGTCCAGCAGCGCCAGCAGGCTGCGCAGCCCGGACAATCCCAGGGTCACCGCCAGTACCAGGACGATCTCGAGAACCAAGACCCGGCGTTGCCCGGGGTCGGTGACCACCGCGGGTTGCTCCGGTCGTGACGGGGCAAGCCACCCCCGTACCCCTCCGCCCCGCGTGCTCACCCCCTGACGCTATCCGCCATCCCCGCCCCCTCGGAACTCGCCCGTCTCGCCGAGCCTGGGGGCGCTCGGCGTGCCTGGCCGCGCGTATCGTGGGCGCGTGTGGCGGTTCGTGCTGGCCCGGCGGTGGTGGGTGGGGCACCTGCTGGTCGGGGTGTGTTGTGTGGTGTTCGTCCGGCTGGGGCGCTGGCAGTGGGACCGCGCGCACTCCCCTACGGGTGATTGGCAGAACCTGGGTTACGCACTGCAATGGCCGTTGTTCGCGGTCGCGCTGGCCGTGGCCTGGGCTCGATTCCTCTGGCTGGAGCAGCACCGCGTCCCCGAGGTGGGCTCCCCGGGCCCCGAGACGGTGCGCAGCGGCCCCACCACGACACTGGCTCCACCGGTTCCTCGACGCCCTGCTTACCCACCGATCCGGGAGGACGATCCCGACGATGAGCTCGCCGCGTACAACGCCTACCTCGCCCGGCTCGCTGAGCAGGACCGGCGGTAGCACCAACCGGGTCGCTGCCCGGTTGGTCGGATACCGGATCGCTGCCTACGCCACCGGCGTGATGCTGCTCGTGCTGACGACGTCCGTGGTGCTGCACTACGGCTTCGGGGACAGGCGGCTGGCTTGGAGCGGACCCGTGCACGGATTTCTCTACATGGGCTACCTCGTCACCACGGTCTTGTTAGGGACGTCGGTGCGGTGGCGGCCTGGGCGGATGGTGCTGGTGGCGCTGGCCGGCACGGTCCCGTTCATGTCTTTCGTGGCCGAGCGCAGCGTCACCGGTGAGGTGCGCAGACGGTTGGCCGCCCCACCCAAGTAGGAAGCTCCAGGCAGGGATCCCAGGAGGAAGCAGGTGCGCCCTGACCGGTGTCCGGCGGACCCGAGCTAAGGTTCCTCGGGTGTCGACGGTGCTGAATCTGCATCCCCCCGGTCCGTCAGGTGTCCCACCTCTGCTGTCCCGGCTGGTCGATGACGCGGCGCTGTTCCCGCCGTCCAGGGTAAGCGTGGTCGGCGCGGTCAAGACGCACCTCGCTGCCCGCCACGCGCCATACGGCGGGGTGATCGGTTTCCTGCTGTGTCCGATCTCGCGGCTTGGCGCGCTGGTTAGTGCGTTGCGCAAGGCTCGTCCCGCGCAGCCGGTGGCCTTGTCGCTGGTTGCCGACACCGGTTTGGGAGGTCTGCCCAAGGCCATCTCCACTGCGCTGGACAACGCAAAGCTCCTGGATCTGCGGATGATCGAGGTGCCGGCGCCATCCGATGTGGACTCCACCTGGCTGGTGCAGCTCACCGAGTTCGTGCCGGACGACGTGGTTCGGGTGGTCGAGCCGCGCCGCGGCAGGCCGGAGTGGTTGCAGGGCGTGCGCCGGGTCGCCGAGGCCGGGTGCTGGCCCAAGCTGCGGTGCGGCGGCAAATCCGTGGAGGCGTTTCCCAGCGTCGAGGAGGTGGCCGATTTCCTGACTATCGCGACCGGCACCGGCCGACCGTTCAAGGCGACCGCTGGACTGCACCATGCGGTTCGCCATCACGACGAGAGCACCGGGCTGACCCATCACGGGCTGCTCAACATGCTGGTCGGCACGGCCCATGCGGTATCCGGTGGCAGCGCGCACGAGGCACTGCGGTGCACCGACGCGGCAGCGTTGGCCGCTGAGGCCGGCGCGCTGTCCGAGGACACTTCGCGAGGTGTTCGCGAGGTGTTCGCCTGCTACGGGTCGGTGTCGTTGACCGGTCCGGTGGCAGACCTGATCCGGCTGGGATTGCTGCCGAACCCCGAGCACCGGCCGGCGTCTCGGGGATGATGCACGCCCCCGGCGTGACGGGATGATGCACGCCCTTGGCGTGACGGGATAATGCACTCCATGACCGTCACCGCCTACCTCGGACCCGAGGGAACCTTCGCCGAGCAGGCGGCTCACGTGCTGGCCCCCGGCGACGAGTTCCGTTCCGCGGTGTCGGTGCACGCGGCGATCGCCGCCTTGCGGGCCCGTCAGGTGGACGCGGCGTGCGTGCCGGTGGAGAACTCGGTGGAGGGTTCGGTGTCGGCTACTCTCGATGCGATGGTCGAGGGCGACCCCGTGTTGGCCGTGGCCGAGGCCGTGCTACCGATCCGGTTCAGCGTCCTGGTCCGTCCGGGTACCGGCGCGGCTGATGTGCGCACCGTGGCCACCCACCCCCATGCCGCGGCCCAGGTTCGCAGCTGGCTTGGCACGCACGTGCCGAGCGCTACGACGGTGCTGACTGCCTCCACGTCGGCTGCGGCGGTCGCGGTCCTCGACGGCCGGGCCGATGCCGCGGTGTGCGCCCCGGTCGCGTTACAGCACTACCCGCTCATCGAGTTGGCCGGTGGGGTGCACGACAAGGACGATGCCAAGACCCGCTTCCTGCTGTTGCGCCGTCCGGGGGCGGTGCCGCCGCCCACTGGCACAGACCGCACCTCGCTGGTCGCGATGGCCGTCGACCGGCCGGGGGCACTGCTGGAGGTGCTCGCAGAGTTCGCCCTGCGCGGGATCAACCTCACCCGGATCGAGTCCCGGCCGATGAAGGCCAGGCTGGGCGAGTACCAGTTCTTCCTGGACTGCGAGGGCCACGTGGCTGAGGACGCGGTCGGCGACGCGCTGGCCGAGCTGTATCGGCGGTGCATCTGGGTGCGTTTTCTCGGCTCTTATCCCCGGACCGGGGCGCCCCGCCCAGGTCCGGACCAGGCCGGGTTCACTGCCGCCCGGCAGTGGCTCAGTGCAGTGCGCGCCGGGCGGAGTGCGTGACGCCCCTGCGGCTTGTGCTGGCCCGGCACGCGCAGACCACCGCCAACGCTGAGGGCATTCTGGACACCCGCTTGCCGGGGTGCCCGTTGACCGAGGAGGGCCACCACCAAGCCGCCGAGTTGGCCGAGCGACTGGCCGGCGAACCCGTGGTTGCGGTGTACGCCAGCCGCGCGTTGCGCGCCCGGCAGACCGCCCGTCCGGTCGCGGCCCGGCACGGCCTGGCGGCGCAGGTCCTCACCGGGGTACATGAGGTGTGCATTGGTGATCTTGAGGGGTGTCAGGCGCCGGATGCTCACCAGAGGCTGCACGAGCTGTATCACACCTGGCACGACGGTGACCTGGACCAGGCGCGACCCGGTGGGGAGTCAGCTAAGCAGGTACTTGACCGCTACCTCGCTGACGTCGCGGCGATCCGTTCGGCGCATCGGGGCGGCACCGCCGTGCTGGTCAGCCATGGTGCCGCGACCCGGCTGGCCGTCGTCGCGCTAGCAGCCAACGTCGATGGTGCGTTCGCCGCGGTACGCCTGCTGTCCAATACCGCGACCGTGCTGCTGCAAGCCGACGGCACCGGCTGGCGCTGCCTGCGCTGGGACGACATCGAACTGGGTTAGCAGCGGGTAGATCATAGATGCACTGCTCGGGTGTGACGGCCACTAAGGGTTTGGCCGCTTGCTCGGCGACGTCGAGTTCGCGCAGTTCGGGCTGGCCCGCCCGATGGGAACTCCGGCCGGGCGCGATGTCCCGTCTCCGGTCGGGGTTCGCCCGTGGAACCTGCGGGGTGCCCCGGTTATGGACCGCTGTGGCGCAGGGCCAGGAGCTTGGCGCTACGACCATGACCGTCAGCTCGCGCTCACCCTGGATGAGCATCTGGTGACGGAGATCATTGCTGCCGAGCCCACCGCGAATTCCGTCACCGACCTGAATGGTGATGAGGGCAAGTCTGAGGACTGGACGTACGACTTCTGCCCTGACAATCCCGGCAGCCCAGCGTGACCGTCCTGATTCTGGCGCCGGACCTCGATCCCACCGCCGACTGTATGGTGGCGTTGCTTGGCGAACGTGGGGTTGAGGTCTTCCGGGTCAACACCGCGTGGTTTCCCACCCAGGTGCAGGTGTCAGTCGAGCTGCACAACGCGCGCTGGCACGGTGCCCTCACCGCTCCGCACGGGAAGTTGGACCTCGACCGGGTGCAGGCTGTCTGGTATCGGTCGCCGGAGGCGTATCAGATGGCGCCGGAGTTGTCCCCGGCCGAAGCGCACCACGCGCGGGTCGAGGCGAAGTACGGGCTGGGCGGGGTGCTGGCGTCGCTGCCGGTGTTGTGGTGTAACCACCCGAGCAGAGTTGCGGACGCGGCCTACAAACCGGTGCAACTGGCCCGCGCCGCTGCAGCTGGCTTGGCCGTGCCGGACACGCTGATCACTAACGAGCCGGATGCCGTCCGGAAGTTCGCCGTGGCTGGCGCCACGGTGACCAAGCTGGTCGGTGGCATGGCCATCGACGAGGAAGGCGTCCGCAAGAACGTCTATACCCGGCTGCTTGAGCAGGAAGACTTCACCGACCTACGTGGGATCGAGCACACCACGCACCTGTTCCAGCGGTGGGTGCCGAAGGCTCGGAAATGCCGATACCGACACCGAGTGGGTCGGTTACGCCGCCGGGCTGGTGGCCGCCCTGACCGACTCCGGCGACCTTCACGACCCCGCATGGGCGGCCGCACTCGCCGCCACGCCTCGCCATCTGCTGGTGCCCACCGCCTACCAGCAACAGCACGACGGTTCTTGGGCCGAAATCGGCACCGACGGACCGGGCGTGGAGCTGGTCTACTCGCCCGCCACCCTGGTGACCGAGGTCGACGCGGACGGCCGCGCCACCTCCTCCAGCACCAAACCCGACCTCATGGTGCGGATGCTGGAGGTCCTCGACGTCCACGACGGGCACCGGGTGTTGGAGATTGGCACCGGCACCGGCTATAACGCCGCGCTGCTGTGCCACCGCCTCGGCGCCGGGAACGTGTTCTCCCTCGACGTCGACGCCGATCTCGTCGCGGCAGCCAGAGATCGGCTGGCTGCCATGGGCCACCACCCCCAGCTCGCCGCCCGCGACGGCATCGACGGCTGGCCGCACCACGCCCCCTACCACCGGATCATCGCCACCTGCTCCGTGCCCCGCGTTGCCTGGGCCTGGGCAGAGCAGCTCACCCACGGCGGCAAACTGCTCGCCGATGTCAAGTCCGGCGCCGGCGCCGGCAACCTTGTCCTGCTGCACCGTCACCACGATCGCCTGGAAGGCCGGTTCACCAGACGGTGGGCCGCGTTCATGGCAATGCGCCACGACGGCGACCCCACCCCCGGGTGGCAGCCCAAAGCCGAGACCAGCCACCAACGGATCACCACCGCGCCCGCCCAGCCTTGGAACACTGATCGGGTGGTGTGGCTGCTGGCCTGCCTGGCCCTGCCCGCCCACCTGCTCCACGGCTACATCCTCGACCCCGCGACCCGCACCCCCACAGCGGCGACACTGTCCGCACCGGACGGCTCCTGGTGCGAGATCGACCTCACCACCACCGACAACGGCTTACGGCAGATCCGCGAAGGCGGACCAACCCCACTATGGGTACACGTCGAGCATGCCTACCAACACTGGCACCACTGGGGCCAGCCCAGCTGGGAACGCTTCGGACTCACCGTCACTACCGACACCCAGACGGTATGGCTTGATCACTCGCACAATGTCCTGCACCGGTCCGACCACCCCTAAAGGGTCACTTCCCGCGGTGCTCGACCGTTACCTCGCTGACGTCGCGGCGATCCGTTTGGCGCATCGGGGCGGCACCGCCGTGCTGGTCAGCCATGGCGAAGCGCTGGTCGTGCCTGGCGAGCCGGGAATACGCGTTCGCCCGGCCAGCCGGGAGGTCGGAGTGGTCGAGCAGCACAACGATGCCGACCCACTCGTCGGGCGCCTCCTGGGCACGTGCGTAGTGCTCCTCGGCCCGACGCAGGGCTCGCTCCACCTCGTCAATGCTCCCCAGACCGGCGTGTGCTTGGGCTTCACTCAGGACCAGGCCGGCGAGCATGCGGGCGAGGCGACATCCTGGACAGGCAGCGCGCCCAGTCGAAACAACTGCAATGCCTCCGGAAAGTGCCCGGCTTGCAGGTACAGTCCCCCAAGAGTCCCCAGCGCATGGGCGGCGAGTATCGGTTCTTCGGCTCGCCGGGCCGATTCCAGTGAGCGTAGGTAGCAGCGCTGCGCCGAGAGCGGCAGGCACAGATCACGTGATGTCCAGCCGGCCAGGCTCTCCAGTCTGGCCAGGGCCGCCTCCAACGCCCGCTGCACGTCCTCGGAGGCGCTCGCCTCCCGCAGCTGCCGCGCCCAGCTCAGATGGCCGAACACGGCGTCCCGGCAGCACCCACCACCGAAGGCTTTGTCCTGCGCCATGAGGCAGCGGGTCGTCGCCGCAACCCGCGCAACATTCGGTGCGCCGATCCGGGCCGGGACCGGGCTCGCTGTAACCGGTGCATCCACGATGGCCCGGTCCGCCGAGGTCACGCCGGCCCCGACGGCGATCTTCGCCGCGAGCGCGATCGCCTCGCGCCGCTTCACGTCCTGGTCCTCCACGGTCCCGGGGCTGGGGTCCCCGTCCACCGTACCAGCGTGGGTCGCGATGCCCAGCCGATCCGCCTCGCGACGCAAGGTCAGCCGCAGTGCCTGCATCTTGGCGCGAGATTCGGCGAGCTGCGCTTCTCGAACCTGTACCTCATGGGCCTGCTTCGCCGCTGACACCGCGTGAAATCCGGCCAGCAGGGCACCCTCGGCCCCACAGAGCTCATCGGCGATCGTCCAGAAGCGCTCGTCACCACGGGAGCGTCCCTTCTCGATGTGCGCCACATTGGTGCGGTCGCAATTGGTGCGGTCGCAGCAGACGGCCTGGCCGAGCTGACCTTGCGTCAGCTCGGCCGCCACGCGGAAGATGGTGAGCTGCGCACCGAGCCCCCGGCGCCTCTGTGTCCTTCCGAATATCTGTGTCCTTCCGAATATCCGCGTCCTTCCCGAATATCTGTGTCCTTCTGAATATCCGCGCCCTTCCGACATCCGCGCTATGGACCACCGCACCGTTGGGCACAGAGACCAGCGCTAACCCCAGCCGAGTTCGTGCAGCCGGTGCTCGGGGATCCCGAAGTGATGGGCCACCTCGTGCACCACAGTCACCACGACCTCCTCCACCACCTGCTGCTCGTCGCTGCAGACGTCGAGCAGGGCGTCGCGGTAGATGGTGATGCGGTCGGGTAGCACCCCGCCGTAGCTCGAGTCCCGCCTAGTGAGCGCGACCCCCTCATAGAGCCCTAACAACCCGGGATCGTCGGGGTTGCGCGATTCCACCAGCACCACCACGTTGTCCATGGCCTCGGTAAGTGGGCCCGGGATCAGGTCCAGCGCGTCGGCCACCAGTTCATCGAACCGCTCGGCGCGCAGCCAGGTGCCCATCACGGCGGCCCATCAGGACGGTGGAGCTGCTGGAGCGTCAACCTGGGTTACCGGAGGCGTCGCTACGGGCGCCGGCCCCGGGTTGCGCGGAGCAGTTGGAGCCGGTTGCCTGCCCACCTGCACTGGGCCCTTCACGCTGCCGGTCACCGGGGCGAAACCGGAACGGTCGGGTAGGAACGCGCCGAGTCGGCAGTCCACCCGGGTGCTCCCGGCCCGCCAGCTCTCCATTCGCAGCGTCTCCCAGAACAGCGTGAGCCCCTTGCTCGCGACGACCGCGGGGCCTCCCGAGAAGTCCTTCGCCAGCCGGGTGCATTCCGTGTTCAGCACCCGATCCTGCGCGGCTTCGTCAGGGTATCCCCGGGGGAAGGCACCTTTGAGGTCGACTACCCCGATGACCTCTATGGCATGGGGGCCCGCGCAGTTGACTGGATCGCCCACTGCTTTGCCGTCGTTTCCCAGACAGGTGCCGGGCGGATGCACGTCGGACTGGTCCTGCGCCAGCACGCTGCCCGTGGTCAGGAACAGCGTTCCGGTACGGCCAGCGGACTGCACCCCGCAGCGCAGCGTCCGGTCCCCGCGCACCCAGCTGGCCTCGCTGGGTTTGATCGCTCCTACGGTGAACCGGCCGAACGGGTCGAAGTGATCGGCCAGCGCTTGGACGCTGCGCTGGGCGCAGCGCTCGGTCACGAGCTGCTGCCAGCGTGCCGGGTCGGGGAAATCGGCCCAGGCGCCGAAGTCCTGGAGATCCAGTGTCCCGGTGACCTCGAACAGGTGGGGTTGCGAGCAGCTCACCGTTCTGGCGTCGACGGCGTCTGGCTTCTGCCAGGTCAGGCAGATGTGTGCGGGGGCCCGGAGCGACTGCCCGCCAGGTGTGGTGGCCAGGCTGGGCCCGACGGCGAGCAGGGCTGCCTTCCCGGTCGGCACACCGACCGCGACCAGCGCCGCCAGCGCGCCGAGCACGGCCCCAGCAGCGAGTCGCCGGACACTACGACTGGTGCGGTGCCCGGCAGGGTTCACCAGCGCATCGGGAGGTGGCATCCATACCATCTTGCTACTTACTCGATCGAGATGGCCACCTAGCCGTGCTCCCACCACGCTGGCCACCGGGTAGCTGGTGGCCTCGTCGTTGGCGGACCCGGTGCCCGGCTGGGGTCACCGGGAGGTGCCCGCCTGCCGCCGGCTCAGCCTGCGGGCTTTGACCGCCTCGATGACGATCGGGATGATCGACAGCGCGACGATGCCGATCAGGATCAATTCCACGTGATTTCTGATGAACGTGATTCCGCCGAGCCAAAAGCCCAGCAGAGTTACTCCAGTGGCCCAGGCGACGCCCCCGACAATCGAGTAGGTGAAGTACTTGCGGGGATCCATGCGGCCTACCCCCGCAATCGCCGTGATGAAGGTCCGCACGATAGGAACGAAACGGCCCAGCAGGATTGCCCGTACGCCGTACTTGTCGAAAAAGGCGTGCGTCTTGTCCACGTACTCCCTTTTAAACAATCGGGAATCCGGCCGGTTGAACAGTGCCGGCCCCGCTCGGTAACCCAGGTAGTAGCCGACCACGTTGCCCACCACGGCACACACCGTGAGCAGCAGACACACCAAGGCGATCGGGGAGCCGATGAGACCGTTGGCGACGAACAGCCCGGCGGTGAACAGCAGCGAGTCACCGGGCAGGAAAAAGCCGATGAGCAGCCCGCATTCAGCGAAGATGATCAGACACAGTCCGACCAGCATGGCGGGGCCCAGCATCCGCAGCAGCTGCTCGGGATCGAGCCAGGACGGGCCGAGAGCCAGCGACGTGCCGACGTGGGAGGGCGTCACGGTGCCACGGTAGCGGGCAGACCTGGCATGCCGGTTGTGCGCCTCCTGCCGCCAGGCGCGCTCACCAGGCGCTGATCACGCCCGCCAGCCCGCCTGCCATCGCGCCGAGCAGCACCGCCAGGACGAGCACAGTCAAGGCCGACAGCCTGGGCTTGGCATGTGCCGGTCCGCGACCGGGCGATACCGCTGAGGCCGGCCGGGGATGGGGCCCAGACCCCACTGGTGACCCAGACCCCACTGGTGACCCAGGTCCCACCCCGGAGGCTTGCGCCCGCAGTGCGGCAGACAGCCGCCGATGCATCTCGTCGGTCACTGCGCTTCCTCCCAGGTGCTGGGAAGTGGTCCCGGGGGGGCACCGTGACGCACTCACGAGTCACCGCTGTTCCAGGATCCGTTGCAGGGCGTCCAGCGCGCGGCTGGCGCTGGACTTCACCGTGCCGCGGCTGACGCCGGTGGCCGCCGCGATCTCCGCCTCGCTCATCCCCCCGTAGTAGCGCAGCACCAGCACCTCACGTTGCCGCGGCGGCAGCTGGCCCAGCGCGACGACCACCGCCTGATGCTCGGTAGTGAGCATCGCCAGCGACTCTGCCGAGCGCGCGTTGGCCTGGTGGGGGGGGACGTAGCCGCGAGCGGTCTTGCGGCGGCGCAGCACCGAACGGGAGCCGTTGACCACCGCGGTGCGCAGGTAACCCAGCGCGGCCGCCTCATCGCGCAGTCCAGACCAGTGCCGGTGCAGTCCGGTGAACGCCTCTTGCACGACGTCTTCGGCGGTGGCCACCTCGTCGACTAACAGGATCGCCAGCCGCACCAGCCGCATCCGGTGCTGGCGGTACAGATCCTCCAGCGTCAGTGGGGCCTCGGCAGTGGTGTCCAGGGGGGCGTCGGGTGGAGCCTCAAGAGGGGTGTCCAACACCCGCAGGTGGCGCAGCGTCATCTCGACCGAGTGCTGCACGGTCACGCAGTTCAGCGGTTCGTCGGGGGCCACCCCGAAAACGTACTGCGACCCCATCACGCCCATCCGATCGCGTCTCGCTGGACGGGTGAGCCATACTGCGGTCTGATCGCCGGCTCAGCCGGCAGCGAGTCACCGTGCCCCAACCCGAATGGCCAGCACCGACATAGCCGGAGGTCACCCCCCATGCCCATCGCGACGCCCGAGGTCTACAGCGAGATGCTGGACCGCGCGAAGGCCAACGAGTTCGCCTACCCGGCGATCAACGTCACCTCATCGGAGACGCTGAACGCGGCACTGCGCGGGTTCGCCGAGGCCAGCAGTGACGGCATCGTGCAGCTGTCCACGGGTGGGTCGGAGTTCGCTTCCGGCGGCAAGGTCAAGGACATGGTCACCGGCTCGATGGCGATGGCCGAGTTCGCGCACGTGGTGGCCGCGAAGTACCGGATCAATGTCGTGCTGCACACCGACCACTGCCCGGAGAACAAGCTTGACACCTTTGTCCGGCCGCTGATCGCGATCTCCCAGGAGCGGGTGGCCCGAGGGGAGACCCCGCTGTTCCAGTCCCACATGTGGGACGGCTCGGCCACCGAGTTGCATCGCAATCTGGCCATCGCTGCCGAGCTGCTGGAGGCCTGCGTCAAGGCAAAGATCATCCTGGAAGTGGAGATCGGTGTCGTCGGCGGCGAGGAGGACGGCGTCGCGAACGAGATCAACGAGAAGCTCTACACCACCGCGGAGGACTACGAGCACACCGTCGAGGCCCTTGGCGGTGGCGAGCGGGGTCGTTATTTACTGGCCGCAACGTTCGGCAACGTGCACGGCGTGTATAAGCCGGGCAATGTGAAGCTTCGGCCGGAGATCCTGAAAATGGGCCAGCACGTGGCCGCTCGCAAGCTGGGGCTACCCGATGGTTCCCAGCCGCTGAACCTGGTGTTCCATGGCGGCTCGGGCTCAGAACTGGCGGAGATCCACGAGGCGCTCTCGTATGGGGTGATCAAGATGAATGTCGACACCGACACCCAGTACGCCTTCACTCGCCCGATCGCCGACCACATGTTCACCCACTACGGTGGGGTGCTCAAGGTCGACGGCGGGGTCGGCAACAAGAAAGTCTACGACCCGCGGTCCTATCTCAAACTGGCCGAGCAGTCGATGGCTGCCCGGGTGGTGCAGGCCTGCGAGAACCTCCGTTGCGCCGGGCGCACGCTGGCACATTAGCCAATCGCGGCACCACGGCAGGAGGGAGCGATGGACGTGCACGGCAACCTGCTGGGACCCAACCCGACGCTGCTGCCGGAACAGCCCGACGCCGAGGCGGCCCTGGCAACCGCGAACGATCCGGCGACGGTGGCCGCCGCGTACCCCGAGTTCTCCGCCGCGTGGGCGGCGCTGGCGCAGCGGGCGCTCGACGAGGGGGACGCAGTCGCCGGTTACGCGTTCGCCCGTACCGGCTATCACCGCAGTCTGGATCAGCTTCGTCGCGCCGGCTGGAAGGGTCACGGGCCGGTGCCCTGGTCGCATGGCCCTAACCAGGGCTTCCTGTGCGCGCTGGCCGCGCTGGCCCGGGCGGCTGCCGAGATCGGCGAGGACGTCGAGGCCCGGCGGTGCCGGGAATTCCTCGACGAATGCGATCCCACCGCGGCCGACGCACTGGGTCTGAGCTGACGGGTCCGGGGGGAGCCTGTGCTCGATGAGGTGAAGGTGCTGTGATGCTGGGGCCGCGAGATGAGCGTCGCTGCTCGACAGCAGCGACGCGGGAGGGGCTGGGGATCGGTGCGCTGTGCTTGACGGGGACAGCCCCGATCTTTGATCATTGTCGGTGACGGGTGGCAGGAGTGTTCGTTCGCTGGGCGTCCGGTGGTGGACGACCGGGAAGGACATGATGGACGAGTTCATTACTCACACTTCCTGGATGCGTTATGTTCCCGATGATGCTTCAGTGATGAATCTGAGTATTCCCGGTACACATAATTCTTGCTGCGTTCATGGAGTGCTCGGAGTCGGAAAGGCCCAGGAGCTGGATCTTCCCGACCAACTGAATGCGGGAATACGCTTTCTAGACATCAGGTTTACGCACTACCAGGACAACCTTTGCGTACACCATGATCTTATCTGCACGGAAAACAGCTATGTAGATATTCTGACCATTTGCTTCAACTTCCTGAGACAGTACCCTTCTGAAACTATATTGATGTCAGTAGATGAGGAGAGTCGGTTCGATGACGCGCTCGGCAAATTCGCCCCTTCCCAGATTTTTTGCAAATTGCCCATAGCAGACACGGCAAGCTGTGGCAAAAACACTCGCTCGTTTGAAGATACATTCAATGCGAAAACATGGGAATGCATTGAGGACCTCCCGCTATTCTACAATTTCACCGCCACTTCCCCTGGTCGCGACTCTGTGGTCACCAGTCCTACGTTCACATCCAAAACAAGGTTGGGAGACGTTCGCGGTAGGATCGTCTTGTTACGCAGATTTAGAGGTGGCCAAGGCGTTGGATTCGACCTTTCCTACTGGCCGGAAGACCAGTGCTTCAGAAGTGCGACACCTCCATTCTACGATATTGAAGATCGTTATCAGGGCCCTGGAGAGGATGACAAATTCAACTTCGTTATATCCCACATAGAGAAGGCCAGACATGGTGAGCCGGATGAGTTATACATCACATTTGCCAGCGCTGTCGGACTGACGGCACGCGGCTACTCAAAGAAAATAAACCCACGTCTCAACGATTATCTGGCCGAATCCCCACCAGGGCGCATTGGAATTATCGTGATGGACTACTTCGAAGAGCCTCGAGAATTAGTCTCCAACGTGATCAAAACCAACGTCACGACGGGAGTAGCCGGCACTCGAGGACGGTGAGCACCGTAGCCGTGGCTGTGGGGCGCTGTTGCCACGGCGCTGGCCGTTAACGGCGTGGCCGATTAAACCTTGTGCCGTGCCGGTCCACTTGGTCTTGCTGTCGACGCGTCGGCTTGAGCCCATCACCAGGCGTATGTTTAGCGTCTGTGAAATCCGAGCCGGGGCCTCACTCACTGCCGGGGGGCCCATTGCCGGCGGTGGTGGTCAACCCGGTCCACGTCGATGACCTGGTGCAGTTGCACACCCAGATCGCCAGGGTGTGCGCGGAGCTGGGGTGGGCGCCACCGCTGTGGCTTGAGACCACCGTCGAGGACCCGGGTGGCGGTCAGGCCACAAGCGCGTTGGCCGCCGGCGCCGATGTGGTGCTGGTCTGCGGCGGAGATGGCACCGTCCGCCACGTGGCGCGAGTCCTCGCCGGATCGGGCACCCCGCTGGGCCTGGTGCCCACGGGTACGGCCAACCTGCTGGCGCGCAACCTCGCCATTGTGCTGGATGACCCGGCCAAAGCCACCCGGATTGCGTTGTCCGGGACAAACCGCGCGGTCGACGTCGGTCGGGTGTTCATCGACGACCGCGCCGAGGAGCAGGTGTTTATGGTGATGGCCGGGGTGGGCTTTGCCGCGGCGATCATGGCCGGGGCAACCCACGAGTTGAAGGGCTGGCTGGGGTCGCTGGCGTATTTCGTCTCCGGAATGCGCGCGCTGAGGGGCCCGAGCGCCTCGATCACTCTGGCCGTGGATGGCCGGATCGTTCCGCCCCGTCGAGTCCGCACGGTGGTGGTGGGAAACTGCGGCAAGCTTCTCGCCGGGCTGGTGTTGATGCCCGCGGCCAGAGTGGATGACGGGCTGCTGGATATGGTGGCCATCGGGCCCAGGAGCATCCTCGGATGGCTGGCGGTGACCGCGCGGGTGCTGGCCCGCCGCCGCCGTGGCCACCGGATAGTGCAGCACTGGCAAGGCCGCACCGTCATCATCAGCGCCGAGGCCCCACAGCAGGCCCAACTCGACGGCGACCTGGTGGGTGAAGTACGAGGGTTACGAATGAGCGTCGACCCGGGCGCCTTACTGGTGCGCGTCTAGTCTCAGACAGCGGGATCCTGGATGCGGCGGGCGTCGAGCTCGATGTGGCGGCCATTTTCGGCGGTCACGGCCAGCGTCACATCCGCCCGGCGCTGGCTCGGCCAGGTGGACATCGAGGTGGCCAGCACCGCACCCGGCCAGTTCAGATCAGTAGGTCGAGCTCTAACCGCACGGAGAACGGTGAGCTAAGAGTGAATGTGCCTGTGATGGCTCCGGAGTCTGCGTAGCCGAAGTCCTCGGCGAGGTGGCAGTCCAGCAGGGACACCGGCTTGTCGAGGTCCACGATCCAGTAACGGGGGATGCCGGCATCGGCGTACTCGCCTCGCTTGATGACGTAATCGAGACGTTGAGAACCCGGGGAGACGATCTCCACAACGACCAGCACGTCTCCCGCGCTGAGCAGTCCGCCGTCGCGGTCCACCCGGTTGACCGCCGAGGTCTCGACCACAACCAGATCGGGTCGGCGCACCAAGCCAGGCTGATCCGCGGGAACCAGCCCCAGATCGATATCAACGTCCTGGATGACGCGCACGCCCTCGGGCAGCTGCGGGACCAATTGCATCGCCAGCGCGAGCCCAGCCATGTTGTGCTTCGCGGTGGGGCTGGGCGACACCAGGATGCGGCCTTCCATGAGTTCGGTGTAACCCCACCCGGTCTCCCCGAGCTTGGCGTACTCCGCAGCGGTCAGCAGGCGAACAGGCGGCAGGCCGGGTACGCCCAGTGGCTCGGCGGCGGTCATGACGCCTCCTTCCGAGCTGGCGTGCCGAGGTCGCTGTGGCCATCGGCACCACCCCTGGCAACCGAGTCGAACACGCGGATGTCACGGACACCGTAAGACACGCCGGAGATCAACCCCGGACCAGGCGCCAGTTCTCGGCGTGCCGGTACCAGGTCCAGCGGTCGGTGGTGCGGCCGGCAACACCGTCGCGCCACACGCCGGTGGGCCGGCAACCCAGCTGCACGGCGCGCCCAGCGGCCTGCCGCACCCGGCGTCGAAGCAGCCCGCCGCGCACCACTCGGACCACCAGCCCGAGCGCGCGGTCCGGCGCCACCTCCAGCCGGGAGGCCCGCCCGCGCAGCACCACCTCGTCGTCGCAGTAGACCACTCCGTCCAGCGGTCGCACCACGCCGAGCCCTACCAGCACACCACCGGAGTCGTCACGCACCAGGGGCACCCGGTCCGGTTCGCCGCGCAGCGCGATGTCGGCCGCCGTCGAGGGCGCCGTCGGCAGGTCCCAGAGCCGGGCCACCGCCGAGGACGCCGAGGACGGCACGTATCCCACCGGCACGGCTTCGACAACCCCGGTGCGCAGCAGCCGCAGCAACACCGCGGCAAGGTCGGCGTCGGTGCCGCAGACCACCAGACGGCGACCGTCCAGGCCTGCCAGTATCTCGTCGAGCTCCGCGCGCTCGGGGCGGGCCGGCACCGCTGTCACCGCAGGACCCTCAGCACCGGGCCATCGGGCGGACCCGCAGCTCAGTACCACGGCACCGACCAATCCCCACCTCCTGGGTCTACGCTCGCTTCGGCGCATCAGCGCGGCGAGTCCCCGTTGTTGTTCCCTCCATCTGTTGTTCCCCCGTTGTTGTTGGAGTACCACATGCCGGCGATCGTGCTCATCGGTGCCCAGTGGGGCGACGAAGGCAAAGGTAAGGCCACCGACCTGCTCGGTGAACGGACCCAGTGGGTGGTGCGCTACCAGGGGGGTAACAACGCGGGCCACACCGTGGTGCTGCCTGACGGGCAGGACTTCGCGCTGCATCTCATCCCGTCGGGCATCCTCACCCCGGGCGTGACCAATGTCATCGGCAACGGCGTGGTGGTGGATCCCGGCGTGCTGCTCGACGAGCTGGCCGGTCTGGAAACTCGTCACGTAGACACCGAGCGGTTGCTCGTCTCCGCCGACGCGCACTTGATCATGCCGTATCACGTCGCGATAGATCGGGTCACCGAGCGCTACCTGGGCAAAGCCAAG
>JAFAXZ010000032.1 GCA_019240665.1 Pseudonocardiales bacterium | reverse complement strand
CAGCAGGGTCGGATCCAGCAGGGTCGGATCCAGCGGGGTCGGATCCAGCGGGGTTGGATCCGGCGAGATCCGAACCGGCGAGCCAATCGGCCAGCTCACGCCCGGGGCGACCGCCATGGGTGAGCGCGTAGGTCACCGGCAGGGTCTTCTTGCGCGAGCGCAGGTCGGAGAACACCGGCTTGCCGGTGATCGCCGGATCGCCCCAGATACCCAGCAGGTCGTCCACCAGCTGGAAGGCGATACCCAGCTGGGCACCGAAGGTGGACAGCGCGTTCACCACCTCCGCCGGAGCGCCGGCCAGCACCGCGCCGATCGCCGCGCTGGCCGACAGCAGGGCGCCGGTCTTACCCGACACCATGTCCAGGCACTCCACCAGCGTGACGTCCTTACGTCGTTCGAACGCCACGTCCAGCACCTGGCCGCGGATCAGGTGGCGGGTGGCCTCGGCGAGCAGCCGGGCGGCGGCGGCCCGGTGCGGCGAGGCGCCCTCCAGCAGTACTTCCTGAGCCAACGCCAGCAGCGCGTCGCCGGTCAGGATCGCGCTGCTGGCGCCCCACACCGCCCACACCGTGGGCCGGTGCCGGCGTTCGGTGTCACCGTCCATCACGTCGTCGTGTACCAGGGAGAAGTTGTGCACCAGCTCGACGGCGACCGCGCCGGGGATGCCCACCTGCGCCGGAGCGCCGGCAGCCTGCGCTGACAGCGTGGCCAGGGCGGGGCGGACGGCCTTCCCCCCACCAGCGCGGGTCGGCGCACCACCGACGTCGGTCCACCCGAGATGGTAGGAAGCGATCGCTGCGCTGGTGTCGTCCAGTCGGGCGATGAAAGCCCGTGTGGCGGGTGCCACGGCGTCCCGGGCCCGGCGCAGCGCGCTGGGCGCCACGCGAGCAGCGGGGAACACATCGGCGGTCACAATGCCGCCTCCGCGGGAACGTCCGTCGGGCTCTGGGCCAGCAGGGCGGTGGCGGCCGCTGCTCCGCTGCGCACGGCGCCCTCCATCGTCGCCGGCCAGCCGGTGGCGGTCCACGCGCCGGCCAGGAACAGCCCCCGGGCTGCGGTCACCGCCGGTGGCCGCAGCGCTGCGGTGCCGGGAGCCGGCCGGAACGTCGCGTGCCGTTCCCGGGTGACGAAGAAGTCGCGCACCTGCGCATCGCGCATGGCGGGCAACAGCGCGGCCAGCTCCGGCAGAAACTGCTCCCGCAGCGCCGCCGTCGGGGTGTTCACCAGGTCATCCGCGGCGGACAGCGACACTGCCAGGTACTGCCCGCGCTCCAGGCCGGACTGCGCAGTGCGGTCGAAGACCCACTGCACAGGCGTGTCCACCCCAGCGATGAACGGCTCGTCGAGCACCGGTCGGTCGAGCACCACGTGCACGTTGACGATGGGGGCGCTGCCCAACCGCTGTGACCAGCCGGGCGGCAGCGTCACGCTGCCCGCTGGCAGCAGCTGTTCCGCCGCGGCCGGCGGCACGGCCAGAATCACCGCTTCAGCCCTCATGCGGGCACCGTCGGTGATGACCTGCCAGCCACCGCCGGCCGAGCCGGCAATCAGCCCACCGCCGGCCGAGCCGGCAATCAGCCCACCGCGAGGCTCGATGCCCCGCACCGTGACGCCAGTGCGCACCTCGGCGCCCGCCGCACCGAGACAGGACAGCGCCGGATCGCCGTGCAGCTCCCGCAGCGGCACCAGCGACCAGCCGATGTCCGCAGCGGCGGCGTCGGTGAGCAGGCCTTCCTGGAACACCGTGGCGGCCAGGCTGAGCGAGGCCTGATCCGCCCGCGCGTTCAGGGTGGCCACCCCGACCAGCTCCCACAGCGCGGCGATGGCATGATCGCTCTGCCCGTGTCGGCGCAGCCAGGTGCCGAAGTTCTGCTCGTCGGTTCCCGGGTGCGTCGGGTCGACCCGCCGTAACGCGACCGCGGCCAGCGCGAACCGCACCCGCTCCAGGGTGCTCAGCGGGCGGTAGCGCAGCAGCGAGGCGGCCAGGTGCAGCGGCGCGGGCAGAGCGGTGCGGCGCAGCCACACCGACCGGGGCGCAGCAGGTGAGCGGACCGGGATGGCCAGCCGCGGCTGCAACTCAACGCGACCGGCTACTCCGAGCCGGCGCAGTAGTGACCGGTAGGATGTGCAGCAGCGCAGGAATACGTGCTGACCGTTATCGACCCGGAGCTCACCACGGCGAAACGAGTGGGTCAGGCCGCCCAGCTGCGGCCGGGCCTCGAAGACGGTGACCTGGCAGCCCGCGTCGGCGCAGTGCAGCGCCGCGGTGATGCCCGCCAAGCCACCACCGATCACCGCGACCCGCCGGGTCATGCCGACAACCCCGATGTCGACGACCCCGACTGCGCTAACCCCGACACCGGCAACCCCGTGAGAGCTCGCATCGCCACCTCCGCCTTCTGCCACCCGGACAGCGACAACCGCCGATCGAACACCAAGCGGGGTTGCTCGGCGATGCGATCCAGCAGCCGCAGGTAGATCCCGGACATCGCGGTGCAACATGCCGCGCTGCGCCGGTCGAGCAGCGGGATCAGGCGCTGCCCGTGCTGATACCACTGGCGCGCGCGCTGCGCACTGTGCCGGATCAGCGCGGCGAGTCGGCCGTCGGAGTCAACCAGAGCGCCCTGATCGTCTAGAGTCAGCTGGACACCGAACCGATCCAGGTCCTGCTGGGGCAGGTAGACCCGCTCAATGCCGAAGTCCTCCCGGATGTCTCGCAGGATGTTGATCTGCTGCAGGGCGACCCCCAGCGCGTCGGCGTACTCGGGTGCCCGGGGGTCAGGACGGCTGCCGAACACCGCCAAGCACAGCCGCCCCACCGCGCCAGCCACGCATTGGCAGTACTCGACCAGCTCGTCGAAGTCGGCGTAGCGCCGCCCCAGCACGTCCATCTCCACTCCGCCGACCAGCTCGTCGAAGGCACCCAGCGGCAGGGGCAGGCGAGCTACCAGATCGGCGACTGCGGTAAGCACCGGGTCGTCCCCGGGATGGGCCAAGTCAGCCAACGAGCCACGCACTGCGGCCAGCGCGGCCAGCTTGTCACCCTGGGACAGATCGCCGTCGCCAATGTCGTCGATCCGTCGAGCCAGCGCATACACCGCGCACAGCGCCGCACGCTTGTCCGGCCGCAGCAACCGGATGCCGTAATAGAAGTTGCGCGCTTGCGTCCGAGTGATCGCCTCACACACCTCAAAGGCCCCACCCACCCTCACCCCGCATCACCCCCCCTTTCCTCCGCGCAACAGCTCGCACTGCCCCGAGTTCGACAGCAGAGCGGTAGGGGCGGGATTTCCCAGCTCTGCTGTCGAACTCGGGGGCCGCAGCGCTGTTGGGCTCGGGCGCGGGAGGGTGGAGGAGCAGGTGCAGTAGGTGGTGGAGGAGGTCGCGGCGGCGGGGCAGTGGAGGGCCGGCTAACACGTTGCCGTGTGCGCGGCGTAAGGCATCGAGAGCGGCGCGCCCACCGGCCAGATAGCCGGCCACGGCCAGCCGCGCCCACCCGCGCAGCAGCCCGACCAGGGGGGCACCGGAGTCGAGCAGTTCCGCCGCCCGGGTGATCTGGAAGAGCATCAACCGGCGCAGCGCCGGGGAGACGACCGTGCCGTCGAGCTCAGCCTCGGCCACCCCGAAAGCGGCGAGATCTTCCTGGGGGAGGTACACCCGACCGGCTCGGCGGTCCTCGGCGACATCCTGCCAGTGTTCAATCAGCTGAAGAGCGGTGCAGATCCGGTCGGAGTACTCGGTTGCGGCCGGATCGGACACCCCCGCAGCGCCCACCCCAGCAGCGCCCACCCCAGCAGTGCCTATTCCAGCAGCGCCTATTCCAGCAGCGCTTATTCCAAACACGGCGAGCACGACCCGGCCGATCGGCTCAGCTGACAGCGCGCAGTAGCCACGGAGTTCGGCGTAGGTCGCATACCGGTGGACTCGCTGGTCAATCAGATTGGCTTGCACCAGACGCTCGAACGGTTCGCGGTCCAGCCCGCAGGCCTGCACCGCTGGCACCAGGGCTCGCAGCACCGGATGCTCGGGCCGCCCACCTTCCCAAACCCGCTCGAGGTCCTGCCCGAACTCCGTCAGCAGCGCCGTCCGGTCCCCCGCGGCCCGGTCCCCCAGATCGTCGATGACCCGGGCGACGTCATACACTGCGACGAGATTGACCCGCAGCCGCCGGGGCAGCAGCCGGAGCGCAACGGGAAAGTTCTCAGCACGCTGCTGGCGACGCAGCGCACGATCGCGCCCGAGCGCACCCAGATCCGGGACCGTTGCCATGACGCCATCTTCAGGCCACCAACTGGGGTGTTTCTGCACCCGAGTTGTCAGTTCTCAGGCCATCAAGTTGTCACATGTGAGTAAACGTCATGGAATTGCATTCGGGGTATCCAGGACTATCGAGGGACGCGCTGAGGGGGGTAAGGGGCCATGGACACCGGGGAAGACCGCATACGGCTACACGACCTGGTCACCGCGATTGTGAATCGGCTGCCGGCCATCCTGGCTGAGGTCCGTGAGCTGCTCACCGAACAGCAACCGGACTACGCAGGGTTCCTCGCCGAAGGCTTCGAGGAGATCCTCGGCGCCGCCGAGGGATTCATCGCCCGGCTGGTCGCGCTGGCCGAGCAGGACCCGTCGACGGCGGCGCCCCAGCTGGCGTCCGGGGTGGAGCAGGCCCTGTTCGAGGAGATCGGGCGCATCCACTATCAGCAGAAACGGGAAGTGACCCCGCTGCTGGCCACTTACCGGACCGGCGCGGCGGTGGCCTGGCGCCACGTCGCCGACACAGCCCTGCAGCTCGGCGTTCCCGCCGAGGCGCTAGCCGGGCTGGCGGCGGCCGTGTTCGCCGCCGTGGACCAGCTGTCCTCAGCGTCGTGGCGGGGATACATCCAGGCGCAGACGACCGCTGGGCAGGTCCGCGAGCGATTGCGTGACGAGCTGGCTGAACTGCTGCTGTCGGACCGCTGCGACACGGCGGCTGTCCGAGCGGCGGCGGCCCGGGCCGAGTGGTCGCTGCCCCGGCAGGCCGCGGTCGTCCTGATCGAACCGGATAACGAGGTCGGGCGGGCGCTGCTGGACCGCCTGGACGATTCCTGCCTGCGGCTGCGGCGACCAAAGATGCTGGTGGCGATCGTGCCGGATCCCGAAGGCCCCGGACAACGCAAGCGGTTGGCGACCGCGCTGCGCGGGGCCGGGGCCGTGGTGGGCGCCACCGTGCCGCTGGACCGGCTGCCGGCCAGTGTGAGCCTCGCCGAGCACGCGGTACGGCTCCAGCAGGCCAGTGTGCTGCCCGACGACCCGCTGTTCGTTGACGAGCATCTCGACACGATGGTGGTGCACCGCGACGACCGGCTGCTGGCGGCGTTGCGCCGGCAGTACCTGGCCCCGCTCGCCGCGCTGCCCGAGTCCACCCGCGACCGGCTGTTGGAGACCCTCAAGTCCTGGCTGATGAACATGGGCAACCGCAAGGCGGTGGCCGACGAGCTGCACGTGCACCCGCAGACGGTGCGATACCGGCTGGCCCAGCTGCGTGAGCTGTTCGGGCCTGCGCTGGAGGACCCCGCCGCCCGCGCCGCGTTGTTGCTGGCGCTGGCGTGGGGTCCGGCGATCACCGAATCCGACCCACTGGCCCAGCACTCCGAGCCGAGGGAGCACCGGTGAACGCCACGCAGGCGCAGGTGGTGTCTCCGCAAAGGTTGCTCCCCCAACGATTGTTGGTGGTCAGCGCCACCATCGGCGAGGGCCACAACGCGACCGCCCGAGCGGTCGAGGAGCGGGCCCGGCAGCTCTGGCCCGGCTGCAAGATCCACCGGGTGGACACCTTGGCGGAGATGGGTCGGTGGGTCGGCCCGGGATTCCGCTGGATCTACCGGGTCAACGTGGACACCACCCCCTGGCTCTATGACTTCTTCTACCGCTCCCTGTGGCGCCACCGCTGGTTCGCCGCGTCGTCCTGCCGGGCCGTCGGGGTGTGGAGCGGCCGTCGGCTTGCGCCGATCATCAAGGAGTACCGGCCGGACCTGGTGGTGTCGACCTACCCGCTGGGCACCGCGGGACTGGACTGGATCCGGCGCCGCGGCGGTCTCGACGTACCGGTCGCGGCAATCATCTCGGACTTCGCGCCGCACCCGTTCTGGGTCTATCCCGAGGTCGACCTGCACTACGTGGCGAGCGAGCCGAGCTTACGGGCGATGTACCGGGCACGGCCCGACGCGCGGGGAGCGGTCGGGGCGCCCCCAGTCGTCTCCGCGTTCCGCCCGGCCGTCAAGACCGAGGCGCGGCGGCGCTGTGGTCTGCCCGAGCACCGCCTGGTCGTGCTGATCTCCTGCGGTTCCCTCGGGTTCGGCTCGGTGGAGCGCGCGGTCGCGGCCGGGCTGGCCGCCGGCCCGGAGGTCTGCGTGGTGGTGGCCTGCGGGCGCAACGAGGCGCTGCGCGCCCGGTTGGTCGCGCGCGCCAAGCTGATGGCACACAGCCCGGCGCAGCGGCTGGTGCCGCTGGGCTGGACCTCCGAGATGCCGGCGCTGACCGCGGCCGCGGACGTCGTGGTGACCAACGCCGGCGGCGCGACGGCACTGGAGGCCGTGGCGTGCGGACGGGCGGTACTGATGTTCGAGCCGATCGCCGGGCACGGCAAGGCCAATGCGGAGCTGATGGCGCAGGCCGGGCTGGCAACCTTGTGCGCAGGACCGGCGGAGCTGGTCACCGCCTTGCGCGGGCTCGCGGCGCAGCCCGCGCGGCTCGCCCACGCCGAGCAGCGCGCGCTCACCCATATCGGTGCTCTCGACCTCAAGGCCGAGATCGCCGCCCTACCCGGGTTGCCCCGTCACCACGGCGCCCGCCCACTGTCCGCGCCGGACGCCTTCTTCGCCCTCGCCGCCACGCCCACGGTTGCCCAGCAGCTCGGCGCCATCCTGCTGCTGGACAGTGATCTGATTGCCGGCTCAGCCGGCGGTGATCTGATTGCCGGCTCAGCCGGCGGTGGGCAGTGCCCCGCCAGGTCGCCGGAGCAGCTCGCCAGCGACCTGGCGGGGCGCATCACCGACCGGGTGCCCGCCCTGCCCATGTTGTGCCGCCAGCTGGATCTGCGGCCGGGTCGACGGCCGCGCTGGCTCCCCGTCGACGACATCGACCCCGGCGCTCACCTGCGCGCTCGAACGGTCGGCGCAGCCCACGGCGTGCCCGCCTCGGCGGCCCTGCGGGAGTTCTTCGGCGCTCCGGTGCCGCTGGACCGGCCGCCGTGGCAACTGGAGGTCGTGCAGGACGCCGACACCGGGCGGACCATGGTGCTGGCGAAGATGCACCACAGCCTGGGCGACGGGCTGGCCGTCACCGCCACCCTGCTCGGGCTGCTCTCTGACCGGGAAGAGCCCCGAGCCTTCTCAGACGCGTCGCACGCCACAGTTTCGCACCCCGGATCCTCACACGTCGGATCTTCACGCTTCGGACACCGTTTCGCGACAAGCTGGCGGGCCAGGGCCGTCCACGCCGGCCGCGTGTTCCGAGGCCTGGTGAGCCTGGCTACAGCGGGCTCCGCACCGCCTGGTGGGCCGGTCGGCCCGAGCAGCCCAGCCCGGGACTACGCCATGGTGGAGCTGCCCGCGGTCGCGGTGCGGGCCACCGCCCGGGAGCACGGAGTGGGCACGACCGCGCTGCTACTCGCCCTGGCTGGCGAGACGCTGCACCGTATCGACCCGGCCGGGACCGCGGTGGGCGATCGGCTGCGGGCGATGGTTCCCCGGACCACCCACGCCCTCCGGCGGGCTAGCGGCGACGACCATGACGGGGACCATCGCGGGAACACGTGGTACCGGGGCAACCATACGGCCGCCCTCGCCCTGGACCTGCCGGTCGGGCCGATGCCGCTGAGCTGGCGGGTTGTGGCGGTGGCGGACGCGCTGACCAGGTTGGAACGTGCCGATCAGCCAGTCGCCGCCCAAGCCGTCGTCGACGCGCTGGGCCGCCTGCCAGCCCCGCTGCACGCCACGCTGGTGCGCTCGATTTACCGGCGGCGGTTTTTCAACCTCATCACGTCGGTGTTGCCAGGGCCGCGAAAATCGCATTATGTAAGGGGAGCCCGAGTCGTCTCGGTGTTCCCGGTGCTGCCACTCGCGGAGGGTGTCGGACTGGCTATCGGTTTCCTGACCTGGGGAGACATGATCGGCGTTGGAGTGAGCACAGACACCGGGCTGCTCCCCGGCGCGAGTCAGTTCGCTGACACGCTGCGTCGGGCCTTCGACGATCTGGTGACCGATGCCTCGGGCGCTCAGAAAAGGCACCAGACAGCTCAGGAAACAACACAGGAGTGAGGCGTGTCGAACTCGACGTCGACGGTGTTCTTCGCCGCGGTGCCGGCCGCGGTGGCCGGGGCGGCGAGTTTCGGACTCGCCAGCGCGGTCCAGCAGCGCGCCACCAAGCAGGTGCCGACCACGGGCACGCTCGACCCGCGGCTGATACTGGAGCTGATCCGCCGACCGGTGTGGGTGCTGGGGATAGGGACCGTCATCGTGGGCCTGAGCCTGCAACTCGTTGCCCTCGCATTCGGCCCGCTGGTGCTGGTGCAGCCGCTACTGGTGACCGGCGTGCTGTTCGGTGCGGTGTTCTCGGCGCTGCTGGCCCATCGCAGGGTGGACCGGCTGATTGTGCTCGGCTCGCTGGGATGTGTGGCCGGCTTGTCCGCCTTCTTGGTGTTCGTCCGGCCGACCGGTGCCACCACGCAACTTGCCAACAACGGTTGGACACTGTTGCCGCTGGCCATCACGCTGGGTGTGATCGTCCTTGGGTGTCTCGCCGTGGCCGCCCGGTTCTCCGGGGCTGTTCACGTCGCAGCGCTGGCAGCGGCCACCGGTGTGCTGTACGGTCTCACCGCCGGACTGATGAAGGTGGTCACCGGCCAGTTCCGGGACGGCGGATTCGTCGAGCCCTTCAGCCACCCGGTGCTCTACGTGGTCTGCGCGGTAGGCCCGATGGGATTCCTGCTGAGCCAGAACACCTTCCAGCAGGGCACCCTCATCGCCCCGGCGCTGGCCATCATCACGATCGTGGATCCGCTGGTCGGCGTGGCGATCGGGGTGAACTGGCTGGGGGAACAGGTGGACAGCTCGTCCGCTGCGCTCGCTGGCCAGGCAATCTCGGCAGTGGTCCTGATCGGCAGTGTCGTCCTGCTGGCATACCGCGGCACCCAACTACGTCAGGAGATCGAATCAGCGACGCAGAGTGACGCCAGCTCGCCCAGAGATCGAAAGGGCCAGGCCACCTGGGGATGATTACCGGGTGGAAAGCCCTAGTCACCGGCGGATCGTCGGGCATTGGTGCGGCCATTGCCGAGAGGCTCGCCGCGGCCGGCTGCCGGGTGGTGGTGCTCGGCCGGGACTCCGACCGGTTGGAGGCGCTGGCGCGCCGCACCGGGGCTCGCGCTCTGGTCGCTGATCTGTCAAGCACCGACGGTCTGTCCCGGGCCGCTGATGCCGCGGCGGGCGTCGACCTGCTGGTGAATTCGGCGGGCCGCGGGTGGGCCGGTGACCTGGCGACGATGGCTGAGCCGGATCTCGACGTACTGGTCGCGCTGAACCTCCTCGCCCCGCTGCGCCTGGCCCGCGCCGCGCTGCCCGGGATGCGGGAGCGCGGGCGCGGACACCTGGTGTTCGTGTCCTCGATCGCGGCGGTGGGCGTCGGTGGGGAGGCGGTTTACGCTGCGACGAAGGCCGGGCTGCGGACCTTTGCGGCCAGCGTCCGCCACGAGGTGGCCGGCGAGGGGATCGGCGTCACCACGGTGCTACCCGGCGCGGTGCGCACCCCGTTCTTCGACCACCGCGGACTGGCCTACGACCGCCGGTTCCCCCGCCAGGTCGACCCCGCCGCAGTGGCATCGGCGCTACTCCAGGCCCTCGAACGGGACGAAGCGGAGGTGTTCGTGCCGCGTTGGCTTACGGTGCCCGCCCGGCTGCAGGGTGCGGTTCCCGAGCTGTTCCACCGGCTGGCCAGGCGATTCGGCTAAACAGGCTGGGTTCAAGCTGGCTGGGTTTCAACCGACTGGGTTTCAGCCAACTGGGTTCAGCAGACAGCGCTCAGCCCGCGACCACAGCGCCGAACCGCAGCCGGATGCCCTCGCCACGCAGTTCCCGGCGAAACCACAGCAGCGACACCACCGCGGCGATTCCCACCAGGGTGAACGACCCGGCGGTGGTCACCACGAGG
>JAFAXZ010000359.1 GCA_019240665.1 Pseudonocardiales bacterium | reverse complement strand
CCCGGTGACTTCCCCCTTCGGTTCCCCCGCCTGTCATCACCTCCGGCGAGGTGAGGTGATGAAGTGAGGGGGAAACAACCCTCTACAGCGCTGTTTTCACTACTCATCGCGCTGCGATCGTGGGGAGAACCTCTCCGCGCAGGGAGCGGGGTGTGATCGGTGTGTTTTCCATTCGAGGTGGATTCCGGTGGGGTCGAAATAGGAGCCGTTGGGGCGTCTGCCCTTGCCGGTAGGCAGCACGGTGACAGTGAGCAGGGTGGCGAGCACGGCACGGCGCCGGCCCACGTCGAGCCCGCCGGAGCGGTCCGGGGTGGTTCCGTACCAGATTTCTGCGATGTTGGGTTGCCCGGCGAGTCCGGCGAGCGGGTTGACTGCTGCGGCGGCGGTCAATGTGTCTTCGATCTCGGTGAGCCGGGCGCGGAGTTTGCCGGTGCCGGTGCGGAGTTGGGCCAGGGTGATCACGCCTTCGGCGAAGGCGGCGGAGAAGTCGGTGAGGCGTTGGCCGATGGCGGCGGCTTCGGTGTGCAGCGCGGTGGTGTCCAGCTTGGAATCGGTCGGGGTGGTGAGCAGGGTGGTGGCGTCGGGTTGTTGCAGGCGGGCCACGATGATCCGCTCGACGTAGTCGTCGAGCGGTGGCGCGGCGCGGGTGACGTGCCCGCCGCTGTGGCCGGTGTTCTCCTGGGCCTTGCACCGGTAGGTGGGGTGCTGGTGGTTCCCCGTTCGGGAGACTCGCAGCGCGGGCTGGCCGCAGGCGCCGCACACGTACAGTCCGCTGCCTAGCCATTTGATCCGGTTGCCGAGGGTGGTGCGTCGCTGGGGGTTGCTGAGGATGGACACCACCGCGCGCCAGGTGGCTTCGGGCACGATGGCGGGCCAGGTGGCGGGGAAGGTCTCAGCGCCGTAGGTGGTGAGACCGGCGTTGCGGGGCCGGCGCAGCATGTCCCGGGCCGCCTGAGTGGTCCATTCCTTGTCCCAGGCGGTGCGATGTCCCGTGTTGTTGAGGTCGCGTACGACGCTGCGCAGGCTGGTCCCGGCCACAATGGCCTCGCTGGCCTGGGCGATAGCGGTGGCTTCGGCGGGGCGGATGGTGGTGCCATCCGGCTCGAACCCGAAGGGTCGGCACCCCCCTTGCCAGCGGCCCTGCTCGGCGGCTTGGCGCCGGGCGGCGCGGACCCGTTCGCCCTTGTGCTCGCTCTCAAACCGCGCCCATGCGCACAGCGTGCGGACCACCGCCCGGCCGGAGGGCGTCGCCAGATCCAGCGGACCGGCCTTCACCGAGTGCGTCACCACCCCCCGCCGCTCAGCAAGGTCAATATAGGTCTCCAGCTCTTTGGGGCTGCGATGCAGCCGGTCGGTATGCCACGCGGTGACCACCCGGGCCCGGCCCGCGTCCAAATCGGCGAGCATCGCCAGGTAGTCCGGCCGGGGCTTACCGGTGAAGGCAGAGAGGTCGTTATCGGCGTACACGCCCGCCAGGCGTAGGCCGAGCTGGTCGAACAGCACGCATTGATCTTCTAGCTGGCGTTCCACGCCCAGCCCGGCGCCCTCCCGGTCCTCGGAGATCCGCGCGTATATCACCCCCGGCGACCCGCTCGCTTCCGTTAACCGGCGCAGGCGCGTCAGCAACCCGGCGGGAAGGTCCAGGGCTGGCAGTCGAAGATGGCTCATAGATTAAGTGTGTTACATTGACAGATTCGTGAAGGCCTCCTTGCTGACCCACTTCGCCGCCGGGAAGCGGCACGTTTACTTCACGGGGACTCGGCAGGACAGTGAGCGCCGGCAGGTCGACCGTTACGCCATGTCGCTGCGAGAACAGCTCGGCGAGGATGTCGCAGACCTCATCGGTGGCGGCTTTCTAGATTGGGAAGCGGCGCTTCGCTTCACCTGCGCGGACATGAAGTGAGACGGCGGTTGACGGTGCCCGACTACTCGGGTTAACTAGTAATCGAACACATGTTCGATACATGCGCTGCCTTCCCCGCGGCGGATCTGGATGCGGCGGCTTGACGCCGCATCCACTCGTTGGGAGGCCGCGGAATGGTGAGTGCGGGCGTCGCGTCGGTGCTGCAACGGGTACCGGTGGTACCCGCCTCGACGCTGGGGAAGCGGCTCGACGCCCCCGGTGGTCGGCCGCCGTTTCCGGTGGTTGAACCGCTCGCGCCGCTGCTGCCTGGCGGTGGACTGCGCCGAGGGTCGGTCATCGCGGTGCACGGCTCGATGGCGTTACTGCTGGCGCTGCTGTCCGCGGCCACGGCGCAGGGGGCCTGGGCCGCGGTGATCGGTGTCGGCGACCTCGGGATAGTGGCCGCAGCCGAAGCGGGGGTGGTGGTGCAGCGGCTGGCTCTGGTCCCTCGACCTGGGTCGGATCCGGCACCGGTGGCCGCGGCCTTGCTTGACGGGGTGGGTCTGGTGGCGCTGGCCGGCGCGGACCGGATGTCCCCCGGCGCTCGGCGATCCCTGGCTGCTAGGGCCTGGCAGCGTGGGTCGGTACTGCTCCCGCTCGGTCGATGGCCGGGCGCGGAAGTCGCGCTGGACTGCCGTGCCGAGACCTGGTATGGCGCCGAGGCCGGATATGGGCGGCTGCGCAGCCGCGAGGTTGTGGTGCACGCAATGGGCCGCGGTGCGGCGGCCCGGCTTCGCACCGCTCGCTTGCTGCTGCCCGGTCCCGGCGGCCCGGTGGCGGAGGTGCTCGCGGACCTGGCCCCGTCGAGTAGAGCGGTGAGTTGATGGCGCCGGTCCGGGTGGTGGTGGTCTGGTGCCCGGACTGGCCTGCGGTGGCTGGTGCGGCCGCTGAGGGCTTGGTTGCGCAGACACTGGTAGCGGTGGTGGCCGCTAACCGGGTGGTAGCCTGCTCGGCGGCTGCTCGGGCACAGGGGGTGCGCCGTGGGCAACGCCGCCGTGAGGCGCAGGGCCGCTGCCCGGAGCTGGTCGTGCTCGCCGACGATCCGGAACGGGACGCCCGGGTATTCGAGCCGGTGGTTGCCGCGGTTGAGACTCTGGCGCCCGGCGTGGAGGTGGTGCATCCCGGACTGGTCGCGGTGCCGGCCCGGGGCCCAACCCAGTACTTCGGTAGCGAACCCACGGTGGCCGAGCGGATCGTCGATGTGGTCGCTGCGCAGGCCGGGGTGGAATGCCAGGTCGGCATCGCCGACGGTCTGTTCGCCGCGACCCTGGCCGCGCATCGTGGCCTTCTGGTGCCACCGGATAGTTCGGCCGGCTTTCTCGCCATGCTGAGCATCGCCGAGCTGCACCAGCCCGCCGTCACCGGGGTTGGCCGGACTGCAGCTGATCGGGCCGCACTGGTGAATCTGCTGCACCGGCTGGGGCTGCGCACCCTCGGCGCGTTCGCCGCCCTGCCTGTCGACGACGTCGCCTCCCGGTTCGGCCTCGACGGGGTGCGGGCGCACCGGCTTGCCCGGGGGCTCGACGAGCGCCCGCTGGCTCGCCGCGACCCGCCGGTCGATCTCACCGTCACCCGCCGGTTCGACCCGTCGCTGGAACGGGTTGATGCGGCGGCATTCGCCTCCCGGGAACCTGCGGGGCAACTGCACACCGCACTGGCCTCCCGCGGTCTGGCCTGTGTCCGGCTCGGGATCAGCGCCTGCACCGAGGCGGGCGAGGAGCTGCACCGGGTGTGGCGCTGTGCCGGGCCGTTGACCGCATCCGGCATCGCCGATCGGGTGCGCTGGCAGCTGGACGGCTGGCTCACTTCCCGTGGATCACACCCCAGCGCGGGCATCACGCTGCTCCAGTTGATCCCGGAGGAGGTGATCGGCGGCCAGGCCCTGCAGCGTGGGCTGTGGGGGGAGTCGGGGGAAGATGACGAGCGGGCCGGCCGGGCCCTGGTCCGGGTGCAGGGGATGCTAGGGCCCGAGGCAGTCCTCATCGGAGTGCTCGGCGGTGGCCGGGGGCCCACCGACCGGGTGCGCCTGGTGCCCTGGGGAGACGACCCGATTCCGGCGCACGATGCGGACCCTCCCTGGCCGGGCCGGCTGCCTGCCCCTTCCCCGCCCCGGGTGCCCGCCCGTACGCTGCCTGCCGAGGTGTTTGACGATGCCGGACGCGCCGTCAAGGTAAGCGGGCGCGGAAGGCTCACCGGTGTCCCGTACCGGATCGCGGTGGACGGGAACCCGCCGCGTCGGGTGTTGACTTGGGCCGGGCCCTGGCCGCTCGAGGAGCGCTGGTGGGAGCCCGGTGGAGGGCGGCGCTGCGCGCGACTGCAGGCGGTACTCGACGCCGAACCCGCCGGGCGTGCCGCCGAACCCCTCGCGGTGCTGCTGGCCTGCGAGACCGGCCGCTGGTGGGTTGAAGGGATCTATGAGTGACGGTGGTGGACGGTGGCCTGTTCTGTCGTCTCCTCCAGGGCACCGTCTCCTCTAGGGCACCGACCTGGGTACGGCCGGCGTTGTTGATGAGCACGTCGAGTCAGGGCCTCGACCTGATCCGGGTGCGTGGCGATCAGCTCATTCAGGGCCTGCGGGCGTCGGGCAGTGGCGACCACGGGTGTCGCCGTCGGCGAGTGCCGCGGTGGCGATGGCACATCGGCGATGACTTCGTCGAACAAGCGCCTCACCGGAGCGTGCGTGTAGGCAATAGGCTCCGATGATGTCATCTCTCTACGAGCTGCACTCTCACCGCTCGCTGGAGTCGCCGGTGCTGCTCCTCGCGACGGAGAGCTGGGTCGACGCGGGGCTGGGAGCCCAAGCGGCCATCGCTCATATTCTCGACACGATCCCGACTGAGGTGCTGGCCACATTCAGTTCGGACGAGCTCATCGATTTCCGGTCTCGTCGTCCGATCGTACGAATCTCCGACGGCGTCGTCGATCATTTGAGCTGGCCCGAGATCCAGCTGCGGGCCGGTCAAGACGCCGCAGGGAGCAGTGTGTTGGTCTTGATGGGACCCGAACCCAACATGGCGTGGCATGCCTTTGTCCGGGCCGTCGTGGGCCTAGCCACGCAACTGGGAGTGCGACTAGTGGTCGGTCTTGGCGCCTACGCCGCTCCTGTTCCACACACCCGCCCGATCAGTCTGATGGCGATCGCTACCGCGGCTGAGCTGGCGGCGCAGGTGGGCGTGGTCGCTGGCACCGCCGAGATGCCAGCCGGGATCCAGACGGCGCTGCAGGAAGGTTTCGCCGCCGCGGGTATCCCCGCCATCGGGGTGTGGGCGCGGGTGCCCCACTACTTGGCAGCCATCCCTTACCCGGCGGCCTCCGCCGCACTCGTCGATGCGCTGGCAGCCGTCGCCGGGCTGAAGCTCGACGCTGGGGAGTTGCATGCCGCAGCTGACAGTGTGTTGCACCAAATCGACGAAATTGTTGCCAACAGTGCGGAATACCGGGATCTCGTGAGTGGTCTCGAGGCCGCGTTCGACGGTGAGGCGGCCGCACCGCCCGACTTCTCGGGTCTTCCATCAGGCGACGAGCTCGCCGCTGAGCTTGAGCGCTTCCTGCGCGGCGAGCAGGGAGAGCAGTAAGGAGGCCCGGGTAAGTCGCGCCCCTCGCCAGCCCTGGCGAGTGCAGGACCGCACCGATGCTCGGGTCGCCGTCTGCAAGGAACTGCCATCAACGTGATCGCGTTCACCGCACAGTTGAGATCTTCCTTGCGATGGTCTGGTCGTCGGTGCCGTGCCTGCTTCCAGCCCTGACTTGCCCCCTGCACGGGACAACCTGCTATCATCGAACATGTGTTCGAATTACCACGGCCGCACCACCTACATCCACTCGAGCCTGATCCGCCACCATTCTGATGGGGGAGCGATGAGTTGGAACAACCCGCCAGTGCGGTGGACGGACCTGGAGTGGGCACTGTCCGGGCGACCCGCCGGGTCCAGGACACGGCATCGCGACGAGGAACACCCAGGGGACGGCGGGGACAGCCCGGCGTGGACACGCCACCGGCACCGGTACGAGCCGCCGCTAACGTCGGTCCAGTTCCCGGAGACCCAGTTCCCGGAGACCCAGCCGCGCACTCCCTACGCCGAGCTGCACTGCCACTCCAACTTCAGCTTCCTGGACGGGGCCAGTCACCCTGAGGAATTGGTCGAAGAGGCGGCTCGGCTGGAGTTGGACGCGATCGCGATCACCGACCACGACGGGATGTACGGAGTGGTGCGCTTTGCCGAGGCGGCCCGCGAGCTGGGCGTCAAGACCGTATTCGGGGCGGAGCTCACTCTCGGCCTCACCGCACCACAGAACGGGATACCTGACCCAGAGGGTGAGCACCTGCTCGTGCTGGCCCGCGAGCCCGAGGGTTACCGCAGGTTGTCCCGGGTGATCAGTGATGCGCAGATCGCCGGGAAACAGAAGGGCAGACCGGTCTACGACCTTGACGCGGTAGCCGCCGCCGCAGGCGGGCACTGGGTGGTGCTCACCGGTTGCCGCAAGGCAGCGGTGCGCCGGGCGCTGGAGCGCGAAGGTCCGGCCGCTGCGGCCACGCAGCTACGCCGTCTGACCGAGTTGTTCGGCGTGGATCACGTCATCGTCGAGCTCACTGCCAACGGCTTGGCGGACGACACTGAGCGCAACGACGAGCTCGCCGCCCTGGCCGCAGCGTACGGGCTGGATATCGTTGCCACCACCGCCGCGCACTATGCCACCCCGTCCCGGCACCGGCTGGCCACCGCGCTGGCCGCGGTCCGGGCCCGGCGCAGTCTGGACGAGATGGCTGGCTGGCTGCCGGCCGCGGCAACGGCGCACCTACGTTCTGGTGCCGAGATGGCCGACCGGTTCGCCCGCTGGCCTGGAGCGGTCGAGCGGGCCGCCGCGCTGGGTCGGGAGTGCTCCTTCGATCTGCGCCTGGTGGCGCCGGACCTGCCGCCGTTCGCCGTCCCCGGCGGTCACACCGAGGCCAGCCTGCTGCGCGAACTTACCTGGCTCGGCGCGGCCACCCGCTATGGCAGCTACGACGAGCGTCCCGGTGCCTACCACCAGATCGAGCATGAGCTGGCTGTCATCGAGAAGAAGAACTTCCCCGGCTACTTCCTCATCGTCCACGACATCGTGGCGTTTTGCCGCCGGGCCGGCATCTTTTGCCAGGGTCGCGGCTCGGCGGCCAACTCCGCAGTCTGCTACGCGCTGGGTATCACCAGTGTCGACGCGGTGGCGATGGACCTGCTCTTCGAACGGTTCCTCACCCCGGATCGGGACGGTTACCCCGACATCGACCTGGATATCGAGTCCGACCGCCGCGAGGAGGTCATCCAGTACGTCTACGGCACCTACGGCCGCGACTGTGCGGCCCAGGTCGCCAACGTGATTACCTACCGGGCCCGCTCGGCGGTGCGGGACATGGCTAAGGCGCTGGGCTACTCGACCGGTACCCAGGACGCCTGGAGCAAACAGATCGACCAGTGGGGATCGCTGAACCGGACCACAGACGGCAGCGCTGGTGGTTCGACCCCGCCAGCGGGTCTCACCGACATTCCGGGACCGGTGCTGGCGCTGGCCGCTGAGCTGGAGGGGTTCCCGAGGCATCTGGGCATCCACTCCGGGGGCATGGTGATCTGTTCCCGTCCGGTGGCCGAGGTCTGTCCAGTGGAGTGGGCCCGGAGGGAGCACCGCTCGGTGGTGCAGTGGGACAAAGATGACTGTGCGGCGGCCGGGTTGGTCAAGTTCGACCTGCTCGGGCTTGGCATGCTCGCCGCGCTGCGCTACGCGGTCGATCTGGTGGCCCGCCACTACCGGCACCGGGTGCAGCTGTCAGATCTCCAGCCCACCGATCCGGCCGTCTACGCGATGCTGGCCCGGGCCGATTCGGTCGGGGTGTTCCAGGTGGAATCCCGCGCGCAGATGGCTACCCTGCCCCGGCTCAGACCACGCTGCTTTTACGATCTGGTGGTCGAGGTGGCGTTGATCCGCCCCGGCCCGATCCAGGGCGGCTCGGTGCATCCCTACATCCGGCGCCGCAACGGCCGGGAGGCCTGGGACTACGATCACCCGCGACTGGCGAACGCGCTGCGTAAAACGCTGGGTGTGCCACTATTCCAAGAGCAGCTGATGCAGATGGCCATCGACGTCGCCGACTTCTCTGCCGCCGAGGCCGACGAGCTGCGCCGTGCGATGGGCGCCAAACGGTCCACCGAACGGATGCAACGGCTCCGCGGGCGACTGTTCGAGGGCATGGCACGGCACGGGATCCGCGGCGAGCTCGCCGAGAAGATCTACGCCAAGCTACTGGCCTTCGCCAACTTCGGCTTCCCGGAAAGCCACGCGATCAGCTTCGCCTCGCTGGTGTACTACAGCGCCTGGTTCAAGCACCATTACCCGGCGGCGTTCTGTGCCGCCTTGCTGCGAGCCCAGCCGATGGGCTTCTACTCTCCACAGTCGCTGATCGCCGACGCTCGACGCCACGGTGTCACCGTCCGCGGCCCGGACATCAACGCCAGCGGGGTGCACGCCGGGCTGGAACCGGCCGCGGAAGGCGCACCGGAGCAGGCGGTACGGCTGGGGCTGGCCCTGCTGCGCACGGTCAGCCTGCCACTGGCCACCCGGCTGGTTGAGGAACGGGAAACTCACGGCCGTTACCGCAGCATCGCTGACGTCGCGCACCGGGTGGGGCTGACCACGGCCCAGGCCGAGGCGTTGGCCACCGGTGGGGCGTTCGACCAGTTTGCTCCGCAACGCCGGCAGGCGCTGTGGTCCGCCGGAGCAGTGGCCGCGCAGCGGCCGGACCGGTTGCCCGGCACCGCAGTCGGGGTCGTCGCCCCACCGCTGCCCGGGATGAGCGCGCTGGAGCTCGCCGCGGCCGACGTCTGGGCCACCGGGGTCTCGCCGGGCAGCTTCCCCACCCAGTTCCTCCGTACCGACCTGGCCAGACTGGGTGTGGTGCCCGCCGCTGAGCTGCGGGAACGGGGGGACGGGCAGCGGGTGTTGGTCGCCGGCGCGGTGACCCACCGGCAGCGCCCGGCCACTGCGGGCGGGGTCACCTTCCTCAACCTGGAGGACGAGACCGGCATGGTGAACGTGATCTGCTCACCGGGTTTCTGGGTGCGGTACCGCACCATCGTGCGCGCCTGCCCGGCGCTGCTGCTGCGCGGCCGGCTGCAGATTGCCGAGGGAGTGATCAACATCCTCGCCGAGCACGCTGCTGCACTGGACCTGCGGGTGCACCTGAGCTCCCGTGACTTCCGGTGAGCCCACCCGCCGATCACCGACCGCCCGCGGTTTACCTTCTCCTTGCACGGGTTGTCCGACCTGCGGGCGCTGACCTTTCTGGAACCGGGGCACCGGGTGCGGGGTGAGGATGGGGCGTGACCGCACGCAGCGAGCAGACCGCGCCCGCACCAACCCAGGGGGCGCGCGGCGCCGGAATCGCGATGGCCGTGGGGATCGGGGTGGCGGTGGCCGTCCAGGCCCGGATCAACGGCGAGCTCAGCCAGCGGATCGACGACGGCCTCCTCGCCGCCCTGCTGTCCTTCCTGGGTGGCCTGCTGCTGCTGGCGTTAGTGGCCGCGACCCGACGGCGGATGCGCCGCGGGCTGGGCCGGATCCTCGCCGCCGTCCGGAACCGCACGTTGCGTCCCTACCAGCTGCTGGGCGGCATCTGTGGCGCGTTTCTCGTGCTCTGCCAGGGCGTGACCGTCGCGGCCATCGGGGTGGCGGTGTTCACCGTGGCCGTGGTCGCCGGACAGACGGCCAGCGCCCTGCTAGTGGACCGGGCTGGCGTTGGGCCGGGCGGGCCGCGGGAGCTCAGCGTGCGCCGGGTCGCCGGTGCGGCGCTTGCCCTGGCGGCCGTGGTGCTGGCCGTCTCCAACCGGATCGGCGCATTCCAGGCCCTGTGGCCGGCCTTGTTACCCGCGCTGGGCGGGGCGGGTACCGCCTGGCAGCAGGCGGTGAACGGGCGGGTCGGCGCGGCGGCCCGGGACAACGGAGGGGCCGTGGCCGGGATGTTGCCGGCCGCACTGGTCAATTTCGTGGTGGGTGCCCTCGCGCTGGTGCTGGTCTCGGCGGTGGAGATCGCGCTGCGCGGGCTGCCTCACCCACTGCCTGCGCAGCCGTGGCTCTACCTGGGCGGTCCGCTAGGTGTGCTGTTCATCGGCGCCGCCGCGGCGATCGTCCCGATCACCGGGGTGCTCCTGCTGGGGTTGGGAGCAGTGGCCGGGCAGCTTGTCGGAGCCGTGCTACTGGATCTGTTCCTGCCTACCAGCGATGACCACCTCACCGCCACCACCCTGATCGGCACCGCGTTGACCCTGCTCGCGGTCGCCGTGATCGCGCTGCCGACCGCACTCCCTTGGCAGTATCGGGCTGGGCGCCGTCGACCGTGAGCCCCGGTGCAAGGATGCCCTCGTGAGCGCGGTGGTGCTGGAGGGCAGGGCGATCAGGGACGAACTGTTCGCGGCCGGCCCATCATGACCAGGCGGACGAGCCTGCGGCCACAGCTCACTTTTGGCCTGGTTCTGGCCGTGGTCGCGGTGGGCATGGTGCGCATTGCGCAGTACCACTGGCGGGAAGGCACGGTGATCATCGGCGGCGCGCTGCTGCTCGCCGCGGGGTTGCGGGCGGTGCTTCCACCCGAGCGGACCGGGCTGCTGGGGATCCGCCGCCGCGCCCTGGACGTGCTCACCTACGGCGTTTTCGGGCTGCTGATGCTGATCGTGGCGCTGACGATCACCGGGGGACCGCTGACCGTAGGCTAAGTCTGATTTGCCCGAGAGATGATGTTCGGAGAAGATTGCGCACGGGAGGGTTGATCAGGGATGGCACGTTCTGGCACGGTCGCGGTCATCGGGGCCGGTTTCTACGGTTCGACCACCGCGCAACGGCTGGCCGAGTACGACCTGTTTGACACCGTCGTGCTCACCGACATCATCGAGGGCAGACCGGAGGGTTTGGCGCTGGACATGAACCAGTCCCGACCGGTGGAGGGCTTCGAGACCAGGATCGTCGGCCAAACTACCGGAGCGGACGGTTCGGGTTATGCGGCGATCGCCGGCAGCGACATCGTTGTGATCACCGCCGGATTACCCCGCAAGCCTGGGATGAGCCGGATGGACCTGATCGAGGTCAACGCCCGCATCGTCCGGCAGGTCGCGGAGAATGTTGCCCGGCATGCCCCGGACGCGGTGGTCATCGTGGTGTCCAATCCGCTGGACGAGATGACCGCGCTGACGCAGATCGCCACCGGATTCCCCCGGCACCGGGTGATGGGCCAGGCCGGGATGCTGGACACCGCGCGGTTCACCAGCTTCGTCGCCGAGGAACTCGCTGTCCCGGTGTCCTCGGTGCGTACCCTGACGCTGGGCTCGCACGGTGACACCATGGTCCCGGTGCCCAGCGCGTGCACGGTGGACGGCGCGCCACTGACCGACCTGCTGCCAGCCGAGAAGATCGAAGAGCTGATCACCCGTACCCGCAACGGTGGCGCCGAAGTGATCGCCCTGCTCAAGACCGGATCGGCCTACTACGCCCCGTCCGCCGCGGCGGCCCGCATGGTCCGCGCGGTGCACGAGGACTCCGGTGCCGTGCTGCCGGTCTGCGCCTGGGTGGACGGCGAGTACGGAATCTCCAATGTTTACCTGGGTGTCACCGCCGAGCTAGGTCGGGGTGGGGTACACCGGGTGGTGGAGACCCCGCTGACCGCCGGCGAGCTCGCGCAACTGCGACAGGCCGCGCAGGCCGTTGCGGCCAAGCAGGCCGACGTGCGGGGCCTGTAAGTGGCGATGCGTGGCTGCGGCTCGCCGCCAACCAGCAGGGCCACTTCACGGGTCCGACGAAGGAGGACAGGTTGATCAAGGTAATGGGGACCGTCGTCGAACTCGACGGCGACGAGATGACCCGGATCATCTGGCAGGTCATCAGGGACAAGCTGATCCTGCCCTATCTCGACATCACCCTCGACTACTACGACCTCGGCATCCAGCACCGGGACGCCACCGATGATCAGATCACCGTCGACGCCGCACACGCGATCGCCAGACACGGGGTGGGCGTCAAATGTGCCACCATCACACCCGACGAGGCGCGGGTCGAGGAGTTCGGTCTGAAGAACATGTGGCGCTCACCCAACGGGACGATCCGCAACATTCTCGGCGGTGTAATCTTCCGGGAACCGATCGTCTGCTCCAACGTTCCCCGTCTTGTGCCGCACTGGACCAAGCCGATCATCATCGGCCGCCACGCGCACGGCGACCAGTACAAGGCCAGCGACTTCACCGTCTCAGGGCCGGGCACCGTGACGATCACCTACACTCCCGACGACGGCCGTGAGCCGCTGGAGATGGAGGTGGCGCACTTCGGTGAGGGTGGCGGTGTCGCACTCGGGATGTACAACTACCGTAGATCCATCGAGGATTTTGCCCGGGCATCGCTGCGCTACGGCCTAGCCCGCGAGTATCCGGTCTACCTGTCGACCAAGAACACGATCCTCAAGGCGTACGACGGCATGTTCAAAGACGTGTTCGCCGAGATCTATGAATCGGAGTTCAAAGCCGACTTCGAGGAGCACGGCCTCACCTACGAACACCGGTTGATCGACGACATGGTGGCTGCCGCGCTGAAGTGGCCTGGCGGCTACGTCTGGGCCTGCAAGAACTACGACGGCGACGTGCAGTCCGACACCATCGCGCAGGGCTTCGGCTCACTGGGCCTGATGCGCAGCGTCCTGATGACCCCGGACGGCCAGATCGTCGAGGCGGAGGCCGCGCACGGCACCGTCACCCGACATTTCCGGCAGCATCAGCAGGGCCAACCCACCTCGACCAACCCGATCGCGTCGATCTTTGCGTGGACCGGAGGTCTGCGCCACCGCGGCACGCTGGACGCGACTCCCGAGGTCATCCGATTCGCGGAGACCCTGGAACGGGTCTGCATCGACACCGTCGAGAGCGGCAAAATGACCAGGGACCTGGCATTGCTGATCGGCCCAGCTACCCCGTTTCTGACCACCGAGGCCTTCCTCGATGAGCTCGATCGGGGGTTGCGGCACGCCATGGGCTTGTGAAGCATGACCTCATCCCGGAACGAGATTATCTCCGAATAAGATCGTGACAGTTGAGATCGTGACAGCGGAGAGTGGCAGGTGGCTACGACAACGCAGAAGTGGGTCGTCGGGGGAGCCGTGGCGCTAGGCATACTCCTGCTGATCTCCGAGCACAACAGCCAGACGACGAGCGGGAGCAGCACGGGAGCAGGCGCCTCGCGACCATGCACGGTGACGGTCACCGCGGACTCGCTCAACGTGCGGTCCAGTCCCGACAATGACGCCGCTGTAGTGGAGACCTACAGCAGGGGGGCGGTGGTGTCGGCCGACCGGACCATCCGCAACGATTTCCGGGAACTCGGGCCGAGCCGCTGGGCCGCACGGGAATACCTCACCCCGACACCGGGCAGCGACTGCGGCTGACCGGTCCGGGCGCTGAGCGAGCCCGCGAACTCGCTGCGGAAACGGGACGTGCGGGTGACAACCGGGTGGGTTTTCTGCTGGCGACGGGCTGAACGCGCATCCTCTGACTAGCGTAGGAGGGTATGCGGGGGACTAGTCCACAGCAGGCCGACGGGCAGCCGGGCTTGCTCCAGCGGTACCGGCTGCGCTACCAGTGGTTAGATCATCTGGTGCGCGCCGGGCAGTCCTACACTGCTCACCACGGTGACCACTACGCTGCGGCGATCACGTTTTTCAGCGTGCTCTCTCTGGTACCGCTGTTGATGATCGCCTTTGCGGTCGCAGGTTTCGTGCTCGCCGGCAACCCGGAGTTGCTGCGCCATTTGCAGGATCAGATCCAGTCGGCGGCGCCTGCCGGGTTGGGCCCGACTCTCGATCAGATCATCGATGGGGCGATCAAGTCCCGCAGCGGCGTGGGGATCGTGGGTCTGCTCGGTGCGCTGTACTCCGGGCTGGGCTGGATGGGCAACCTCCGTGAGGCGCTCACCGCCCAGTGGCGACCAACCCAGTGGCGATCAACCCAAGGGCGATCAACCCAAGGGCGACCAACCCAGGGGCGACCAACCCAGGGGCGACCAACCCAGTGGAGATCAACCCAGTGGCGACCAACACAGGGGGAGCAGCCGCCCGAACCGGAGGGCTTCCTGCGCACGAAGATCTTCGACCTCCTGGCGTTGCTCGGTCTGGGGTTGGCGCTGGTGGCGTCCTTCGCGCTGACCGGCGTCGGCACCGCGTTCGCCAGCGTCGTGCTGAACGTGCTGGGCTTGGGGCAGGTCTTCGGGGCTCGACTGGTGCTCGTCGTCCTCGCGGTGGCGGCGTCGGTGGCCGGCATGTGGCTGGTGTTTCTCTGGGTGATCGCGCGGCTGCCGCGGCAGCCAGTGCCGCTGCGCAGCGCGACACGCGCCGCGTGGTTCGGAGCGATTGGTTTCGAAGTCCTGAAGCAGGTCTTTGCCATCTATCTGGACAGTGTCACCAACAGCCCCACCGGCCGGCTGTTCGGCCCGATCATCGGATTGATGGTGTTCGCCTACTTCGTCTCCCGATTCTTACTCATCCTCACGGCGTGGGCGGCGGTGGCCCCGGCAAAGGTACCGGAGGACCACCACCAGGTCCCCCACGAAGTCCCACCGTCGCCACCTACGGAGATCCACCCGACGTCGTTGTCGGGTTTTGCCCGGACGTCCGGCGCTAGTGCCCTGCGCCGGAAACGGTGATGGGCCGGAAACGGTGATGGGTTAGGGTGAGTCGGAAGGCCGCCGCGCTCGACGGGTAGGCAGGCGAGGTTCCTGGGGTGGGCACGGACGCGGGCCAGCGCAATGGATAGCCCGAGAGTCCGGCGCCACTGCCAGTCGCGGTCCCGGACATCGGAGAGTCGGACCAGGCGTGAGGTGACCAGCTAACCCCCGGCCTGCGCAACCACGTCGACAGGCACGCTTCGATCGTCCCACGGGTTGCCGAGAGCCTGAAGTCGATCCAGGGTTTACCCCGATACGCCTACGCCTGGATGGGTGTGTACTGGAGACCAGCGGGTCAGTTCCCAGTGCCCTCCCCCGCTGGGGCCCGCCACGCGAGGAGACCACCATGCAAACCGTGATCAAGGTGCTCGGCATCATTGCGTTGATCTGGATTGGATTCACAGTGCTGGGCTGGGTGCTGGGTGTTGCGTTCAAGCTGCTGTTCTGGGCGGTGGTGATCGGCTGGGCACTGTTCGTTGGCTCGGCTGCCTACGCTGCGGTGAAGGGCAAGTCGGACCGTCACGCGCTCGATCGGTAATGATCAGGTCAAGACCCGCCGGACCAGGTGCATCGCGACGGTCACCGACCGGTCGCGGATCTCGGCGCGGTCGCCGGGCAGCACCGGGTCGCGGGCCAGGGCCGCCCCGTCGCTGGTGGTCACGCAGATGCACACGTAGCCGACTGGCTTGGCGTCGGTCCCCCCACCCGGGCCGGCTACCCCGGTGATCCCCACGCCGGTGCCGGCACTGAAGCGCTCCCGTGCTCCGTCGGCCATGGCCCGGGCCACCTCCGGTGACACCGCGCCGTGTTGCTCGATCAGCTCCGCGGGCACGCCCAGTAGCTTGGTCTTGGCGGCGTTGGAGTAGGCCACCACACCGCCAGCGACGTAGTCCGACGACCCCGGCTGCTCGGTGAGTCGGGCGGCCAGCAGCCCGCCGGTGCACGATTCCGCGAGCCCGATCCGCCGTCCCCGCAGCAGACCGGCGAGCTGATCGTCCAGCGACGTGCCGTCGGTGGAGAACAAGTGCCGGGCGTGCCGGGCGCGGATCGCCTCGATGAGCGCGTCGCGGATCGCCTCGGCGCCGGGCCGATGCCGGATGTCGATCACGATCTCAGCGCGCCGCAGGCAGGTGGTGATCTCCAGCGGCGTCAGGTCCAGCGTCTCGCTCACCTCACGCAGGGTTACCGCGATCTCCGACTCGGGCAGGCCGAACAGCCGCAGCCGCGCCGAGGCGAAGGGCTGGGTGCGCGCCAACACGTCCCTGGCAGCCCGGGTGGCCAGGGCGGCAGGCCACATTTCCCGCAGTTCCCGGGGCGGTCCCGGGAGCACGATCACCGTCGGCCCGCCGTCGACCGGAACCACCAGCCCGGGTGCCGTCCCCACCGGGTCGAGAGCCTGCGCGCCGCGGGGAACCATCGCCTGTTTGCGGTTCGCCGCCCGCAGCGCCTGCGGGCTGAAGTGCGCCAGGTAGCGAAACCGGGCGAGAATGACGGCGATCTGCTGCTCCAGCGCCTCGTCGAGCTCCAACTCCACCCCGGCGAACCCGGCGACTACCTCGGTGGTCAGGTCGTCCGCGGTCGGGCCCAGTCCACCGCTGGTGACGACCAGGTCGACGCCCTGATCGGCGAGGAATCGCAGTGCCGCGGCCAGGTCCACCGGCCGATCACCCACGCAGAGCAGGTGGGCCACCTCGAAGCCCAACTCGCCCAGCCGCTGCGCCAGCCACGGGCCGTTGCGGTCGGTGATCAGGCCGGTGAGCAGTTCCGTTCCGGTGACCACGATCCCTGCCCGGACATCGGGGCCGTCGTTACTCACGAGACGGCACGCTAGCGCGGCGGGCATGCTTGGCCGGTTGGGAGGCCACCATGAGATGCCGGCTGGGAGGTCACCATGAGATTCAGTCGTACCGCTGGCGCGGGTTCACCCGATCCGGGTGCGCCGACGCTGATCAGGGTCGAGGATCTCAAGATTCCGTCCTAGGCGCTGGTGAGCGAGACGATGGCCAGCTCGGGCACCGGCCGGATGCTGCGTGCGGCGCCGGCCGCGCTGGGGGTGCTGGTGCGCCTGGCCTGGCAGACCTCGCCGCGATTGACGTTGCTCACCGCTGCTGTCGAGCTGGCGTCGGGGTGTGCAACCGCGTTCGGGTTGTTGGCCACCGCGAACGTGTTGGCCCAGCTGCTGGTGCCGGGCCCGACTCCGCAGCGGGTGGTGGCGGCGCTACCGGCGCTGGGGCTGGTGATGGTCTCCTACACGGCCCGGGGACTGCTGGACGCGGCGGTTGGCGCCGTGCAAGCGGTGCTGGCCCCGCGGGTGGAGCTGCGCGCCCAGGACGAGCTGCACGCGGCGGTGATCGGTGCGGAGCTGGTTGCCTTCGACGACGCGGATTTCGTGGAGCTGGTGCGCCGGACTTCGGGGCGGGGAATCATCAGCGTGGGCCAGGGGGTGACCAACGGCGGAAACCTGCTCAACTCGGCGATCTCGCTCGCCGCCGCGATCGTCACCGCCGGCCTGCTCAACCTCGTGCTGGCGCCGGTGGTGCTGCTAGCCGCGGTACCCAACGGATGGGCCAGCATGCGGGCGGCGCAGCTGTCCTACGAGTCGTTCGTGCGGATGAACTCGCGTATGCACCGGCTGGCGATCACCGGCGACATGATCATCAGTCGGCGCCAGGCGGCCGAGGTCCGGGCCTTCACCACCCAGGACACTCTGCTGGTCGATGGCTGGTCGTCCGGCACGATCTGGACCTCGTCGGTGCCGGTGATGTTCAACTCGTCGAGTACGGCCGTGCTGGCCTGGAACCGGACCTCGGCTTCCTCGGCACTCTCGCGGATGCGCACGAGGTATCCGTGGTCGCCGAATGGCTCGATCTCGATGTACTCCGCCATAGGCTCCGTCTACGCGGCCACAGGGGGTTCCTATCACCTCGCTCCGGCGCGGGCGGCTGTACCGGACTGGCGGCGTCTGGCGGCTGCGGTGCCGCCGGGGGCAAGGCGGCAGATCGGCACCGGGATGAGTGGTCGTTGAGGTGTGCGCCGTCCTGCGGGCCGGCTCGCCGGTAGCCGCAGGACAGTCGGACGGCGTCGATCACCATCGTTGGCACACCGCGTGATCTGCTCTGGCTGGTGCGTGGAGAAACCACGCGTCCACGCCGCGCACGTCCTCGTGCTCCGCGCCGGCCAAGATCACAGCATTCGGTCACGTAGTCCCACATGCCCAGAAGGCGTGTCTTGACAACGTGGGAGTGGGGAGCCACCATGGGAACTATAGAAACCGAATTAGTTTCTCAAGTTTCCGAGGATGACGGGCAGCGTGCTGACGTGATCGTGGAGGCGGCCGGCCGGCTGTTCTTCGCGCCGGGTTTCGCACGGGTGAGCATGGATGATCTCGCTCGTGAGCTCGGGATGAGCAAGAAGACGATCTACCGTCATTTCCCGGACAAGCGCAGCCTGCTGGCCGCGGTGCTGGATCGGCAGTTCGCGGCGGTGGAGCGCACGCTGGTGGCGGCGGTCGAGGACGCAAAAGGGCAGCCGTTCGGTGTGCGGGTACAGCGGTTTTTGATCGCGGCAGGCAGTGAGCTCGGGCGGATCGGCGCGGCTCAGCTGGCGACGGGGCGGGGCGATGCGATGCTGCGCCAGTACGTGGAGCAGCGTGTGGACGCGGTGGTCTACCGGCGGCTCGACGAGCTGTTCCGGGACGGGCACCGGCGGGGACTGCTGCCGGCGCCGCCTGAGCTGCTGAGTGAGATCACCCGCGGCGCGTTGGAGCGGCTGCTCACCTCACAGTTGCCGCGCGAACTCGACTGGACCGCGGCCGATCTGCTGCGGGCGACTGTCGACACCGTGCTCTACGGGGCGATCCGCTCAGCACACCCCGGCATCGACGATGAACAACTCCGGGCGGTCATGCCGACGGCCCGCGATGATGAGCAGGAGGTGGGCCCGTGACTGGGGCAACCGGCAGGGTGGCATTGGTGACAGGGGCCAGCAGCGGAATCGGTGCGGCCACCGCGTGCCTTCTGGCCGCGCGAGGGATGCGCGTGGTGGTCGACTACCTCCGCAGCGGCACGGCAGCCGAGGAGGTCGTGGCCGGCATCGAGGCCGCAGGCGGCCAGGCCATGGCCGTGCAGGCCGACGTGCGCGAGGCAGCGGCGGTCGAGAACATGATCGAGCAGGTCCGGGCGGCATGGGGCGGCATCGGTGTGCTCGTGCACAACGCGCTCACCCCATATGTGATCAAGCCGTTCCAGGACATGACGTGGGAAGAACTGGGCGGCAAGCTCGACGATGAGATGCGTGCGGCGTTCGCGGTCACCAAAGCCGTCCTGCCCGCCATGACCGAACAGGGCTGGGGACGCATCATCTATCTCGGTACCGGCCTCAGCCGCCAGCCCCGAGAGGGCATGATCGCACTGGGCACGGCCAAGGCCGCACTGGCGCAGTTCGCCCGGTACCTCGCCCAGGAGCTGGGCCCGCGAGGCATCACGGTCAACGTCGTCGAGCCCGGCCCGGTGGAGGACACCCGCATGGCGGATGTTGTGTTCGACGAAAAGCACAAGCAGCGGCAGGTGGCCGCCACCCCTCTGGGCCGCCTGGCACACCCGGGCGACGTCGCCCAAGCGGTCGCCTTCTACGCCAGCGAGGACAACGCCTTCATGACCGGCACCACGGCCGCGGTCAACGGCGGGATGTCCATGTACTGACGCCCCGCTGTCCTGCGCACACGGGGCCATACCGTCCCGGTCCGGCCGACGGCCGGACCGCATCCGGCACACCATCACCTCAGCACCCTGGGCCGCAGCAGCCGGGCCCGCGGCATGCGCGGGACCATGGCGGTGACACGATCAAGGAAAAACGTTCATGTACACGATCGATCTCGCCTACGTCGGGCGGGGCCTGCACGAGGAACTGGTCGCCTACATCGCCGACCAGCAGGACTACTACGCCGACGAGGGCGTCCACGTCGCGCTGCGCGACGGCTGCTCCTGGGACGAGCAGCGGCTGCGCCACGGCGCCACCATCGGGCTCGGCCGGGCACTGCTGTCCCGACTGGCCGATGGCATCCCCTGGGTCGCACTCGATGTCAACACCCACCGCCCGCTGTTCTGGTTCCTCGCCCGCTCCGGCCTGACCTCCCTGGCCGACCTGGCCGGCCGACGGCTGGCGGTACACGCCCCCCACACCGCACCCGGGTGCTTCGCCCGGATCGTGCTGCGCCAGGTCGACCTCGACCCGGACCGCGACATCCACACCCTCGTCCGCCCGCCCGGCGACTACGGCATGGACCTGCGCTGGCTGCACGACGGCAGGATCGACGCCGCCCTGGTCGGCAGCACCATGGCACCGGAGGCGATAGCCGCCGAGCACGGCTGGCAGGTGCTGGCCTGGGTCGGCGACCACTTCCAGATCCCCACCGTAGGCGTGGCCGTCGACCCCACCTACATCCACCCGGACGACCCCGCGGTCCAGGCCGTCGTACGAGCCCACCGGCGCGCCCTGCAGGTGATCCACCATGAACCCGACACCACGGTGCGACACATCCAGACGTTCCTCGGTGGACACACCGCAGACGAAGCCCAAGCCCACTACGAGACGTTCATCGCACCGTATTTCACCACCGACGGCCAAGCCGACCTCGCCGTCGGCGCCACCGCGATCACCGCGGTCGCCGCCGAACTCGGCATCCCCGCCACCGTCACCGCAGCCGAGTTCTACCGCACCGCAACCACCACACCCTAGGAGCTCGGCGCCGCCAGCGCCGCCGGTAGCAATCAGAGCCTCATAAGGTGGATATGGGGCACCAATCATCGACAGAAGGCGCATGCCATGAAGTTCGCAGTCATCGGCGGAACCGGGCTGATCGGGTCACGGGTCGTGGAGAACCTGAACGCGGCCGGGCACCAGGCCGTACCGCACTCCCTGTCCACAGGCGTGGACGTCATCACTGGCCAGGGGCTGGAGGCGGCCGTGGCGGGCGCCGACGTCGTCATCAACCTGACGAATTCCCCGACCTTCGACGACGCCTCGCTCGCCTTCTTCCAGACTTCGATGGACAACCTTCTTGCCGCGAGCGGGAAGGCCGGGGTCGGGCACTTCGTCATCCTCTCGATCGTCGGCGTGGACCAAGTGCCCGATCTGGATTACTACCGGGCGAAGGTGCTTCAGGAAGACATCCTCAAGGCCGGGCCGATCCCATATTCCATCGTCCGCGCCACGCAGTTCATGGAGTTACGGCCGGCTCACCCTGACCGCCAAGAGCGACGGGCGCTCTGTCGTCACCGATGACACCGCCGGCATGATCGAACTTTAACGGATAGCCCTCCCTTTCTGAGAATCAATGCGTACCCCCTATGTGAGACGCCGCTGGTCGCGGTGGGGGCGTGGTGATCGTCCGGGGTGGGGTGTCCGTTTGGAGTTCCGCTGTGAGGCAGGGTCGTTCGGCTGTGTGATGAGTTCTTCTCTTATGGGTGTGAAGATTCCTCCGCTCGGTCACCGTGCGCCGGCGGAAGTCAGCGGCCCGTCAGGTCATGCGGGGGAAGCCCGCCCACTGTTTGATGGCGAACTTTGATCCGTTGCGCTCCACCTCGGCCGCGCCGTGGCCACCGAGGTGGGCCGGGAAGACGAGAGCGTTGGTCTCGGCGGCGCGGCCGAGCAGCTTGTGCCGGGTCGCTCGGGACTCGACGGGGTCTTCGCAGAAGCAGGAGTTGATCTCCGGTTCTACCAGCTGCAGCGCGGTGTGCACCAGATCGCCGACGAACAGCGCCCGGTCGTCGCCCGACTTCAGGATCAGCACCGACGATCCGGGGGTGTGTCCGGGTGCCAGGTCCAGCCGCAGGTTCTTGTCGATCCGGTAGGAGCCGTCCCACAGCTGGGTCAGGCCGGCTTCGTGCACGGGCGTGACGCTGTCTTCGAACACGTTCTGGTTGCCTCGGCCGAGGACCGGCACGTGCCCGTTGGCCGGATTCCAGAAGTCGAAGTCCGGCCGGCTCATCAGATAGGTCGCGTTGGGGAAGGTCGGCACCCAGGAACGGCCGTCGAGCTGGGTGTTCCAGCCGACGTGGTCGTTGTGCAGATGGGTGTTGATCACCAGGTCGACATCGGCCGGGCGCACTCCGGCGGCGGCGAGGTTGCCGAGGAAGTCGGTGTCCAAGCGGTTCCACAGCGGCGTGTTGGGACGGTCCTTGTGGTTGCCGACGCCGGTGTCGACGAGGATCGTGCGTCCCTCGCTACGCAGCAGCCAGGTCTGGATCGCCGCGACGCACTCGTTCGTCTCCTCGTTCCAGAAGTCGGGCGCCATCCAGCCCCGATGCTCCTGCCACATGTCCTTGGGGCTCTTTGGGAAAAACTCGGCCGGGGTCCGCGCGACCGAGCCGTAGTACTCCTTCACTCGGGTGACGGTGACGTCACCCAGTGCGATCTGATCCATGGTCCGTCCCCGGGTTTCGGGGCGTATTGCCGATGACGCCGAGGGTGCGCGGGCCTGACCAGGGCCAACCAGTCCCGTCTTATCCTACCCCTGGCGGGGTGTGGCTGGGCCACGCCGAGGCCTCGGATACTGGAATTATAGACGGACCTGGCCCGCTCGGCGAGTTCCTGCGGGCCTGGCGCGCGCGACTGCGCCCAGAAGACTTGGGGCTGCGCCAGCTCGGGCCACGCAGGCGGGTCGTCGGGCTGCGCCGGGAAGAACCGGCCCAGCTGGCCGGCGTGAGCGTCTCCTACTACACCCGCCTGGAGCAGGGACTCTCCCGAGGCGCCTCGGTCGAGGTGCTGAAAGCGGTCGCCCAAGCCCTGATGCTCGACGAGCACGAGCATGACCACCTCGAACGACTGGCCAGCGCGGCCCGGCGCGAGCCCCGGATGCGCCGTCCCCGCCCGGAGCGGGTGGCCGAGGAGACCCGGGACCTCCTGCGGGCGTTGGACGGCGTCCCGGCACTGGTATTAGGCCGGCGCACCGACGTGCTGGCCTGGAACGCCCTCGGCCACGCCCTGCTCGCCGGGCACCTGGACCCTCGGGCCCCGGAGGATCCGGCGTGCCGGCCCAACATGAGCCGGATGGCGTTCCTCGACCCGCACTGCCGAGAGCTCTACCAGGACTGGCAACGCAAGGTTCGGGCCGTCGTGGGCAACCTGCGGATCGTGGTCGGCCCTCATCCCGAGGACGCGCTGCTCGCCGAACTCATCGGCGAGCTGACCATGCGCAGCCCCGGTTTCGGCTGGCTGAGGGCGGGGCGAGGTCATCCGCCCTCGGCAGCTTGGTATTCGGCCTCGCACTGAGCGGTGTGCGCGTCAACGACATCGCTCAGTGCGCGCCACGCCCGCTTTACCGCGGTACGGGCGTCGAGGGTGAGCGTCTCCACCTCGTCGACGTCGCTCTCGTCCCAGTGCTCGCGGACCTGACCATGCTCCAGGGTCGTGCGCGACGGCGGCCTGGCGAGGTCTGTTGTTCAGGTGCTGGCCTTCGTCATCCCGATAGTGTTCACCGTCCGGTACGCGACCGCCGTGCGCGCTCGGCTCCGAGGTGTCACCGAGCGCCCAAACGCGAAGCGATCGCTCACAACGAAAGCGGCAGGCAACCTATAGCTGCCCGCCATTGGATGTGATCGCCGCGTGCTGCGCCTGGAGGAGGCCGGAATGTCCGTGATGCAGGTCGGGATCGGGCTGCCCAACCAGGTCGGCGGTGTGGATGGACCGACCCTGCTGGAGTTCGCTCGCCGAGCAGAGCGCCATCAGTTCAGCACGGTCTACGTCAATGACCGTTTGGTGTGGTCGAGCTACGAACCGCTGAGCGTGCTCGTCGCCGTGGCCGGCGTGACGGCGTCGATTGGGCTCACCGGGGTGGTCGTTGCTCCGTTGAGAGCAAACCACGCGTTGTTCGCTTCGACCATCGCCTCGGTTGACGGGCTGGCCGGGCCGGGGCGGCTGCGTGTTGCCCTCGCTACGGGCGTTCGATCCGACGAATTTGACCGATCTGGCCTGGACTTCGCCGACCGGGGCCGCCAGCTCGACGCCCTGGTGGCGGAACTTCGACGGTCGTGGGGACCGGACAGCGACGTCGGGCCTCGGCCGGCAACGCCCGGCGGGCCTCCGTTGCTCTTCGCCGCCACCTCGGCACCCGCCCTGCGCCGCATCGTCGGCGCCGGTCAGGGTTGGCTGGCCAACCCCGGCATCGATGAGTTCCGCCGATTCGTCCCCCTATTGCTCAAGCGGTGGGCTGGTGCGGGGCGGGCCGGCGTTCCGTACTGCGGCGGGACGCACAGGTACGCCCTCGGGCCGGAGGCCGAGAAGACGATGAAGCGGGTGACCCGCGAGTTCTTTCACTTCGCCTCAGCGGCATTGACCGAGCAGATGATCGCCGACACGGCAACCTCGGATTCCGCGATTCGCGCCGTCGTCGCGGAGTACAAGGCCGCGGGCTGCGACGAGCTGATCTTCCTGTGCCAGCACACCGACCCCGACCAA
>JAFAXZ010000119.1 GCA_019240665.1 Pseudonocardiales bacterium | reverse complement strand
CGGAAGTAGAGTCGCGATCCCCATCCGGCTCGCCAGCGTACGGTGTCCGCTCATGCCGCTGTGCGCTGAGATTCCCCCGTAGCACGGACACCCGACCTGAGGTGGCCTCGGCCACCAGCAAGGATGCTGCCGTGCCGCCTCTGCACCCTGCTGAGTTCCGTCGCCGCGCTATTGAGTTGGCCCGTCAGAGGACCAAGCCGATCGCTGAGGTGGCGAAGGATCTACGGATTTCTGAGTCGTGTCTGCGGAATTGGGTGACTCAAGCCGACGCCGACGAACGCGGGAGTCAGACGCGGCTGACCAGCGCTGAGAAAGAGGAACTCGCGCAGCTGCGCCGCGATAAGCGTCGATTAGAGCTTGAGGTGGAGATTCTCAAACGCGCCGCCGCGTATTTCGCCCGGGAGAACGTCCTCCCAAACTGATCTACCCGCTGGTCCGTGAACTCGCCGACGACAGAATCGATGTCGCGGTGGCCTGCCGGGTGCTGGCGGTATCGCGATCAGGCTATTACGACTGGCTGGGGCGACCCGCCTCGAGTCGCGAGCAGGAGAATGAGTTGCTGTTGAAGCAGATTAAGCAGATTCACGCCGAGTCCCGGCAAACGTATGGGTCACCGCGGGTGCATGCCGAGCTGACGCTGGGGCTGGGGTTGCCGGTGAACCTCAAGCGGGTCGCCCGGCTGATGCGCCAGGCCGGCATCCAGGGCCTCTACCGGCGCCGACGTCGTGGCTGCACGGTCGGTGACCCGGACGCGCAGCCGAGCTCGGATTTGGTCAACCGCAACGTCACCGTTGCGCAGCCAAACCGGTTGTGGGTCACTGACATCACTGAACATCCCACCAGGGAAGGCATCCTTCATTGCGCAGCAGTGATGGACGCCTATTCCCGGCTGATCGTCGGCTGGTCCATTGCCGAGCACATGCGTACCGAACTGATCACCGACGCCCTGGGTATGGCAATCATTCGTCGCCAACCCGATAAACAACCCAACGACCAGCGCACGATACTGCACTCCGACCACGGTTCACAATACACTTCCTGGGCCTTCGGTCAACGCCTACGCGCCGCCGGGCTACTCGCCTCCATGGGCACTGTCGGTGACTGCCACGACAATTCTATGATGGAGTCGTTTTGGGGCACGATGCAACTCGAACTGCTCGACACGAAAGAATGGCAGACCCGCGATGAGCTTACCAACGCTATCTTCGAATGGATAGAGTGCTGGTACAATCCGAAACGACGTCATTCCAGCATCGGAATGCACAGCCCCGTCACCTTTGAGACCCTCCACACCGGGCCAGACCAAGATCACTGACCCCACACCCGAGGTGTCCGTGCTACGGGGGGAACCTCACCGCCGGGTTGACCCATCACCACGTCCATGGCGAAGTGGACCTTCGTCGCCAGGATCACCTCGTCGCGACGACCGCTGGCTAGCGCCTTGCCGACAATGACCTCCGACTCGCCCTGGGAGTACACATCGGCGGTATCGATGAAGTTGATTCCGGCATCCAGCGCATGGCGGATGATTTTGATCGAGGTGGCATGGTCCGGTTCGCCCCACGCACCGAACATCATCGCTCCCAGGCACAGCGGGCTGACCTGCATACCGGTACGACCAAGGCTGCGGTAATCCATACCTCGACCGTAATCGTGGGGGTTCCTGCCCGCCGTCCCGGCTGCCGGATCCTCCCGGGTCTACGTAGGCGTGGGACCCTCCGAGGATGATCCACGCCTGGGACGTTTCTTCCATGGCCCCGGGGGCTGCCCCACGCGCGATGAGTAGAGGCGTCCGGGTCCGGGCGGTCGCCTGTCCTGAGTCGATCTCCCTGTGGTGCGGCCACACCCGCTGAGCGGCAATGCTGACACGGCGCCAAGAGACGCCCCGAAACACACTGTTTTGCCGCTGAGCGCGCGATGAATGCCCGGCGTGAGCGGGCTACGGATACGTGGTGGTCGGTGTGGCCTTCTCGGATCCTCGGGTGGGTGGCGTGCGGCGGACACCGGCGGTGTGTAGGAGGCGTTTGACGCTGCTGAGGCTGACGCCGTGGGCAGCGGCCAGGGAGGCGGCGGTGGAGCCGTTGCGGTAGGCGGTGCTCAGCTCGGCGAGCTCGCGCTCATCGAGGCGCTCGCCGCAGGCTCCACGGACGCTTCCCGCTCGGTCTCGCGGCACGCTCAGGGCTGGCGAGTGCCATAGTGTGGCAAAGCTGCAGGTCAGTGGCTTGCGCGGAGTGCGAGTAAGAGACAAGTAGCTCCACTGAGCACGCCCGGGGCCCTGACCTGGGCTTCCATGCTTATCTTGTGTGCGAGTCCCTTCTTTCGCCACTGAAGGAGAGTCGCGATCCGTATCTCGCTCACGCCGCATGAGCTGACGATGTTCGCTCATGCCGATGAGCGGTCATTCGGCGTTGCGACCGGCTAGCCGGGCTGCTCGAGTTGCGTGGTTTTCGCTCTGGAGGTTGCGATTGTCAGAAGGCTGGTCTGTCGGCTGCGGCCGGTCGCAGTTCTTGCTGCCGGTTGGAGGTCCTGCTGCCCGTGCCGGTGTAGCAGGAAATGAGCGGCGGCAGCGGCAGTCCCAGCACTGGCTTGCGCACCTCGTGCATGCCTCAGCTGTGGGCATTGCGACCAGGGTGTCCGCAGACCATGTCAGCGGGCCGGTCCCACGCGCGCAACGCGCCGCTATGGGGAAAGAGGAGCGCGGTGCGATGGGCTCATCACGCTGGGCGCCGCACTCGGGTGAACGTTGTGCCCGGGAACGCAGCGGCCAACGGAGGTGGTGAATTGGTCAGAGTCGTGCCGGCGGGCGGCTGGCGCGGAAGCGGAATGAGCGCTCACCGAGGTCGGTGCGTGCGTCGATCAGGCCGGCTTGGTGCAGCCGGTGGGGCAGCGCCACCGGGTCGACGGCGACCATCGTGTCGCCCACGTGCAACAAGCGGAACCACAGGCTCAGCCGGCTATCTGACCCAACAAACGTTCCTCCCGGGCGCAACACCCGTGCTGCCTCGGTAAACAGCCGGTCTTGCTGCTCGGGCGAGGGCACGTGGTGCAGCATCGTGAAGCAGACGACCACGTCGAATGCGGCGTTGGGCAGCGGCAGCTCGGCACCATCGCCTCTGCGGACCTCGACCCGTTCACCGAACTCATCGCTGAGGCAGGCGACCATTTTCGGGTCGAGCTCGACTGCGGTGAGGTGGCCGCCGTGCTCCAGCAGCCAGCGCGTCGCCGCGCCGTAGCCCGGCCCGATCTCCAGCACCTCACCGTCGAGACGCACGCCCTCGCACGCCCACGGCAGGACTTGTGAGCGCATCCGGTCGGCCCACTTCTCCGACCGGCAGATCCGCCGGTGAATCAGGTTCATCGACATGGCAACCATGCTAGGACCACCCGGCATTGGCCGATCGCATCCACGACGTTGGCAGGCTGCCGCGGGCAGTTTCTTTGCCGCGGCTGGTGCGCTCGCTAAAGGAGCTGGTGGTATGGATAGGGCCGGCACTGTTGCATCGGCGGATCGTCGCAAGCGGCAGGCTGAGCTGATGCGTCGTCGCCCTGCTCGAGTGTCTGCCCCGAGATCGGGCTTCGCCGGGTTTCGGTTTCCGCCGGAGGTGATCACCGTGGCCGTGCGGTGGTACCTGCGCTTCGGGCTTTCCTACCGTGATGTGACGGAGCTGCTGGCCGAGCGGGGCATTGGCGTTGATCATGTCACTATCTATCGTTGGGTGCAGCGATTTACCCCGCTGCTCATCGACGCCGCGCGGCCATGCCGGCATGCTCCGGGTGATCGGTGGTTCGTTGATGAGACGTATGTCAAAGTCGCCGGGCGCTGGGTCTATCTGTACCGGGCGATCGACCAGTATGGCCAGGTCATCGATGTCCTGATATCCGAGAAGCGGGATCTGGCGGCCACTCGCCAGTTTTTCATCCGTGCCCTCGAGCACGGTCCACGCCCAACCGAGGTGAGCACCGATCGGGCGCCTGCGTACCCGCGGGTGCTCGATGAGCTGCTGCCTTCGGCCTGCCACCTCACCGAGCAGTACGCGAACAACCCCAACAGACTCCTTGCGGGGTTATGGACTGGCGAGATTCCAGCATCATCTTCGGCGAACAGGCGAACGCCCGCGGTGACGACACAGCGATGCTGTTGACCGGGCAAGGGCACAAGGGCATGGGAATTCTGCGACCCGATAAGAAGACTGACTCCGTGCCACCGGCGCGGCGCCACCGGCACGGGCTAGGGGGGTTGAGTGTCCGCAGGATCCCCAGATCCTCAGCGCGCTGGAGACCGGTGCCGACGGTGAGCGCGGTACTGCACATCCCGACGCCCTGCGTTACGGCTCGCCTCGTGCGGTCCTGCCGTGGGTGGAGCTCCCCATGATCCAGCACCGAGCCGGGCAGGACGGCAGTGGCTTACCTGCTGCGGGTGCCGAGGAGGGGTCCTCGCGGTGACTTCAGTCACGCTCGGTGGAGAACCGGGGTTTACTGTGGGTTGAGGTGGGGTAACTGACTGCAACCGCGCGCTGGGTTCCGAAGCGGGCGTGTCAAGGGCAGGTCCAGCGCGGCCCCTGGGGGCGCCTCAGAGTGTGGAGGGAGTTGGAGATGGTGCGACGACTCGTCACACCTGGTCATGCGTGTGGTCAAAACCGTTGACAGCCGACCGCGGGCGCCTCGCGCGGTGCTCGAAAAGTACCAGGCCCTGCGTCCGATCGTGCCCGTGTCCGGGGGCTCTGGGACCAGTCGTTGACATGGAGATCGAGACTTTCAAAGAAGGGATACACCATTGAGTACCTCGTCACGTGAGCTCACCGTTCCCGCCTCAGCCGGGACGGCGCGCCCCACTCAACCGGCAGACTCCCCATCGGGGAAGGCTGCCGGGGAGATTCGCCAGGCCATTGCCCATACCCGTGCGCACCTCGCCGACACTGTGGAAGCGCTAGCACCCGAGGTGGATTTGCCTGCATGCGTTATGGACAAGGTGCACCAGAGCAAGGAAACCGTGCAAGCCACGGTGGAAGAGGTCAGGCAGCACCTGCATAAGGGCACCGAAACGTTACAGAACAAGGCCGCGGAGGCAACGCTGCGGGCGAAGGATCTGCCCCAGCAGGCACTGGCAAAACTCCCTTCGCCGGTGGCCGGGCGTATCGAAGGCCTCATGGGGGCGGTGCGGCAACGACCGGTGTCCTCCGTGGCGGTCGTGCTGGGGGTGTCAGTGGTGCTGCGACGTCTCCTCCGCAGGAGGAGGTGATGGCTATGGTGAAGCTGTTGTACAAGCCCGTGGGTCTGCTGGCCGCGACCGATCGGGGCGAAGCCACCAGGTTCCAAGATTACCGAAACAGGGCCAGGCAATTAAATCCACGATGGAAGCGATGAGAAGGGACGGTTTCCGCATGAGTGAGTCGACGGGTGCGGTGGTGGGTGTGTACGGGTCGATGAAGGACGCGGAGGCGGCGGTGCGCGCCCTCCTGGAACAGGGGGTGCCGGCCGAGCAGGTGTCGATCGTGGGGCAGGACCTGCACAGCGAGACGCAGGTCCACGGTTTCGTCAGCACTGGGGATGTGGCTAAGACGGGAGCGAAGAGCGGGGCGTGGGTGGGTGGGCTGTTCGGTGTGCTGACCGGAGCCGCGCTGCTGTTCGTGCCCGGCGTGGGAGCCTTGGTGGTACTGGGGCCGTTGGCCGCGGGAGCGGTCGCCGCTGCCGAGGGGGCCGCAGCCGGCGGCGGGTTGGGTGCGGTGCTGGGGCATTTCATCGCCAAAAAGCACGTGCCCAAGTACAGTCGTCACCTGGAGGCGGGGAATTACCTTGTGCTGCGGCACCAGCCGCAGGACTCCGACGCCCGGATGCTCCAGCAGGACACTACCTCCGTGGAGGTCGAGCACCACGAGGACCTGATCACTGCGGCGGCCCCGGCAGACTGACAGGTGCGCCGAGGGTGCGGGGTACCTCCCGGGTTGCTCTGGGTCATTCCGCACCCCGGTGCGCATCTGCTGCATGAGGACTCTGTGCCGCCGGTGCGCCTGGCGATACGACGGGCACCGGCGAACCCCTTGTTCAGCGCAGTCGCAGCGCGGCTGCCCATAGCCCCTGTGGCCCCTTGACCAGTACCGGTGGTTCGGTGTCTAGGTCGGCCAGCGCAGTGATCCGATCGGCCGAGGCCAGCAGCAACCGGGCACCTGCGTCGGCGGCGACTGCGACGACGACGTGCGCTGGCAGCAACGGATTCACCGGCAGTGGCACCGCGCCCTGCCGCATCGCGCCGGCGAAAGACTCGGCGAAGCCGGGACCGTCGGGCAGCATGATCAGCACTCGATCGTCGGGGCGCACGTCGAGCTCAGCCAGGGCGGCGGCGACTGCGGCCGTCTGCTCGGTCAGCTTGACAACTCCTCAGAACCGTTTCCTACCTCTCCGTAGGAACTTCCTACGTCCCGGTAGGTTTGTCAAGTGATAGAGTTTCCCTGCCCGCCCGCCGGCCGGCGACCTGCGCGGAAGGGATCGATACCAGGGTCCCCTGGCCTCGCGGCGGCGTTGTGGTCAGCGTGCTCGCCCGCAAGTCCACCCGTTCGGGCACACTGCGTTCATCTTCCGTTCAGCTAGGCGCAGGATTCTGGTGCAGTGTTGCTGCACCGGATTGGAGACGTCGGCGAGGGCACCGACGAACACCAGTGTGTTGTCGTCGGCCGGCGGGCGGATGGGGCGCTCGTCGATGTCTGGGGCGACGTGCGAGTGCGCCCGGACGATCGCTACCTGGCGTACGTGCCCCGCTGTGAGTGCGGCTGGACCGGGCCGCCGTTCAGTAACACGCCCGGCGGTTACGCGGCCTGCGAGCAGCTCTGGCGGGATAAGCACCTCCAATCTTTCTTGCGTGTGCGAACCCCGCTCCGGCAAGCCCTTGAGCACTTGGGCGCCGAGGACCATCCACGGTGGCAACGAACGCCACCCGATGTCCCGGCACAATGGGTACCGTGATCGCCGACGCGCAGTGAGTGGCGGGCGTGCTGTGGCTGTCCGGGGCGGCGAGCTCAGGGGGTCGCCTGCGGTTCGATGACAACCCCGGGCAAGGGTCCGGGGGCAGGCGGATACTCGGCTACGCTTCCTGGAGGAGATCCCGGCCATCCGGGAGCACGACCGCTGACGCCGGATCGAGCTGGCCGCTAGGCCCACTCGGCTCGCGGCGGTGCAGAGTTACGATCGTGTATATGGGGCACGGGGCGGCTGGCGTGGTGCTGGCGGGTGGCCGCTCGTCGCGGATGGGCACTCCGAAGGCCGCGCTGGAGTGGCATGGTTCCACCTTGCTACGCCGCACCCTGGGCGTGCTCGCCCGCTCGGTCGATGGCCCGCTGGTGGTGGTCCGCGCCCCACACCAGCCATTACCTGAGATCCCCCCGCAGGTGGATGTCGTGGAAGATCCCGAGGAGGGCTTGGGTCCGCTGCAGGGCATCGCCGCCGGCCTGGCTGCGTTGGTTGCTCGGGCGCACGCCGCGTTCGTCTGCTCCACCGACCTGCCGTTCCTGCACCCCGCGTTCGTCCGCCGGGTGCTGACGGCACTCACCAATGACCTCGACGTGGTGCTTCCGGTCGCCCGCGGCTACCCGCAGCCGCTCGCCGCCGCCTACCGGCTCACCCTCGCGCCGCTGGTCGCCGAACTGGTGGCAGCCGGTGATCTGCGCCCGGCCTTCTTATTCCGCCACCACCGCTGCCGCACGCTCAGGCTGGACGGCGCTGCGCTCCTCGCTGACCCGGTGCTGGCCACAACTGACCCAGCGCTGGACTCGGTGGTCAATGTCAACTCCCCGGACGACTACCGCGCCGCGCGGTGCCACCCCGCTCCGCAGGTCACCGTGCAGCGCTACGGTGCGCTGGCCGGCAACGGCCACCGCGGTCCGCGGACCGTTCGCGCCGCCACGTTGTCCGGTGCCGCCGCCGCGGTGGGCCTCGCCTGGGACCGCCACGTTATTGCCGCGCTCAACGGCGACCAGATCAGCCGCGACGGTGAGGTCCCGCTCGCTAGCGGGGACACCATCGCCTTCATCTCCGCAGACGCAGGCGGGTGAGCTCGGTGCGCGGGTCACACTGCCCGCCCGGCTGCTGCGCGAGCCGGTGCGGCTCGGCTCCGGGCGTGACGCCGCCCTCACCCCCGCCCGGCTGCGCGAGATGATCGACGGCTATTACGCGGCCCGCGGGTTGGATCAGGACGGCAGACCGACGAGCGAAGCTTTCGCCGACCTGCTCGTGAGTTGTCCACAAGGAGCGCTGCTGTGAACGTCACCCTCACCGTGGATGGGCGGGAGGTCACCACCCTCGCCGAGCTGCTGATCGCCGACCAGCCGCCACGCGAGGCCGACCCCAAGCGGATCACCACCGGCGACAACATGCTGCTCGCACTGGCGGAGGGCTACGGTGTGTCCCGGGAGACCACCGCGCTGCCCTGTGGGTCCGGCCGCGGGGTGGATACCTCGAATCCGGTGATCGCCGTCGACCACGACGCCTGCATCCTGTGTGACTGCTGCACCCGGGCCTGCGACGACTGATCCGTACCGGGTTCCGCACCAACAATGTCGACCACTGCACCCGGCTGTGTCACGCCTCGTCAGTGGCCGCGTTGTTCGAGGGCATCGGTTCCGGCGCGGTGTCTACCACCTACGGCGACGTGGTCAACGCCGACATTTACTGCCAGCTCAAGCCGGGCACCGACGTGGCGTTCTACAACGGGGTGATGTACGAGATCATCCGCTTGGGCCTGATCAACCGCGACTACATCGCGCGCCGCACCACCAACTACGACGAGCTGGCGCGCACCGTCGCCGACTACCCGCCGCGGCGCGTCGCCCAGATCACCGGCATCGACGCGGACACCATCACTGAGGTGGCGCGGCCGTGCTCACCGGTGGGGTGCGCGGGATGTACATGCTCGGGGAAAACCCGTTCCTGTCCGACCCGAACATCAACAAGGTGCGCAAGGCGCTCTCTGCGCTGGAGTTCCTGGTGGTGCAGGACATCTTCCTCACCGAGACCGCCGAGTTCGCCGATGTGATGCTGCCCGCGTCGTCCTATCTGGAGGAGGACGGCACCTACACCAACACCGACCGGCGGGTGCAGCTCGGGCGGGCCGTGTTGGAGCCGCCCGGGCAGGCCCGGGTGGACTGGGAGATCGTGCAGGACATCGCCCAGCGGATCGGCCTGGACTGGCATTACCGCGGCCCGCGTGAGGTGTTCGACGAGCTGGTCAGCGTGATGCCCAACTACGCCAACCTGTCTTATGACAATCTCGGTGGCACCGGCAAGCTGTACCCCAACGCCGACCCGGAGCATTCCGATGGCACCGTGGTGCTCTTCGATGAGCGGTTCAACACCGACGACGGGCTGGCCCACCTGGTGCCCGCGCAGTGGCTGCCGGCTAAGGAGCTGCCCGACGCCGACTACCCGCTGGTGCTCAACACCGGACGGCTGCTGCAGCACTGGCACACCGGATCGATGACCCGGCGCTCCTACGCCCTAGACACCATCGCGCCAGAGGCGGAGGTGTACGTGCACCCCAAGGACGCCGCGGACCGGGGGCTGACGCACGGCGAGATGGTGCGGGTGCGCTCCCGGCGAGGGGACATCGAGCTGCGGCTGAAAGTCTCCCATCGGGAAGCGCTGGGCAACTGCTTCATCCCGTTCCACTTCCGGGAAGCCGCGGCCAACGTGCTGACCATCGATGAGATCGACCCCTACGGCAAGATTCACGAATTCAAATTCTGCACCGGCGACGCCGGCCACGATGGGTTCCTCACCCGCTACACTGCGTGGTCATGCGTGCCGGATGGCTCACTCTGAGTACACTACTGCGCCGGAAGCGTTCGAAACCGGACAAGGGGAGCAGCGGCGGGCTGAGTGCGACTGAGAAGAACAGTCGGCGCACTGCGCTGATCGTCGCGCTGGTCGGCGGGCTGATCACTGGGGGAGCAACTGTGCTGGCTGCCCTGATCAACCACGGATCGAACAGCGCAGCGCCCACCCCGCCGCAGGCCACAGCGCCACCATATCCCGAGGCTTCTGGTGACATGCCGGTGCCGAACTGCTCCACTTGCATCTCGGGGGCAAGACCTTCCCCGAGCAGGCGGGCGGGGGCAGTGCGAAGCCTACCGGAACCCGCTTGTTTTTGGGGGACTGGGTCAATCGGTTCAACCTGGCCAAAAGGTGGAGGTAGTCTGCCGATTCTATCAATCTAACGCGGAACCTTCCGTAAGACCCGGCTGGTGGTACTTGATCGCTAGTCCACCATGGAACCGGCAATACTACACCGTGGCAAACTCGTACCTCAAGGGAGACCCACCCGAGGGGCCATACATTACCAATGTCGACAACGGCGTACCAGAATGCACCGCCAAGTCATAGGCCCGCTACTGACGTTACCAGAAACCGTCTCCGGACCGCGCTCGCGCGGGACCTCGTGGGCCGAGACGTAGACCTTGGCATGCTGGTGTAGCGACGCGTGTCTGTCCTTAGTGTTCCGCGGAACAGTGGGGGCAATGGTGCATGTCGACACGGGCGAGTGCGGGAACGTGACGGCCTGAGCCGCTCAGCGGACACGGATCGTGTTGCTGTCCACCCAGGGGCCTTCGCTGCCGCTACGCACGTGTTGGTGTGGCGGTTGGTGGTGCGCTCGGCGGCTGACTCAGGCGCTACGCTTCGCGGGTGGAATGGACACCGCTCCGGATTCGCCTGTTCCGTGACGTGGGACTGTGCCTGTCGCAGGAGAAGTTTGCCACCGTGCTGGGGTTCGCGAAGCGGACGATCGGCAACGCCGAACGTGGCACCCACTCGCTCAGCTTGGCCTTGCGCCGTGCCCTGAACCAAGCGCTGGAGCATGCCTCCGACGCCCAGCGTGACCGCTTCCTCGCCGCTATCGCCACCGAGGATCAGGGCATCGCTTCCCTTGCCCACGGCACTGCGCCAACCACTTTCCCGGCCCTGAGTGTCACGACCGCACCCTCGCTCCTCACCTTTCCCGTGAGATCCTATGCTGACACGGCTTACCTCGAATCGGTGCAGCAACACATTCGGCACGTTATTGAATTGGACGGCCGTTTCGGCGGCACCGATCTGGCGCCCCTAGCTGTGCAATTCTTCCGCTCAGTGCATCAACAGCTTGGCTCTGGTGCTTACGAACCATCTATTGAGCGTGACTTGCAAGCCACCGCGGGCGAGTTGGCCGAAGTTGCCGGATGGTTGCTCTATGATGCCGATCGGCAAGACGATGTACGACGCATGAACCAGGAAGCGCTCTATTTCTGCCGGCTGGCTGGCGATCGGTCCATGGAGCTGCTCACCCTCCAAAACGCCAGCATGCACGCTGGTTTTCTCGGGCGGCCCCGCGAGGCGCTGCATCTCGCGCGCTTGGTGTTGGAAAGCCGTGACCGGCTCTCACCCCGGGTTAAAACGCTATTTCTGGTGCGGAAAGCCCGCGCTCTGGCACAAGGCGGTGACGAGCAAGCACTCAAATTCTTTGACCAAGCGCGCTCACACTACGAAGACGGCATGCGAGATACCGACCCGAAATGGGCATGGTGGGTTAACGAGCATGAGCTAAACTGGCACAAGGGTATGGCACTGGCCGATCTCGGACATGCGCGCGAGGCGCTGGGAAAGTTCGAACAGTCGGTCTGGAAGATGGCACCACATCACGTAAGGGGTCGTTACCTGCACCTGGGATATTTGCTTGGCGCCCAGGTGCAGGTGGGCGCCTGGAGCGATGCTGAGACGACCATGCGCCAGATCGGGGCCATGGTCGGCCATGTGGCCTCCACCCGAGCGGAAGTACTGCTCGCTCGGGTACTACCCGCGCTCACCGACGAGCACGTGCCAGGAAGCACCCGTGACACCGCCGAGCAGGTGACGCTGCTCCTGAATCAGGCGATTACCTGAGCCGCCGCGTTCGAGCGCAGACCCGGTACGAGTATGGTCGTGCCTCGTACGAGCTGAACCTTGGCTGTAACCATGCTTGTAAACATTGCTTCAGCTCACAGGCGGTGAACCGATGATTGACAAGTTCTTCGCCGCGGTCTACTTGCAGGCCTACGAGCTGGGGATGATGATCGAGGTCCTGACCAACGGATCGCGGCTGTCCAATCCACTGATGCTCGACGTGCTCACCGCGCATCGGCCGCACCGCATCACGCTGAGCGTCTACGGCGCGACCGAAGAAAGCTATGACGCTCTGACTCAACGGCGGGGTGCCTACAAAGCGTTCATACGCGGCCTCACCGCAGCACACGACGCTGGACTCCCACTGGACCTCAGCGTGATCGTCACCAGGGACAACGCCCACGAGATCGACCAAATGCACGCGATAGCCAAAAGCCCGGGTTGGTACGGCGCCACTTACCGCGACCGGCTCAACGTCATCGCGGACATCGACGACATCTACTATGGCCTCGCGTTCTTGCGTTCTAAGATCATTCATGGCTGCCTGCTCACTACCAGCGCCGTTGCCACCGCAACCGCAAAGGGCGACTGCCCGGCGGCCCACCGGCGGCCCCGACCTACGGCGGGTTGAACTGGCCGACGACTTCCGCCCTGCTCTCGAACTCATCACCGGCGTCTTCGGCCGCAAGGGCGAACGGTGCCGGGACTGGACCCACTACCGGGAAGCCAAGATCACCGTGTCTACCCGTACGGGTGCGAGGATCAGCGAGGGAGGGGTGTCGTGGACACGCAGGATGCGCAGGACGTGCGGGCGATCGGTGCCCGGGCTCGGATGATCCGTGCTCGCCGGGGGTTGAGCCTGGAGGTGGTGGGCGGGCTGGCCGGCATCAGCGCGCCCTACCTGTCGATGTTGGAGCGGGGCTTGCGTGGGTTCAATCAGCGCGGCTTGCTCGACGACCTCGCCGAGGCGCTGGGCTGCTCCGTGGCGGACCTGACCGGGCAGCCCTACGTGCTGCAGGACCGGCGAAGTATGGAGGTCACCGCAGCGGTGGCGGCGATCAGCACGGCGCTGCACGACACCACGCTGGATGACGTGCCGGACTTGCCGGTGCGGCCGCTGCGCGAGCTGACTGACGCCGTGGCGCTGGCCCATGCCTGCGCCGACGACGCCAGTTACGGCCTCGCTGGGCAGGGTCTGGCCGCCCTGCTGGTGGAATTGCACGTCCACGCGGTGACCAGCGGCGTCAGGCCGCGTTGACAGCGCTGGTGGAGGCGTGCAAGGTGGCCTACATCCTGGCCAAGAGGACCGGGCGCATCGAGTTGGCGGGAATCGCGGCGTAGCGTGGCCGGGACGCCGCCCGGCTGGCCGAGCGGCCGGATCTGGTCGCGCTGGCAGAGATGAACCGGACTAGCGCACTGCGTGGCATTGGTGCCCACCGGCAGGGCCGCCTCGGGTGTGCCAAGGCCCTTCGTGAGGTCTCAGCACTGGCTGGCCCGACGCGGGACGACACCGCCACCGCCGAAGCCTGCGGGATGCTGCACCTGACCACGGCACTGATCGCCGCCCGCGATGGCCGCACCGCAGAGGCCGCCACCCACCTTGGCGAGGCCCGGTCGCTGGCCGCGCACACCGGGGAGCGCAACCACATGCGCTACCACTTCGGCCCAACCAACGTGACCGCTGGGAGCTGGGATTGGCGGTGGAGGCCGGTACTGGGCCAGGTGTGGCCGAACGCCTTGCCGCAGCGCCGATTGACCTGTCGGTGTTCGACAGCAAGGGACGGGCGGCCTACGTGTACTTCGACCTGGCCCGGGCCTGGGCGCAGGCTGATGGCCCCCGGGACGACCAGGCGCTGCGCGCGCTGGATACCGCCGAGCGCCTGGCGTCGGTTCGCATCCGTCACGACCCGATCGCCCGGGACCTGCTGCTCATCCTGGACCAGCGGGCCCAGCGGCGGACGTGGGAGCTGGACAGCCTGCGTCACCGCTTCGGCATCGGTGGACCGGTTTCACCGAATGCAAAGGGCGCGAACACCGGCGGCTGACGGCACACGGCCGCACCGACGACGGCGTCAGGCGCACGCTGTCGGTGACCCACGAAGCTGGCGGCTCGCGGGCCGACACGATTGCCCTGGCCGAGGAGACCCTGGCGGGTGACCGGTGAGGTGGCACCCGGCGTGGTGTGACCCGCGGCACTGTTATGTCACTGATGATGGGGTGCGGGTGCACCAGACGGCGTTGGCCTGCTATGAGGATGGTGCTCGCGGTGGACTCCTCGATCACCGAATGATGTCGAATGACCAGGATCCGTCCGCCGTGGATTCCCCGGTGCGGGTCCGGGCGCGGTTCCGCGGAACCCTCGTCCGGGCCGACTTCAGACCCGATTCGATCGGCTTCTGGACGGCCGGGGTTACTCCTGCCGGGCACACTGCCGCATGCTCGCTATGGGATTGCCGTGGCCATCCCCGAGCGCGCGGATCACCTGGCACACCACAGCCGCCGGGGGCCGTACCGGCGGACACCCCAACGCTGCGCCGCCACGGCCAGGGAGGCACCGGTGATCGCGCTGGCGCCTCTGTTACCGGTCCTCAACCGTTTCGCTGCGGATCGTGGCGCGGCGTTATCGGTGGGCGATGAGCGTGCGGGCGTGTCGGTGCAGGGGCGCGGCGATGTCGTTGGTCGTCGATTCGAAGATGGAGAGCAAGGCACGTCCCCGTGGACCACCCCGGCCTTGGGGCCGGACCGCGTCCCGCGTCGGTTCCGGGTGCACGTGATCACTGCAATGTACTCATCTGCCGATGAGCGCAGGACGTGCCTTCCGTAGCGCTCTTACTGAAGAAGGTCTCACGGGGCTGCTGCATCCGGGCACCGTGCGACGTACCGTGCGGTTGTGCTCGTCCAGCCGATGGCTTCGCTCACCGACTTTGCGCTGGGGCTGGTGAGTCTTTATCTGGTTTGGCGGTTGCCGCGCGGCGGTGAGCTGTCGAGACATTGGCGTGCGGCGTTCGCGTGGGCGGCGGGGACCGCGCTTGCCGGAGCTGTCTACCACGGTGTCTTCGTCGGGATCCCCTGGCTGAGCGACCTGAGCTGGGCGGTCATGAGCATCATGGTCGTCGTCGTGGTGTCGTACTTGCTGGCGGCGTCCGTGGTTCAGGTCCTGGGGCGGAGTCGAGTCGTCGTCTTTTGGCTGCTGCGCTCGGTGGGGCTGGTGACGTATGTGGTTGTTGCCGCGGCCGGCCATGCCAGCATCACGGCGATCATGTGGTGCGAGAGCCTTACGATGGCCAGCGTTCTGGGGCTGTGGATCTGGGCGTGGCTGCGCCGTCACCCGATGGGTGGCCCGATGCTGGTGGCCATCGGCGCGAGCATCGCAGCCGCCATGCTGCGCCTGGTGCCCGGCGCCGCAGCGCTGGCGGGACTGGACCCCGACTCCGCCTACCACCTGGGGCAAATTGGCGGAATGGTGATGCTGTACCACGCCGTCGCTAGTGCTGGTGGGCGATCCGAGGCCACGGCCCGTCTAACCCCAGCCGGAGACGGAGCACATAGCTACGCAGTTACGCGTTGGTATCGTCGTCAACTCCGCTGTCTGGCCCCGACCGTAGGGTGGCTCAGTTCGGCGCCGAAGCGACCCGTGTTCGATCGGATTAGACGGTTGGGCGGAAGGTGAGGCAAAGCGGGCTCCACAGGCCTCGTGAAGAACCATGACAACAGGGCATCCAAGGCCTGCTGCGTGGCTTCTGGAGGGGTAGGTACGACCGGCTCGGGTGGGCCGATCGCTTAATGCAACAGTGCCTGTGGCTCAACACGCGTTGTCCTCGGTGAACATCCCGATCCTGGGATCGCCGGTCGCGTCTATCGCGCCCCGGAACATTCCTGCGCTGGTGAACGGCATCGCCACCGTGCCGTCCGGTCCTACGGCGATGCATCCCCCAGTCCCTGCCCTGAGCTCGGTCTCATGCAGCGCCCGTTGGCAGGCCGCGCCCAGGTGCAGACCGGCGAGCCGCACGAGCGCGTCGACCTCATGAGCGAAGACACTGAGGATGAGCGCCTCTCCATCACCGGTCGCCGAGACTGCGCAGGAACGGTCGTCAGCCCAGGTGCCGGCCCCGACGAGTGGGGTGTCCCCGACTCGGCCGGCGAGCTGGCCGGTGGTGCCTCCGGTCGAGGTCGCTGCCGCGAGGTGCCCCTCGATATCCAGGGCGACGGCGCCCACCGTCCCGCCCGTGAACTCGGGCTCGGCCCGGTCGCTCGGCCGGATCCCCGCCAACTGCTGCTGCCGACGAGCGGTCACGAACCAGTCGACTGGCACCACTGCGAGGCCTTCCCGCCGGGCGAGTTCCTGCGCTCCTGTTCCGCTCAACAGCACATGCGGCGTCCGTTCCAGCACCGCTCGCGCGGCCAGCACCGGATTGCGGATACCGCTCACGCAGGTCACCGCCCCAGCGCGGCGCGTCGCCCCGTCAGCCACCGCCGCGTCATGCTCCACGCCACCGCCAGCCGTGAGAACGGCACCCCTGCCCGCATTGAACTGTTCATCATCTTCGAGGACCAGCACGGCAGCGACCACCGCGTCGAGCGCCGACCCACCGTCGCGCAGCACCGTCATGCCTGCCGCCAAGCTCTGGCTGAGCCCGCGCCTGGCCGCGGCGGCCCGCTGCGCGCCGAGCTCCTCCGGCACGATGCGACCCGCGCCGCCGTGCACAGCCAGCACCGGAGCGGTGGCTTGCCAGACAGGGGAGGTACACCGGTTTCGCACCATGCGCAAGCCTATGGCGCCAAACCAGGTCGACGCGGACCGCGAGTCGGCGTAGCTCGGTCTCCAGGAGCATGCTCGTCGACGAGCAGCTTCGCCGCCGCCGACGTCTCGATAGAGAAGATCACCGCTCGCATCCGGTGGTCCGCCCTGCTGCGTTAACCTCGTGACTGTGGCTCATCACCGGGAGGTGTCGTGTCTGGGGCGCTGTGACATGGCGCCCGCCATCGCCGTGAACGGGCACCCGGCGCGGGCTGCGGACGCCGACGCGCTGGTCGCCGCCGCGCGCGAGGGTGCGTTGGGCGCAGCGCAGCCTGCCCCGTCCGGTCGTCACATGCCGTGGCCTAACGATCCCTACGTTCTGGGCGAGCCGCGGTACCAGGTGTTGCGTGCGCTGCTGACCGGGTCGGTAGCGCCAGCCGAGGTGATCTCCACGCTGATCGAATCTGGGTTGCGGGGAATGGGCGGTGCAGGCTTTCCCACGGGCAAGAAGTGGGAACTGGTCGCAGCTCAGCCGGGTGCGGTGAAATACGCGATCTGCAACGGGGCCACCGTGGTGAACCGCGGAACAAGCCGCCATTTCCCGGTGTGTACGGGCTGCACGGTCGGCCCACGCTGATGAACTCGGTGGAGACCCTCGCCGACGTCCCGGTGGTCGTCCAGCGCGGCGCGCAGTGGTGGCGCGCAGTGGTGGATCGACGCGGGCCTGGGGAAGTCGGTGGGGTGGAAGTTCTTTCGCCGTCTCCGGGCACGTCGACAACCCAGGGGTGTACTGTCCGGTCATCAGCGTGCTCAAGCTCCCGGCATGTGATCAGATGTCGTGAGCCGGGAGTTCTTCGCCACCCGCACCGTCGCCGAGGCGCTGGCGGGTTTCAATCCGGCCCTGCGTAACAGTGCAGACCGTGCCACTGGCCGAGGCGCTGGGCCGGGTGCCGGCCCGCGACGTCGTGGCCCCGGTGCCGCTGCCTGGGTTCGCCCGGTCAACCGTGGACGGTTACGCGGTGCGAGCTGCCGATGCCCGGCACGATCGAGGTGCTGCGGCCCGTCGCGCCCGGCGGCGGGACCGTTCGGGCGGACGAGGACATCTACTGCCGGAGCTACTG
>JAFAXZ010000097.1 GCA_019240665.1 Pseudonocardiales bacterium | reverse complement strand
TGGCGTAGCCGAGCTGGGTGCGGATCTTCGTCCAGTCCACCGAATAGCGGCGGTCATGGGCCTTGCGATCGGCCACCGGCTGGACTCGTGACCAGCCAGCTCCCAGGGCATCCAGCAGCAAGCCGGTGAGCTCGGTATTGGTCAGTTCGGTACCACCGCCAATGTTGTAGATCTCACCAGCCCGACCGCGCTCGAGCACCAACGCGATGCCGCGACAATGGTCATCGACGTGCAACCAGTCCCGCACGTTGAGCCCATCGCCGTACAGCGGCACCGGCAAGCCGTCGAGCAGGTTGGTGACGAACAGCGGGATGACCTTTTCCGGGTGCTGGTAGGGCCCATAGTTGTTGGAGCAGCGGGTAATCCGCACGTCCATGCCGTGGGTCCGGGCGTACGCCCGGGCGAGCAGATCGGCGCTCGCCTTGGACGCCGAGTAGGGCGAATTCGGTTCTAGCGGGTGGTTCTCGGACCACGAACCCGACTCAATCGACCCGTAGACCTCGTCCGTGGAAATGTGCACAAACCGCGACACACCGGCGTCCAGCGCGACCTGCAACAGGATCTGCGTGCCCACCACGTTGGTCACCACGAATGGGTCGGCACCCAGAATCGAGCGGTCCACATGTGACTCCGCGGCGAAGTGCACCACCGCATCGACGCCGACCATCAGGTCGGTCACCAGCGACTCATCGGTGATGTCGCCCTTGACGAAGCGCAACGCCGGGTCGGTCGCGACCGGCGCCAGATTCGCCTCATTACCGGCATAGGTCAACTTGTCCAGAACCACCACATCGGCGCCGGCCAGTGACGGTTGCGCGCCCTGCAGCACCCGCCGCACGAACGTCGACCCGATGAACCCAGCACCACCGGTGACGAGCAGCCGCATCGGCGCACCCTCCTCACTCTGGTCGGCCGCGGGCAGTCAACGGCGCTTGAGTGTGCCACGACAACCTGACAGGAGTTCACACGTCTGGACTAGATAGCTGTTGATGTAGGCAAGCTGGGCGCGGGCCGATGTCGATCCGCGCCATGGCCTGGCACTGCCGCCACACCAGTAGCAGGAGGGCATCCGTGGACGACAGGCCAGTCCGGTCGGGGGGCATTGACCGGTCGGGGCGGCGGCACAGGCCAGCTGACGGCCCGCCACTCCCGAGGAGCCGCCATCCCGGATCCCGTCCGGTGGCCGACGCCCGAGCCCGGAGTGCGGGCACCGGATCGTCGCGCAGGCGTCGCACGGCCGCACTGTCCAGGCGACGTCACAACTATGGGGTGCAGCTCACCAAGCTGGCGCTCGCGATGGTCTCGGTGCTGGTGTTCGGCCTCGCCGGATATGGGTGGTCGACATTCCAGAACCTTCACCAAGGCTTGAACACCACGGATGTGATTGGGCCGGCCGCTCCCGACAAAGCCACCGATATCCTGCTGGTGGGCTTGGACAGCCGGACCGACGCGCATGACAACCGGCTGGCCCCTGATGTGCTAGCCCGGCTGCGCGCAGGAAGCAATGACGGTGAGCTCACCGACACCATGATCCTGGTGCGGATCCCGGACAATGGCCGGCGCGCGGTAGCGATCTCGCTGCCCCGGGACCTGTACGTGCAGCTGCCCGACGGGTACGGCAAGCACAAACTCAACTCCGCGTTCGCCCGCGCGAAGAACACCACCGCGGAGCGGCTCGTCGCGCAAGGCGTCGACCCGGCGACGGTGCGTACCGAGTCTGTCGCCGCTGGCCGAAAACTGCTGCTGGAGGCGGTCAAGGAGCTCACCGGGATCGGCATCGACCACTACGCGGAAATCAACCTGCTCGGCTTCTCGCTGCTCACCGATGCCGTCGGCGGAGTCGAGGTATGCCTGCGGGCACCGGTTCACGACAAGTTCTCCGGCGCGGACTTCCCGGCTGGCCCGCAACTGATCTCGGGGCCGGACGCGTTGGCGTTCGTCCGGCAGCGGCACGGATTGCCCCGCGGTGACCTTGACCGCATCGTGCGCCAGCAGGCGTACCTGGCCTCACTGGCCCACAAGGTGCTGACTGCGGGGACACTAGCCAACCCCAGACGAATAAACCAGCTGATCAACGCGACCCAGCAGTCGCTGGTGCTCGACGAGGGCTTCGATGTGCTCGACTTCGCCGCTCGGATGCAGGGCCTTGCCGCCGGCAACATGGTATTCGAGACCGTTCCGGTGTTGGGCGACGGCGACAGCGAGTCCGACGGCTCAGTGCTTGAGGTCGACCCGGAGGCCGTGCGGGCCTTCGTCGCGCACGCCATCGAGGCCCCTTCCCCGACGGACTCCAAGCACGGCCCACCAGCCAGGGCAGCGGTCACAGTCGACGTGTTCAACGCCTCGGCTGTGACCGGGGTCGCCAAATCGGTCTCGGAACAGCTGACCGGGCAAGGTTTCCTCCGAGGTGCTGTCGGCAACGCCCCCGCCCGAGCCACCAGCGTGGTGCGCTACCCCACCGGCGGCGAGGACGCCGGCCGCCTAGTGGCCGACACGTTGGGCGGCTTGCCGGTCGAGGAGGACTTCCACCTGAGCGCCGGTACCGTGCAGGTCTACCTCGGCAAGGACTACGCCGGGCCGGGTAAACCACCAATCGCGGGCATGTTGCCGCGACGGGTGGACACCTCAGCCGCTACCGAGGTTGGGCGGCTGATCACGGATACTGCGCGCGCCGGTAACACCTCCACCGCAGCGTCCCCGGCCGCAATGTCGCCGACCCCAACGCCGCAGCAGCAGCCGCCGATGGGAAGTGGCACGGTGCCGTGCGTCTCCTGACCCACCGCTGGGCCCTCCGATAGCCCGTCTGCCCGACGTCAAGCTACCCCGAAGTTAAGCTATGGAACCAGTTAAGCTATGGAGCCGATGACCATCACCGACCAGGTGCTCGGCCCGCTGTTGCGTGCTGACCCGGCCCGACCGCGAATCACCCACTACGATGACGCCGCCGGTAGCCGGGTCGAACTGTCCGGCGCCACGCTGGCCAACTGGGCGGCCAAAACTGCGAACTGGTTGCGCGACGAACTGGACGTCCACCCCGGCGACACTGTCGCGGTGTTGCTGCCACCGCACTGGCAGACCGCCGGGGCGCTGCTGGGGACGTGGTGGTGCGGCGCAACAGTCACCAGTTCGTCCGCCGGCACGACCGGCACGCGAGTAGTCCCCTGCGGAGTGGTCCCCTGCGGGGTGGCCCCCTGCAAAGTGGCACTGTGCGGGGCCGACCATATCGCCGACGCCGCCGACGCGGACGAACTGGCAGCGCTGCGACTTGATGCGATGGGTACGGGTATTGCGGTGTTACCACCAGGGGTCCGGGACTTCGCTAGCGAAGTCCGGGTGCACGGCGACACTTTCCTGCCCGGCGGACCGGGACCGGACGCCGAGAAGGTCGTCGAGACGGCTCGGACACGGGCCGCACAACTGGGTCTGACCGCCGGTGACCGGCTGCTGTGCACCACCAGCTGGAACGCGACGGTGCCGGGCGAGGTGTTGCTCGCAGTGCTCGCCGCGGACGCGTCACTGGTGCAGTGCACAGCCGCCGATCTCGCCGCGTTGCCGCACCGCTGCGCGACCGAGCGGGTGACCGCGACCCTCGGCCTCGAGGTTCCGCCGACGCGCCGAGCCGGCTGACCCCCCGGCTGGGTCGGGTTGAGCAACCAGTACGAAGGCACCCCGAGCCGCTCGTAGTGCGCCTTCATGGTGTTGCGGTCGTTGAGCTGGGTACTGCGTGACAACGTCTCGACTACCAGCACCGGGGCTACCGGCAGGGCCCCCTCAGTGAGATCGTCGTAGCGCGCCACCAGCACGTCGGGCTGGACCTCGTTGGTGGGAGCGGTCCGCACCGCGAACGGTGCCGCCAACACACGCAAGTCCGATGGGCATGATCGTCGCAGCACTGGGTAGAGCGTCAGCGACATCTCCTGGTGTGACCAGCCCGGCGAGGGAGTCACGAGGAGCATCCCGTCGATGATCTCGTAGCGCCGTCCGTCCTCGGGCATCGCCGCCAGGTCGTGCACCGTGAACGGGCGACCCTCGGCGAGGCCGATCGGTTCGGTCATGGCCGTCATGGTCCCCCTCCTTCCCTTTCTCGGGCCAGTGTGCAGGGCGGTACTGACAGTTTCGTGCAGCGCTCGAGCCCTGCCGAGCCCGCCGTGCCGCTGGCGTGTAACGGGTGCCCGAGATGCCCGCGATATCCTGTGCGCGGGCAGCGGTTGGGGAGATTCGGTGAGAAGCATGCGGCGCGTGTTGATGTTGCTTGTCGTGGCGATGTTGCTTGTCGCGTGTTCCGGGGGATTACCCGGACCGTTCAGCGGGAGCGCTCCGCAAGCGCAGGTCAGCATCCTGCCGGGCGATAAGGCCACGAACGTCAGCCCGACGCTGCCCGTCTCGGTGCGGGTCACCAGGGGTGTCCTGCTTCAGGTAGCGCTGACCAATCCGGAGGGCAAGGTCATAGCCGGCACCCTGAGCGCAGACCGGCGCAGCTGGATCAGCACGGAGCCACTGGGCTATGGCAAGACCTACACCTGGAGCGGCAGCGCAGCCGGCCCTGATCACCTGCCCGTGCCAGTCGCCGGCTCATTCACCACCGTCACGCCCGAGCGGCAACTCCATGCCACGCTGAACATCGGCGACGGCGACACCGTCGGCATCGCCGCCCCGATCATCCTGCAGTTCAACGACCACGTGTCTAACAAGGCCGCCGTAGAGCGCGCGCTGCAGGTGCAGACATCCGTGCCCACCGAGGGATCGTGGGCCTGGCTACCCGACGACAATGGCGGCTCCCGGGCGCACTACCGGCCCAAGGACTACTGGCAGCCCGGCACCCACGTCAGCGTCACCGCCAAGCTCTACGGCGTGGCCTTCGGCGACGGCTCCTACGGCAAGGAAGATATCAGCACAAAATTCACGATTGGTCGCGCCCAAATCGTCAAAGCCGACGTCAACAGCCACCGCATGATTGTCATCCGAGACGGCCAGGAGGTGATGAACTTCCCAGCCAGCTACGGACTGAGCTCCGACCCTAATCGCAACACCACCAGCGGCATCCACGTGGTGATGAATAAGGCCCAGACCGTACTGATGTCGAACCGGGCCTATGGATATGTCAACATCCCCGAGCATTGGGCGGTCCGGATTTCCAATAATGGGGAGTTCATTCACGCCAACCCGGAGACCACCGGCGTGCAAGGCTCCTCCAACGTCACCCACGGCTGCGTCAACCTGTCCACCGCGAACGCTCAGGAGTACTACAGCTCCGCGATGTTCGGAGACCCCGTCGAGGTCACCAACAGCCCAACCCCATTGACCGGAGCCGACGGCGACATCTACGACTGGACCGTGCCGTGGGAAACCTGGCTAGCGATGTCGGCCCTGCACTCCTGACGTACGCACTGCCTGCTGAACACGCTCCGGTTCTCGCGGAGGAGGCCGGTCGGTCCTTCCTCGGCTGTGCCTTCTTCGATTATTTCGTGAGGTATCTGGAAGGAGAGGCGGTGAGCGATGACTGATCGTGCTGTCCGTGCCCGCCGGGACATGCTGAGCGCCCCAAGACACAGCACCCCGAGCACGAGCGTGACAGCCGACGGTCGTGGCATGGTGAGTTGTTTACCATGGGTCACCAGCAGGCAAGGCCTGCGGTCGCCGCATGGTCAACCCGACTTTACGGATGGGCGGTGTCAGGGTCTGCGCACGCCCCGGGAAGCGATCAGGGCAGCTCCGACGGTGAGCCCGGCTGCGATGAGCAGCGTGCTCACGGTCGCCCCCGACGTCGGATCAGCCATCGCCCACCCCCGGGCGGCGTCGATCGCGTAGGTGAGCGGATTGATGGTGGCAATCACCCGCAGCCACGGTGGCAACCCGGTAATCGGCACGAATGCGCTGGACGCGAACATCAGCGGGAAGATCACGATAAAGCCGACCATCTGCATCAGTTCGACCTTGCGCACCCAACTGGCCAGGGCAATGAACACCCAGGACAGCCCCGTGGCGACGGCCAGTCCTAACAGCAACGCCAGCGTGGTCCCGGGGATGCCGCCAGCTGGGGCGTAACCGAAAAGAACGGCGGCGGCCACGGTGAGCACGATGAGCTGAATGGCGTTGCGTACCAGGTCGAACAGGTTACGGGCAACCAGCAGAGACGTCATCGAGATGGGCAATGTGCGAAATCGCGCCAAGGCCCCATTGCTCAGATCGGCGGCCAGCCCCGCACCGGACCAGATCGCCGCCTGAGTCCCCGTGGTCACCAGGATCGCCGGCAGCAGGTAGTCGATGTAGTTCGCGCCGGAGGGAAAGCCAGGCGAGTCAGCGATGCTGCGGAACACCTGACTGAACAGCACCAACATGATCAACGGCTGGAGCAGACTCAGCAGGATCAGCCGCGGGTCGTGCAGCTGGCGCAGGGCACGGCCAGTGAGCACCCACACCTGGACGAGGACCCCGCTGCGGGCTGGACGGACCCGGGTGGGCGCGGCGCTGGGCGGCGTGGCGCTGGGCGGCGTGGCGATCGCGGTCATGGGCAGGCTCCGGTCAGGGTGAGGTAGACGTCGTCCAGCGTCGGCTCGTGCAGGCCCAGGTCGTCCGCCTCAATGCCTGCGTCGTCCAGCGCGCGCACCACGACGGCCAGCGCGCGGGACGACTCGACCGGAGCGGTGAGCGTCCGGCCCGATTGCAGCGGATCCAGTCCAGCTCGCCGCAATGTGTCCAGCGCGGGGCCGACGTCGGCGGCGGCCAGCGTCACGCTGACTGTCCGCCGGCCCACGCGCTCCTTGAGTTCAGTTGCGGTGCCCGCGGCGACGACCTGCCCCTGGGACAGCACGGTGATGGTGTCGGCCAGCCGGTCGGCCTCGTCGAGGTACTGGGTGGTGAGCAGCACTGTGGTGCCGGCGGACACCAGGGTGCGCACGACGTCCCACATGCCCAGCCGGCTCTCCGGGTCCAGTCCGGTGGTGGGCTCGTCGAGAAACACCACATCGGGCCGCCCGACCAGGCTGCTCGCCAGGTCGAGTCTGCGCCGCATCCCTCCGGAGTAGCCCCGGGCGGGCCGATCGGCAGCGTCGGTGAGCCCGAAGAGCTCGAGCAGTTCGGCGGCACGCCGGTTCGCCGCGCGCCGGGAGGCACCCAGCAGCCGGCCCAGCAGCACCAGGTTCTGGGTGCCCGTGAGGTCCTCGTCCACCGAGGCGAACTGGCCGGTGACTCCGATCCGGCGGCGCACCTGCGCAGCGTCGCGTACCACATCAAAGCCGGCTACCGTCACGCTCCCGCCGATCGGGGCAAACAGCGTGGTGAGGATGTTGATCAAAGTGGTCTTACCCGCACCGTTGTGCCCGAGCAGGCCGTGCACGGTGCCGGCGGGCACCGCCACGCTCACCCCGCCCAAGGCGGTGACGTCGCCGAACGTCATGCGCACGTCGACGGCGTCAATCATCAGCTCGCTCACCGTGCTCCCCTCGTGGCACACCATGCAGGAAGACCCCGATCAGCGAGCGCTGCCGACAGCGCACACATCTTCTCGTCCGGATGGGTGAGTGGACGGGACCAAATGCGGCGTCCAGGCAGGCCCGCAGAGCTCTTGTTTGCCCTATATGTCTCATTTACCTCGCACTATATGCGCTGAGACCCACACCGCAAAGGCACCTTCGAGGATCACCCTGTGCCCTGAGTCATCCCAGCCGCTGGGCCAGCGAGATGGCATCCCCCGGGGCATGCACCTTGGCGTCGTTGTCGAAGTAGACGAACACCTCCCGCGGCCGCACCGGCGCGGGAGGTGCAAGGGTGTATTCAGTGCGCGGGCTGTTCCCAGCCTGCCAGCCGCGGATCCGCTGGGCCCAGACGTCGAGCGCTTCCCCGGTGTAGCCGCTGACGTAGAGCTCGGTGTCACCGTGCAGCCGGATGTAAACGAAATCCGCGGTGACGTCCTCCAGGTAGGGCCAACTGCCTGCGGTGTCGGCCACGACCAGGGCGACGCCGTGCGCGCGGAGCAACTCGATCAGCGCCGGGTCGCGGTAACTAGGATGGCGCACCTCCAGTGTGTGGCGCACCGGACGGTCGGCATCAGTGCTGGTCCAGGCCCGACCGTTGAGCCGCTGGTCGTGTCGCTCGGCGAGTGCGGCGGCCTGCGCGGTGCTGCGCGGAAGCAGGTGCAGGAAACTGTCCAACCGGTCTGAGTCGAACGCCACGGTGGGCGGCAGCTGCCACAGCAGCGGGCCAAGCTTGGCGCCCAACGCGAGCACCCCGGAGGCGAAGAAATTCGCCAGCGGGGTCTCGACGTCACGCAATTTCTTCATATGCGTGATGAACCGGCCGCCTTTAACCGCAAAGACAAAGTCACGAGGCGTCTGGGCGGCCCAGGACTGGTAACTGGACGGCCGCTGCAACGAGTAAAACGAGCCGTTGATCTCCACGGTGTTCACCAACCGGGATAGGTACTCCAGCTCCCGGCGATGCGGCAACCCAGGTGGGTAGAAGGTGCCCCGCCACGGCGGATACACCCACCCCGAGGTGCCCACGTGAATGGCGCCAGACACCATTACCCACTCACGAGCACACGGCACCCTCCGCGGCAGAGCCCACCAGCCGGGCGTACTTGGCCAGCACACCGCGCAGCGGCCGCTGCGGAGCCTTCCACTCCTGCCGGCGCCGCGCCAGCTCCTCGGCATCAACCTGGAGGTTCAGCTCGCGGCGGTCCATGTCCAGCACGATCGGATCACCGTCACGGACCAGCGCGATCGGCCCGCCGTACGCCGCCTCGGGAGCCACGTGGCCAACGCACAACCCGGTGGTGCCGCCGGAGAAGCGTCCGTCGGTGAGCAGCAGGACGTCCCTGCCCAGCCCGGCGCCCTTGATCGCGCCGGTGACCGCGAGCATCTCGCGCATCCCCGGCCCCCCTCGCGGGCCCTCGTACCGGATCACCACCACGTCGCCGGGCTGCAGATCGGGGATAGCGTTCATCGCGGCCTGCTCGCCATCAAAGACCCGCGCGGTGCCCTCGAAGCGGGTCGAGTCAACACCGGCGGTCTTCACCACTGCACCCTCGGGGGCCAGCGAACCGCGCAGAATAGTGATCCCCCCGGTGGGGTGGATCGGGTCGGCGAGGCTGTGCAGGATCTTCCCGTCCAGATCGGGCGGATCCAGCTCGGCGAGGTTCTCGGCGACGGTGCGCCCGGTGACGGTGCGGCAGTCACCATCCAGCAGTCCCGCCGCCAGCAGCGCTTTCATCACCACCGGCACACCGCCGACCCGATCGACCGAGGCCATCACGTGGGCACCGAAGGGCTTGACGTCGGCTAGGTGCGGTACTCGGGCACCCACCCGGGCGAAGTCCTCCAGTTCCAGCGGCACTTCGGCCTCGTGGGCGATGGCGAGCAGGTGCAGCACCGCGTTGGTGGAGCCGCCGAGGGCCATCACCACCGCGATCGCGTTGTCGAACGCCTCCCGGGTGAGGATCTGCCGAGCGGTGATCCCGCGCTTAATCAGGTCCACCACCGCGCTGCCGCTGGCGCGGGCGAAACCGTCGCGCCGCCGATCCACCGCGGGCGGGCTGGCCGAGCCGGGTAGCGACATGCCCAGGGCCTCGGCCACGCAGGCCATCGTGTTGGCGGTGTACACGCCGGCGCAGGCGCCCTCGCCGGGGCAGAACGCGCGCTCGAGGGCGTCAACGTCCGCCCGGCTGAGCAGGCCACGCAGGCAGGCCCCCACCGCCTCGAAGGCGTCGACGACGGTGACCTCCCGGTTGCCCACCCGGCCGGGCAGGGCGGTGCCCGCGTAGAGGAACACTGCTGCCAGGTCGAGCCGCGCGGCGGCCATCAGCATCCCGGGCAGGCTCTTGTCGCAGCCAGCGAGCAGCACCATGCCATCCAGCCGCTCGGCCTGCACCACGGTCTCCACCGAGTCGGCGATCACCTCGCGGGAGACCAGCGAGTAGTGCATCCCGATGTGTCCCATGCAGATGGCATCGGAGACGGAGATCGTGCCGAACTCCAGGGGGAAGCCCCCCGCAGCGTGCACGCCTTCCTTGCTCGCCTGGGCCAGCCGCTCCAGGGACAGGTTGCACGGAGTGATCTCGTTCCAGGACGAGGCCACCCCGATCTGGGGCTTGGCGAAATCGTTGTCGCGCATCCCGACGGCGCGCAACATGCCCCGGGCGCCGGCTCGTTCCAGCCCATCGGTGACGTCCCGGCTGCGCGGTTTGAGGTCTGGCTGGCCCATGCCCGTCTCCTCCCACGGCCAGACCCGCGGAAGGGTGTCCCACCGGCCTCGATCACCGGCCCGCCGCGACGCTTGCCGTGACCTCAATGTAGCTACTGGCCGATATGGCAGACTCCGGCACTCGGGTGCACATCATGCGTCAAACCGAACACGCTGAGTAGCCGACCGAGGGCTCATTCCGTGGGGGGCGCTGACGGGGCGGCCTGGCTCGCCAGAGCGTCGAGACCATACCGCGCCACGTGCTCCGCGTTGTCCAGGTCAATGGTGCGGATGCCCGCATGCTTCAGTCGTTCGTTGATGACAGGAAGGTTATCGCGCACGGCCTGTTTCTCGGCTTCCGTGACCTTACCTCGATGCGGTTTGCCCGCATGCTCCAGAGTCGAGTAGTCCAGCTTCTCGGTTGCCGGTCCTGGGGCGGGCCTCGCGTGCTTGCGGGGCGGATACGCCGGTTCCGCTCGCCGAATCACGTCCGTCATATCCATGCCGCCGGCAAGGTTGTTGAACGCTTCGATTTCCATCGTGACCGCTTCCGGCTCTGACCCGTCACCCTGGTAAAGCGTGAGGCTGACAACGCTCAGCGCACCCTTTCGGATGGGCTCAACCTCGTCCGCGGCGGCCTCGATCTCCACCGGACCATGGGTGAGAGCCGGGTGTTGCTCAACGACGATTCGTACCACAGCGTCGTCACCTTCGATGATCTTATTGGTCAAGTCTGAGAAGCGAACCATACGTTGCGCCATAATGTGCTGCACCTCTTTTCTCCTGAATCATGCTCGCGTGATCAACCGTGCCCCACCCGCCCGGGGAGTGTATGGCAGGTGGATCCCGCTCACCCGGCTGAGTGCGGTGGTCGGCGTGGCGCTGGAGGGGCCCGGGACGGGGG
>JAFAXZ010000007.1 GCA_019240665.1 Pseudonocardiales bacterium | reverse complement strand
ATGTCTGCTGGGAGGCGGATGTCTGCTGGGAGGCAGGGCCACAGCCCACCAGTAAGACACCGGCGAGCAGCCAGATCAGGTACTCCCTCAGGATGAGCCGCCAGGGCTGATACTGCGCCACGCTGCCACGATGTCAGACCTTCTGGTAGGCAGGAGCCGTGGACCACACCGTGCTACACCGAAGGCTCGCCCCCGATCTGTCGACCGCCATGATCTACGCCCTGCTGCGGCTGCGGGTCGAGGTGTTCGTGGTCGAGCAGGCCTGCCCGTATCAGGAGCTGGACGGTCATGACCTGGGCCGGACAACTCGGCACTATTGGCTCGCGCCGGCCGGCGCGATCGAGGACCCGCAGGCCACCTTGCGGTTGTTGGAGCCCACCGACGGTCAGTTCCGGATCGGCCGGGTCTGCGCCGCCCAGCAGGCCCGGCGCCGAGGTGGGATCCGGCGGCTGCTCGAGGCGGCGCTGGCCGAGGTGGGCGATGCCCCGTGTGTGCTCGACGCGCAGCGACATTGCGTTGAGCTTTACGGTGCGTACGGCTTCGCGGTCAACGGGGCGGAGTTACTCGAAGACGGCATCCCGCACGTGCCGATGCGCCGCGACGCGTCGGCCCGGATTCGCTGACCGTGAGTGCTGCCCGCTACCCGTTCTCCGCGATTGTCGGGCACGACGATCTGCGGCTGGCGTTGCTGCTGACCGCCGTGCATCCGGCAATTGGTGGCGTGTTGGTCCGCGGGGAGAAGGGCACTGCGAAATCGACCGTGGTCCGGGCGCTGTCGGCGTTGCTCCCCGCGGTGACCGCGGTACCGGGATGCCGCTTCGGTTGCGATCCGGTGGCCCCGGATCCGATGTGCCCGGACGGTCCGCACGCCGCGGTAGCGGGACAGCTCGTGCGCCCGGCCCGGCTGGTTGAGCTGCCGGTCGGCGCTACCGAAGACCGCCTGGTGGGCTCGTTGGACCTGCAGCGTGCGCTCACCGAGGGCGTTTCGGCTTACCAGCCTGGGCTGCTCGCCGCGGCGCACCGCGGCGTGCTGTACGTCGACGAGGTCAATCTGCTGCCCGACCATCTCGTCGACGTGCTCCTCGACGCCGCCGCGATGGGCCGCGCGCACGTGGAGCGCGATGGTGTGTCGGTCTCGCATGCCGCGTCGTTCCTGCTGGTCGGCACGATGAATCCGGAGGAGGGCGAGTTACGCCCGCAGTTGCTGGATCGCTTCGGACTCACCGTCGAGGTGGCGGCCTCCCGTGATGTCGGGACGCGGGTCGAAGTGATCCGCCGCCGGCTGCGCTACGAGGCGGATCCGGCTGGTTTCGCGGCGGCCTGGGGTCCGCAGGACACTGCGCTCGCCGAACGAATCACGGTAGCCCGGACCGTGTTGCCTGCAGTGGCGCTTCCGGATGGCGAGTTGCGTCGGATCGCTGCGGTGTGTGCCGCGTTCGAGGTGGACGGGATGCGCGCCGATCTGGTACTGGCCCGCACCGCTGTGGCGCACGCGGCCTGGCGCGGAGCCGACACGGTGGATGAGGCCGACGTCCGGGTTGCCGCGGTGCTGGCGTTGCCGCACCGCCGCCGCCGCGACCCGTTCGATCAGCCTGGTCTGGACGGTGAGCAGCTCGAGGACGCGCTGCGTACCGCGGATCAACCGCCGGACGATCCCCCCGAGGGACCCGGAGGGGGCCGCGCTGGCGAGCCGCACGGCGGCGTTGCCGGGGACAGCGCCGGAAATGACCACTCCGCCGACAGGGCCGCACCCGATCGTCCGGTGTTCGATCATTCTGGGCCCGCACCGATGGCGCCGTTCCGGACCCGGCTGTTGGCGCTGCCCGGCGTTGGTGCCGGGGCTCCTGGTCGGCGGTCGGCGGCTAGGACCAGCGCCGGGCGCATGATCCGGGCGTCCACCTCCGACGGCAGCGGGCTGCACCTGCTGGGCACACTGACCGCCGCCGCCCCCCACCAGCGAGACCGCGGGCGCCGTGGTCCGGGGCTGGTGGTGCACCGGGCCGATGTCCGGCTGGCGGTGCGCGAGGGGCGGGAATCCAACCTGGTGCTGTTCGCCGTCGACGCGTCCGGCTCGATGGCGGCCCGGGCCCGGATGTCCGCAGTGAGCGGGGCGGTGCTATCCCTGCTGCTGGACGCCTACCAGCGCCGCGACAAGATAGGCTTGATCACCTTCCGGGGCACGCAGGCGCAGGTGGTGCTGCCACCGACGTCGGCGGTGGATGCCGCCGTCGCCCGGTTGCGCGCATTGCGAACCGGCGGGCGCACCCCGCTGGCTGCGGGACTGCTGCGCTCGGCGCGGGTGCTGGCCGCGGAGCGGCTGCGCGATCCGCTCCGGCGGGCGTTGCTCGTGGTGCTGACCGATGGCCGGGCCACGCACGGCGGGATGGACGCCGCACTGGCCGCGGCTGGCCTGCTGCGTCGCGACGGGGTGGCCTCGATCGTGGTGGATTGCGAGTTCGGGTCGGTCCGGCTGGGTTTATCCGGCCGGCTCGCGCTCGCCATGGGCGGTGGGTACGTGCGGCTGGAGGAGCTGTCCGCCGACGCGGTAGCCGGGGTGGTCCGCGCTGCCCGGGGAGCTGCGTAGGAGGGCGAGATGCCGCACGGCGTACCGGTCAGGGTCCCCGACGACGGGCTGTCCACCCGGCAGCGGCGAAACCGGCCGCTGCTGATCGTCCACACCGGAGCGATGAAGGGCAAGTCCACAGCTGCCTTCGGTTTGGCGTTGCGGGGTTGGAGTGCAGGTTGGTCGATAGGGGTGTTCCAGTTCGTCAAGTCCGCGAAGTGGAAAGTGGGGGAGGAGATCGCGTTCCGGGCGCTGCACGAGGTGCACCAGCGAACCGGGCAGGGCGGGCCGGTCGAATGGCACAAAATGGGCGAGGGCTGGTCCTGGGCGCGCAAGCCGGGCAGCGCCGACGACCATGCCGCCGCTGCGGCGCAGGGCTGGGCGGAGATCGCCCGCCGGTTGGCCACGCAGGTCCACGACTTGTACGTGCTCGACGAGTTCAGCTACCCGCTGCGCTGGGGCTGGGTGGACACCGACAGCGTGCTGGCCGCGCTGGCCAACCGGCCCGGACGGCAACACGTCGTGATCACCGGCCGGAACGTGCCGCCCGCGTTGCTCGACGCCGCCGACCTGGTGGTGGAGATGACGAAGATCAAACATCCGATGGACGCCGGGCAGAAGGGCCAGCGCGGAATTGAGTGGTGAGGACCCGTGAGTGGCAATGCGAGTTATAACTCGCATTGCCACTCACGGGTCCTCATCTCCGCGCCTGCCTCGGACGCCGGCAAGACCACCGTCGCCACCGGGTTGATGGCCGCGCTGCGGCGGCGGGGCACCACGGTGGCCGGGTTCAAGGTCGGCCCGGACTACATCGACCCGGGTTACCACGCACTGGCCACCGGTCGCCCCAGCCGTAACCTCGATCCGGTGCTGGTCGGCGAGCAGCGCATCGCGCCGCTGGCCTCCTACGGCGCGGCCGGGGCGCAGCTCGCGGTCGTGGAGGGCGTGATGGGCCTGTTCGACGGCCGTACCGGGACCGCAGGCCATGGCTCGACGGCGCAGGTCGCTGCCCTACTGGGGGCTCCGGTGCTACTCGTCGTTGACGTGCGCGGCCAGGGCCGCAGCCTCGCCGCGCTGCTGCACGGGTTCCGGTCCTTCGACGTGGGGATCCGGATCGCCGGGGTGGTGCTCAACCAGGTCAGCTCGGCGCGTCACGAACAGATCTGCCGACAGGCTTGTGCTGAGGTGGGCCTGCCGGTGCTGGGTGCGCTGCGCCGGGATGACGCGCTGGCGGTGCCGTCGCGGCATCTGGGGCTGGTCACCGCCGCTGAACACGCCACCGCGGCGGGCGTAGTGGCGCGGTGGGCCGACGCGGTGGCCGCCCAGATCGACCTGGACGCGGTGGTGGCATTGGCGACTGCCTTCCCTGGCGGACCGCGGTGGGCACCGGATACCGAAGTCATCCGGGTGTCCGGAGCGCCGGTGGTCGCGGTGGCTGGTGGGCCGGCGTTCACCTTCGGCTATCCCGAGCATGCCGAACTGCTCGCCGCGGCCGGGGCCACGGTCGCGGTCTTCGACCCGCTGCGCGACGAGTCGCTGCCCCCCGGCACGGCAGGCCTGGTGCTGCCCGGGGGGTTCCCGGAGTGCCATGCCGAGGCGCTGTCGGTCAACGCGGCATTGCGCGCCGAGGTCGCTGCCTTGGCCCGGCGCGGGGCACCGGTGCACGCCGAATGCGGTGGCCTGTTGTACCTGTGCCGTTCGGTGGACGGCGCACCGATGTGCGGGGTGCTCGACGCCGAGGCGACGATGACCGGGCAGCTGGTGCTGGGCTATCGCGACGCGGTGGCGTTGCGCGGATCGGTGCTGCACCGCCTGGGTGAGCGGGTGAACGGTCACGAGTTCCACCGCACCAGCGTGACGCCCCGCGCGGGTGAACCCGCCTGGGCCTGGGCGGGCGCACCGCCGGAGGGATTCGTGCAGGCTCGGGTGCACGCCTCGTTCCTGCACACCCACCCCGTTGCGCATCCACTAGCGGTGGCACGCTTCGTGGCGAGCTGCGTGAAGGGCGGGTTGTGACGGTGGAGCTGGTCGGAATCGGAGTGGGTCCGGGTGACCCGGACCTGCTGACCGTTGCTGCGGTGCGCGAATTGTCCTGCGCTGGGCGGGTGTTCGTGCCGGTGATAGCCCCCGATGTGGCGGGGCGGGCCGAGACTGTTGTGCGGGCGCACCTGACCCACGACCGCCTGGAGCGGTTGGTGTTCGCGCTCAACGACGATGTCGCCGGGTCACAGCGGCGGCGCCACGACTGCTGGGACGCGGCCGCTGCACGGGTGGGGGCACACCTGCGCGAGCACGGCGGCAGCGCCGCGTTCGCCACTGTGGGTGACCCGTCGGTGTACTCCACCTTCGGTTATCTCTCCACGACGGTGCGCGAGCTGCTGCCCGGTGCCCGGATCCGCACCGTGCCGGGCATCACTGCGATGCAGGCCGCCGCCAGCGCCGCCGGTCTCACCCTGGTCGAGGGTTCCGAACCGCTCACCCTGCTCCCGCTGTCCCGCGACCTCACGACCTTGGATGACGCGCTGGCCCGGGGCGGAACGGTGGTTGCCTACAAGGGTGGCCGCCGGTTGGCGGCGCTGCGTGAGCGGGTCGCGGCCGCCGGTGCGCTGGACCGCGCCTGGTGCGCTGAGCACCTCGGCACCCCGCAGGAGCGGGTCACCCCGCTGGCGCGGACCGACGCGGCGGCCTACCTGTCGACGGTGGTGGTCCTGCCGCCGCGCGACGGTAGAGGAGCGCAGCTGTGAAGGGCGGCCCACCGCTGCGCGAGCCGGATCTGCCCCGGACCGCGACGATGCGGCCGCATGCGCTGCGTACCGGGTTCAGCACCGGCGCTTGCTCGGCGGCGGCGGCCAAGGCCGCGGTGGCAGCGCTGAGCGGTACCCTACTGCCCACGGTGACCATACCGTTCCCGTCGGGGGATCGGCACACCTTCACCGTCCACTCGCTGCGGTGTGCGGGGGGCAGCGCCACCGCCGTCGTGGTCAAGGACGCTGGCGACGATCCTGACGTGACGCACGGCGCACACCTGACGGTGACCGTTGCCTGGCGTAGCGACGGTGAGGTCGTGCTCCACGGCGGCGAGGGGGTGGGGATGGTCACCCGTGCCGGGCTGGGGTTGCCGGTCGGGCAGCCCGCAATCAACCCGGTACCCCGGCAGATGATCACTGATGCGGTGCTGGAGGCATCCGGTGAGCGGGGTGTCGACGTGACGATCAGCGTGCCCGGCGGGGAGCGGATGGCGCGTAAGACCACCAACCGCCGGCTGGGTATCGAAGGCGGGATCTCTATCCTGGGCACCACCGGGATCGTCCGCCCGTTCTCGACTGCCTCCTGGCGGGCCTCGGTGGAGCAGGCGGTGGCAGTGATGGCCGCCCAGGAGGTGCCGACACTGGTGCTGGCCACCGGTGGGCGCACCGAGCGTGCCGCGATGCGACTGCTGCCGCACCTGCCACCGGTGGCGTTCGTGGAGGTCGGCGATTTCACCGGGGCGGCGCTGCGCCGTGCCGTGGAGCACCACCTGACCGAGGTGGTGTTCGTCGGCATGATCGGCAAGTTGACCAAGCTGGCCTCCGGGATCCTGATGACCCATTACACCCGATCCAGGGTGGACACCGGCCTGCTAGCGGAGATCACCGCTGCACACGGGGGCTGCCCGGAGGACATCGCGGAGATCCGCGGCGCTCCGACCGCTCGGCGGGCCTATGAGGTCTGGGAGGTCGGCGGGTTGCTGCGAGCCTGCGGGGACGATCTCTGTGCCCGGGTGGCCGACACGCTGTACCGGTTCAGCGCCGAGGTGGGGCAGGCCTTGGGGACCCGGGTGGCGATGGTTGACTTCACCGGCCAGCGGGTGGTGGCCGCGACCGAGCCGAACTGGGTCGCCATGAGTGCGGTGCGATGAGCGTCACCGTGGTCGGCCTGGACGGGGCTGCACTGCCGCCTGGCGCGGCGCAGGCGCTGGCGGGTGCACAGGTCGTGGTCGGCGCGCCCCACCAGCTCGCCGCTGTGTCGGTGCCGGTAGGCGCTACCGTACTCGGGCCCACAGAGCTGGACCGGCTACCGGACAACATGTCGCCTGCGGTGGTGCTGGCCAGTGGCGATCCCGGATTCTTCGGCATTGTGCGGGCGCTGCGCAAACGCGGCCTGCGACCCGTGGTGCTGCCAGCGCGATCCAGCGTGGCGCGGGCGTTCGCGTTGCTGGGCCGGTCCTGGGACGATGTCGCTGTGGTCTCGGCGCACGGCAGGTCGCTGCGCAGGGCGCTCAATGTGTGCCGGGCTCATCCCGCGGTCGCGGTGCTGACCGGACCGGGGGCGGGGGCTGTGGAGATCATCGCCGGGCTGGCCGGCTGGCGGCGCACTGTGCTGGTCGCCGAGGACCTCGGCGGCCCCGACGAGCGGGTGCGAGGCTTCGACGGCGGGCCGGTTCGCGATCCGCATGTCGTGCTATGCCTAGCTGATCAAGACGCGGTGCCCGCTCGCGGCTGGATCGCCGGTGGCGAACCGGTGCCTCCCGCGGCCGGTTGGGCGCTGAACGAGGCGGAGTTCTCGCACCGTGACGGGATGATCACCAAGTCTGAGGTCCGGGCGCTGGCCTTGGCGCGGCTGGCCCCGGGACCGGGTCGGTTGGTGTGGGATCTGGGAGCGGGGTCGGGCTCGGTCGGGGTGGAATGCGCGCGGCTCGGGGCCGCCGTGGTTGCCGTCGAGCGGGATCCCGCGCAGTGTGTCCGGTTGGTGGCCAACGCGAGCGCGCACCAGGTGGACGTCCAGGTGGTCGAGGGACAGGCGCCGGCCGTGCTGAGCGGGCTGCCCGACCCTGATGCGGTGTTCGTCGGCGGGGGAGGGCCGGATGTGGTGCGCGTCGCGGCGCAGGTCTCGCCCCGCGTCGTGGTCGCGCTGGCCGCACTGGACCGCCTTGCGCCCTGCCGCGCGGCACTGCAGGAGGCGGGCCACCAGGTTGACGGGGTCCAGCTGGTGGTGTCCCGGTTCGCGGAGTTGCCCGACGGGTCGGTGCGGCTGGCCGCGACTAACCCGGTGCTGCTGCTGTGGGGACGGCGGTGACCGACCTGGTCGTCGGGCTCGGATCGTCCCGCGGGGTGCGCGCGGCGGCGGTGTGGTCGGCGCTGCGGTTGGCCGTGCTTGACCTCGGTGAGGTCATCGCGTTCGGCACCATTGACCGCCGCCGCGACGAACCGGGGTTGCTCGCCGTGATCGGGGAACACGGTGCGCCGTTGCACTGCTACCCGGCGGCTGAGCTCGATGCGGTGGACGTGCCGCATCCCAGCGAGCCGGTCCGTGGCTACGTCGGTACCCGCAGCGTCGCTGAGGCGGCCGCCCTGCTCCTGGCCCGCGACCTTGGTGGGGGGTCACTGGTCGTGCCTAAGCTGCGCGGCGAGCACGTCACCGTCGCGGTGGCCGCGCTGACGCCATTGTTGATCAGCTCGGCGTGCACCGCTTGTGGCGGGTGCCTGCGCACCTGTCCGCAGCGCGCACTGCGTCCCGCTCCGCAGCGCCCCGTGGTCGTCGCGGCACACTGCACCTCCTGCGGCGAGTGCGTGGAGATCTGCCCCACCGACGCGATCACGCTGCGCGACGAGCTCGGCTACCCCCGGGCGAAGTGATCCGCCGCCGTGTTCGCGCCCGATAGAGGCGATTAAAAGATACGCTCTGAGGATGGCCACCACGAAGATGTCCTTGACGCTGGAGTCCACCGCGGCGTTTCTAGCTGAGTAGGCTGCCCGCCGCGAGGGGCTGTCGGTCTCTGCCTGGGTCTCAAAGTTCATCCACCAGAATGTCCACCAGCACTACCCGCCCAAGTCCTATGACGGCGAGGCCTTCGCCGTGGCCGATCTGGAGCACCAGAACACCGTGGCCGAGCGGGTGTCGGGGCGGGGCCGCCGTGCGGCGGGGTGAGTGCTGGCGCTACCAGCTGCGCGTGATCCCCATCGGCCCGATGGTCATCATCTCGGCCCAGTACCTCATCGACGACCCCGCCGTGGAGATGCTCTACGGCGTCCCGATGGTCCCGACGACCCCGGCGGCCTGACCGCCATCCCCGTCATGATCGGCGGCACATCGGGCTGGCTCAACATCGCCCGCGACATCACCCGCGTCTACCAAGGAGCCCTCATCGAGTTCCTGGGAGGTTCATCGCCAAAAGGCTCACTGGCGTTCCAGTCGTACAAACCGCGGACGTACGCGAGTTTCTTTGCGCTGGTGAGTCGAGGCTTCTTCTTATTTCGATGCCGCACGAAGAGGCGGCGATCCCGCAGCCTGGCTTGGTCCAGATCAGAAGAGAAACCGCCCAGCACAACCGCAGGAATCCAGTGCTGCTTGAGACGTTCTTGCTCGGTCACTGAAACAGTAGGTCACAAGGCTCTGGCGACTCGTCCCAGGGTCGTCGGCTTTGCGCCTCCGCATCATCGCCCGATTGGTGGCATCAACGCTGGCACGAGAGCGGGACAAGCGGGGGAGATAATCCCATGGGCTCAGATGTCAAGCAGGATCTTGTGTTCCGTGGGGGTCTGCTGGGGTGCTGCGCAGTCTGCGGGGCCGTCCCTCCCAGGGCAAGGCGCTTCGGTGTCGCCACGCGATGTAATCGTAGTTAGGACTAGGCGCTGAGGAGAACCGCTGACGTCAGGGTTCCAGCATCTGCCGGAAGTGGGCGAGTTCGGCGTGCAGCGCGCGCTGGATATGGTCGGGGTGGCGCAGGCCGTGGCCTTCGTCCGGGAAGATAATCAGTGTGGCGAGATCGCCCAGCTCGTCAGCGAATTGCTGGGCCTGCTGCACCGGGCTGACGGCGTCGCGCCCACCGTGGACCAGCAATACGGGAGTGCTGATGCGCTGCGCGTCGTGGAACATGGAGGGTGACGGCGTGGCGGTCAGCGTTTCGGCGTGGTGGGCCTGGAACTTCGGCGCTGCCTGTCCCCACGCCTGGGGGTCGACGATGGCGTGGCGGACCGCGATCGCGGCGAAGGCGTCACTGGTGGCGGCGGCCCGCAGGGCGGTGTAGCCGCCGGCGCTGGACCCGGTCATGGCGACCCGCCGCGGATCGATACGTCCGGCCTGGGCGAGGCGGTGGACGGCGTCGAGGCAGTCGGCGACGTCGCGCACCCCCCAGTGCCCGCGCAGCGCGGTGCGGTAGGCACGGCCGTAACCGGTGCTTCCGCGGTAGTCCACGTCGAGGACGGCAAAGCCACGGCTGGTGAAGAAGACAACCCAGGGATCCAGCCGCAACTGGGCGTTCGCGGTCGGGCCGGGGTGGGCCCGCACGATCATCGGTGGCGGGTCCACCCCGGCAGGGGCCGGACAGTGTGGGTTGCTGGGCGGGTGAAACACGGCGTGGGCATATGCGCCGTCGCGGGTGCCGAAGCGGATCACCTCGCCGCGGGATACATAAGCCGGGTCGAGCGATGCTGGCGGCGTGGTCAGCTCCTGCACCGCAGCGGTCACCGGATCGATCAGGGCAACCCTTGGCGGCTGCGTCGGGCTGGAGCCGATGAGCGCCACCTGCTGACCGTTGGTGGCCAGATAGGGCTTGATCGAGGTGTAGGGCAGCGGGAGCGGGTCGAGCTGGCCGGTATCGGGGTGCCAGATGCCCAGCCGGTGGCGAGGGCCTTCCTGAATCAGTACCGCGATCCGGCCGCCGTCGAGAAACTGGTAAGTGGCGTAGCCGAACTCCCAGGCAGCCACCCCGAGCTCCGCGTCGATCACGATGACCGGCTCGGTCCCCTCGCCGGTGTGGACGTAGAGGTTCCACCAGCCGCAGCGGTCGGACAGGAAGTGCAGCTGCCCACGCGGGCTCCACACGGGCTGGCACACAGACTCCTCCGGGCCGCCAGCGACCAGGCGCGGCGGGCCGACCGTGCCGTCGGGCCGCAGGTCGGCCACCCACAGCCAGGAACCGTCCCACGGCATGAGTGCCAGTCCCCAGGAGATCCACGCCAGCTGGGAACCGTCCGGGTTCGGCCGCGGCGAGGAGTAGAAATCCCACCCCTGCGCCACCACCCGCGGGGCGGCCGAGCCGTCGGCCGGCAGCGACGCGATCTCGTTCACCACCTGGCCTGCCCGGTGGCGCTCCCGCACGCAGACGAGCATCCCTTGCGCGCTGACCCGCAGATCAGCGTGCCGGTCTTCACCCCGATCCGGCATCGGAGTGATCGGGATCACGGCTGCGCCGGTGGCGCGCCAGACACGCTGGTCATCGCCACGCACAAACCACACCTCGCCGCCGTCCACGGCATAGGCGCCACCGCCGTACTCGTGAACCGACGAGGCGGGTTCGGCGCCCGGCGGCAGCACCTCGCACTGGCCGTGGTCGGCAGTCCAGCGGACGAGCACGTCGCCCTTGACACGGCCCTCGACCCAGTACACGCCACCGGCGGCGATGCCCACCGCGTCAATCGAGACGCCAGCGTGGGCGACATCGTCCGCCGACACCGCCGGTGCCCACCACCCGTACGGCTGGGTCCGCAACTCACCCACTGACCGCACCCCACCCTGCGCGGGCCTGCTCGTCCAGCGCCGACGCCGCTGCGTGATGGCCGGCCGCTCGAAAGGCATTCCGGATGCCGCGGACCTGGTGCAGCCCGGCGACCGAACCGCGTTCGGCGAACACCACGAGGGCGGCCGCAGCCATGCGTTGGGCTTCCTCAAGTTCCCCGGATGCCAAGCGTGCGTGGGCGAGTCCCACTGTGATCGTCGCTGCGCGCCGGTCGCACGAGGGCGGAAGCAACCGGAGTGCCTCCTCGAAGGCGTCCACTGCCCGTTCAGGTTGGTTGAGAGCGAGGTAGCTGTAACCGGTGTGTGCCGCCAGCCTTCCGCTGTTGAAGTCGAACATCCACGGATCGCTCTCGCCTACTGGAGCGCTGTCGAGGAGAGCACGCGAGCGGTTGATGGCGGCGAGAGCTGCTGTGCGCTGGCCGGTGTGGGCGAGCGCCTCAGCCGTCAGAACCGCCAACCATGCCCGAGTGATCTTGGACAGGGACCGTGGAGCGGTCGCACACGCCTCATCCAGATGAACTAGCGCGGCGTCTGGTCCGGTGCGCTGCGCCGAGACTATGCCCTGGTAGCCCTTGATGTAGGCGCTCAGGCCACGGTCAGTGGCCTCGGCCACCGCGGCGTGAGCGTGTCGGTAGCTCTGGTCGGCCTGGAACGCATCACCCAGGTCAAACCAGAGCCAGGCAGCGAACCCAGCCGCCTCGGCGGCCGCCGCCGCTATCCGGTGGCGTAATCCGGCGGACTGGTGGTAGCCCAGGAAAGTAGTGAGTACACCGAGATGACCGTGGACGCACGCGAGCATCTCCGCCGACGATAGATGGTGGTAGAGCCGGCGCTGTCGATCGGTGATCAATTCCAGGTCTTCCACGATCGCCGTGGTGATCCGGGACGGACGCCGGCTGACATCGGCCAGCCGCTCCCAGTCCAGGTCAGGCGCATAGCCGGGTGTCTGCTCAGCCC
>JAFAXZ010000055.1 GCA_019240665.1 Pseudonocardiales bacterium | reverse complement strand
GACCCGGATGGTGTCCCCGATGCCCTGGCTGAGCAACGCCCCGAACGCGGTGGCCGACTTGATGGTGCCCTGAAACGCTGGGCCCGCCTCGGTGACCCCGAGGTGCAACGGGTAGTCGCACTGTGCTGCGAGTTGCTGGTAGGCCCGCACCATGACTACCGGGTCGTGGTGCTTCACCGAGATCTTGATGTCGTGGAAGTCGTGGTCAGCGAACAGGCTCGCCTCCCACAGCGCAGATTCGACCAGTGCCTCCGAGGTCGCCTTGCCGTACTTGGCCAGGATCTTGGAGTCCAAGGACCCGGCGTTGATGCCGATCCGGATCGGGATGCCCGCGTCCTTCGCGGCCTTGGCGATCTCGGCCACCCGGTCATCGAAGCGCTTGATGTTGCCGGGATTGACCCGCACGGCGGCGCAACCTGCGTCGATGGCGGCGAAGACGTACCTGGGCTGGAAATGGATATCGGCGATCACCGGGATCCGCGACTTGCGCGCGATGGTCGGCAGCGCCTCGGCGTCGTCAGCGCTGGGGACGGCCACCCGCACGATGTCGCAACCCGCCGTGGTGAGCTCGGCGATCTGCTGCAGGGTGGCGTCGACGTTAGCGGTGAGTGTGGTGGTCATCGACTGTACGGACACCGGGTGCTCGCTGCCCACGCCCACCGGGCCCACTTGCAGCTGGCGCGTCTTGCGGCGCTCGGCGAGCACTGGCGGTGGCAGGGCCGGCATGCCAATCATCATGGGAAGCCTCGTCATGGGCGCAAGCGAATCGGATGGATGATGTCGGCGGTGATGGTCAGCATGCTCACCCCGATGAAGACGATCGCGACCGCGTAGGTCAGCGGCATCAGCCGGGTGTAGTCGACCGGCGGTCCGTTGGGGCGGCCAGTGGCTCGGCGGACGGCGTTGCGGACACCTTCGTAGACGTTGACCGCGATATGCCCGCCGTCCAGCGGAAGTAGCGGCAGCAGATTGAATATCCCGACGAACAAGTTCAGCGCCGCAAGCAGGAACAGGAAGAACCACCACGCGCCGAAATCTGCGGCATCGCCACCGAGCACGCTGGCCCCGACCACGCTGACCGGGGAGTCCGGTCGGTTCTCCCCGGCGATCCGGTCGAGCAGCGACGGAATTCGGTGTGGGAACTGCTGGAGCGCCTGCGCGGTATTGACGAACATGGTGCCGGCGAAGGTCACGGTCTTGCCCACCGCGTCCACCGGGCCGAAGCGCAGCGTCACGGGACCCGGACGCGGCGGCGAAACCCCGATCGCGCCGACCAGCTGGTTGCCCTGGCCACCTAGCTCCGAGCTCCGGACCTGGGTGACATCGATCCACACGGTAAACGGCCGCTGTCCGGTCCGCTTAATCAGGAGCTTGGTCGGACCGGAGCGGCTCTTGATGGCCCTGGCCAGCTCATCGAAGTTGCTCACGGGTTTATCCGCCACGGCCAGTATCCGATCAGCTGGCCGCAGGCCGGCGTCCCTGGCCGGTGCCTGGCACGAACCATCGGGTATTCGGATGCACTGGCTGACCGCGGACACCACCGCAGCAGGGGGCTTGGGGTTCAGGTTTGGCAAGCCGGTCGACACCGCCATCACGTAGATCAGCACGATGCCCACGGCGAAGTGGGTCAGCGAGCCCGCCGACAGCACCACCACCCGCTGCCAGGTGGGAAAGCGGAAGAACGCCCGCTTGCGGTCGTCCGGGTCGGGGAGCTCGTCCAGCGCGGTCATCCCCGCGATATCGCAGAAGCCACCGGCCGGAATCATTTTGAGGCCGTACTCGGTCTCCCCCCGGCGGACGGAGAACAGGGTGGGGCCGAAGCCGATGAAATAGCGGCGCACCTTCATTCCGAAGGCCTTTGCGCTGTACATGTGGCCGGCCTCGTGCAGCGCGATGGAGACCCCGATGCCGACCGCAAACAGCACTACCCCCAGCACGAACGTCACGCTCTACTCCTTACGTGGCTCTTTTTAACGTGGGCTCCTTAACTGGGGTCTCCTGCCAGCTCGGGCGGGTCGCCCCGCCCAGCAGCTCCGTGGCCCTGCTTCGAGCCCAGTCCTCGGCGGCCAGCACGTCCTCCACCGTAGTCGGGTCGGCCCGCCACCCTTGCGCCTCGTGCAGCACGGCCGCCACCGCCTCGACAATCCCCCGGAAGGAGATGCGGCGCCCGAGGAAGGCGGCCACCGCCTCCTCGTTGGCCGCGTTGAACACGGCGGGAACGCACCCGCCGGCTGCACCTGCCGCCTTGGCCAGTTCGATGGCGGGGAAGGTCTCGGCGTCCACCGGTTCGAAGGTCCAGGCTGCTGGACTGCCGAAGTCGCAGGCCGGGGCTGCGTCAGCAACGCGGTCCGGCCAGCCGAGCGCCAGCGCGATCGGCAGTCGCATATCCGGCGGGCTGGCCTGGGCGATCGTCGAGCCGTCGGTGAAGGTGACCATCGAGTGAATCACCGACTGTGGGTGCACCACGACGTCGATACGACCGTAAGGGATCCCGAACAGCAGGTGAGTCTCGATCAGCTCCAGGCCCTTGTTCACCAGGGTGGCCGAGTTCACCGTCACGACCGGCCCCATCCGCCAGGTCGGGTGCGCCAGGGCTTGCTCGGCTGTGACCCCGGCCAACTCCTCGCGGCGCCACCCGCGGAACGGCCCTCCGGAGGCGGTGAGCACCAGCCGGGACACCTCCGCCCGGCTGCCGGCACGCAGGCACTGGGCGAGGGCCGAGTGCTCAGAATCCACCGGCACGATCTGGCCGGGTGCGGCGGCCCTGGTGACCAGGGTGCCCCCAGCCACCAGAGACTCCTTGTTGGCCAGGGCCAGGGTGGCGCCGCTGCGCAGCGCGGCCAGGGTCGGCGCCAGGCCCCGGGAACCGGTCACGCCGTTGAGCACCACGTCGGCGGGCTGAGTCGTGACCAACTCGGCTACCGCCTCGGGGCCCACCAGGATCCGGGGCATCCGATAGCCGCCCCGGTCGTAGCCGCGTCGCTGCGCCTCGGCGAACAGCGCCAGCTGCAGATCCTGTGCGGCCCGGCCGCGGACGACCGCGACTGCCCCGGCCCCGGTCTGCAGCACCTGCGCAGCCAGGGCCTGCGGGTCAGCCCCGCCGGCGGCCAGTCCGACCACGCGGAAACGCTGCGGGTTGCGGTGCACCACGTCCAGCGCCTGGACGCCGATCGACCCGGTACTGCCCAGCAGCAGTACTGAGCGTGGCCGATGCGGTAGGTCCATCCCGGTCATTGTTCCCGACGCCGAGGCCGTTAACACGTGCAAGGTAGCTCGACATAGATCACACTAGCTCTGAGGAACACACGGAAGGAGCGGGAGCATGGGCTTTCTCGGATGGATTGTGCTGGGGCTGGTCGCCGGCGCCATCGCAAAGTTGATCATGCCGGGTGACGACCCCGGCGGCATTATCATCACCATGCTGTTGGGCATCGTCGGCGCCTTGATCGGCGGGTACCTCGGCAGCCGCTTTTTCGGAGTGGGGCTCGAGTCGTTCTGGAACCTCCAGACCTGGATCGTCGCGATCATCGGGTCGCTCATCCTGCTGGGAATCTACCGTCTGGTCGCCGGGCGTAGAGCAGTCGGGCGCTACTGACCCCGCAGGGCTGGCGGGGCCGGCACGTCGCCGGATCCCGCCAGCCCCTCGGAGATATGGGACAATGCCGCCGTGGCCCTAACCGACCAGCACCCCGCTGAGGCGCACTCGACTCACCACGGCGTGGACCCGCACGGTGTGGACCCGGACCGGGAACCGTCAGCCGACTGGGGCTGGCACGGCACCTTCCCCCGGGCCGGTCCTATCGCGGGGTGGTTCACCGCCTTCGCGTTGTTCGCGATGCTCATCGGAAACCACCGCAGCCACGTTGAGGACTTCTACCTGATCGGCCTCGGCACGCTGCTCGTGATGATGCTGATCGGTAGCCACCTGAAGGCCCGCAAAGTCAGGCGGCGCGCGCGGATGTGACGCGCGCGGATGTGAGCGGTTACCGTGCCCGAGCGGTTCGCACGCCTGCGACGTGCACGCCAGCATCGACGACGCGGTGTTCTCACTGGAGCCGCTACTCGATGGGGCCGACCGGGATCGGGCCGACCGGGATGCACACTAGACCGGTGCGTCAGGTACTCGACCGGTGCGTCAGGTACTCGTCAGGACATCGGCGAGGGTAAATCGGATAGGGCGTGCTAGCTGGTCGTAGGTACAGGAGCGCGGTTCGCGGTCGGCACGCCAGCGAACGAACTGGGTGGTGTGCCGGAACCGCACGCCTTCCAGGTAGTCGTAGCGAACCTCGACGACGCGCTGCGGGCGCAGCGGTGTGAAGGAGCGATCTTTGCCGGCGTTCCAGCGACTGGTCTCAGACTTGCGCGGAGTGCGCTCTCCCTCCTCCTGCCGCGTCCAGGCCCACGGGTGGTCGTCGAACGTGGTGACGAGCGGCTGCAGCTCGGTAAACAGTTCCCGGCGCCGAGCCAGGGGGAACGCCCCGACCACGCCCACCGACACGAGGACGCCCCGGTCGTCGTAGAGGCCGAGCAGTAACGAGCCAATGGCGTCCGGACCGGACTTGTACGTCCGGTAGCCAGCGACGACACAATCGGCGGTGCGCTCATGCTTGATCTT
>JAFAXZ010000360.1 GCA_019240665.1 Pseudonocardiales bacterium | reverse complement strand
TGCACCCGCACGACGCTGGGCAGGTGCTCGACGACCTGGGAATCGCGGTGCGGGTCGGGCACCACTGCGCCTGGCCGCTGCACCGGCGCTTCGGGATCGTCGCCACGGTGCGGGCCAGCTTCGCGTTGTACAACACGCCCGCCGAGGTCGACGCGCTGCTGGCCGGGGTGCACGAGGTGCGCCGTTTCTTCCAGGTGGGCGCATGAAACTGGAGCAGATGTACCAGGAGATCATCCTGGACCACTACCGCAATCCGCACCGGCACGGTCTTCGGGAGCCCTTCGACGCGGAATCTTACCAGGTCAACCCCACCTGCGGAGACGAGGTGACGCTACGAGTGGCGCTGGACGGCGACCGGGTGACCGACGTGTCCTACGATGCGGTCGGCTGCTCGATCAGCCAGGCGGCGATATCGGTGCTCACCGATCTGGTGATCGGCCGGACCGTGGGCGAGTCGAGGACCACCATGGACGCGTTCGTGGAGATGGTGCAGAGTCGAGGCCAGGTGGAGCCCGATGAGGAGGTGCTCGCCGACGCGGTCGCCTTTGTCGGCGTGTCGCGCTACCCGTCTCGGGTGAAGTGCGCCTTGCTGGGCTGGATGGCGTTCAAGGATGCTGTCGGGCGGGCAGTGGCCGGCAGGTCAGACAGCGCCAACTCCGACAGGAGTGCCCAGCGAGCGGAGGCACAATGAGCCTGAACGAGGAATCCGACGTAGTGCGCGGTGCCGCCGGGATGCCCCAGGTCCCGACGCCCGGTCCGGACGGTGAGCTGGCCGCCGTCGACGATGTCGAGGAAGCCATGCGCGATGTGGTCGACCCGGAGCTGGGCATCAACGTGGTCGACCTGGGTCTGGTCTACGACATCCGGGTCGACGAGGACAACGTCGCCACCTTGGACATGACGCTGACTTCCGCGGCCTGCCCGCTGACCGACGTCATCGAGGACCAGACTCGTGCAGCGCTCACCGGTGGCCCTGGCGGGGGACTGGTCGACGACGTGCGAATCAACTGGGTATGGATGCCGCCGTGGGGCCCGGACAAGATCACTGAAGATGGCCGGGAGCAACTACGCGCGCTGGGCTTCACAGTCTGATGCCGTGCTAGGCCGACGTTTCATAGGCTGTTGCGTCGGCTGCGTCGTAACCCCTGGGGGAGACGACGCGCACATCTCCGCGGAGCACGTCCATCTGGTCCGAACCCGGACGCCCGGACACCCAACTGGTGGTGGGCATCGACTTCGCGTGGCGATGCAGCCGGGCCAGCATCCGGGAGACGTCTCGGTGCCCCGCGACCGTTCCCGGTAGGCAGATCAGGGACGCCAGCGACAGTGTCACCTCGTGACCGTCGACCTCCCACGGCTCGTCGAGCACCGCGGAGCCGAATGGCACCACGTCGTCGAGCTCGGAAATCACGACGAAGTCGTTTCCACCGATATGGGCGAGCGCCGCAGACGGGATCGCCTTGGCCGCATTGGTCAAGGCACGGCCCAGTTCCCGGATCAGGTCGTCGCCTGCAGCAAAGCCACTCCTGTCGTTCACCGCCCCGAAGTCATCGACGTCCAGCCAGCTCACCGCGAAGGAGTCCCCATCGGCCACCTTGCGGTCCACCAGTTGGACGGCCACGTCGCTACCCGGTAGCCGGGTGAGCGGGTGCAGCGCCGCAGCCTGCTCGATGTTCATCTGAGCCACGCCTTGGATCACATCGCCGACGCACACCGCACCGGTGCACCGGCCGCCGGAATCCAGCACGACGATGTCGTCGTACCGGCGGTGCGCCACGTTGCTGCGCACAAGCTCCAGTGCGGCCAGTACGCTGGAGCCGGATTCGAGTACCCGGGGCTCGTCGCCAAGCCGGGCGGCCTCCCGCTGGGCGTACAGGGCGTACCCGTAGGCCCCGCTGACGGCGAGCAGGAACCGGTTGCGGTCCAGCGTGCAACGCGGTCTGCCGTCGTCATCCACCAGCACCACCCCGCTGATCGCTGGCCGATCGCTGAGCACAGCGCGGACTTCCTCCCCGGTGGCCGATATCGGCAGAGTGACGGCGGGATGCATGAAGTCGGTGATCCGCGCTTCGGGCAGGCCCCGGGTCGGGGCCGGGGAAACCGGCGCTCGAAGTTCTGCGATACCCGAGATCGGCAGGTAAGTCAGGGGACGGCGGTTGGGGGGGCTCAAAAGGTTGCCCTGCGCGATGCCCACCCCGTACTGGCGCAGGGTGGCCAGCTGCTCCGAACGTTCCAACCCTTCGGCTACCACCTGCGCTCCGATACGGGTAGCCAGGTGCTGGAGCGCCTCAAGTATGGCCACACAGCTGCTTTCCCGTGGGAGCCCGGCGACGATCTCGCGGTCCATTTTGATCAGATCAGGCCTGACCTCGGCGATCACCGTAAGGGGATAGTTCCCGAGGCCCACCCCATCCAATGCGATGCGGTATCCGAGGCGGCGCAGCCGGTGTAGCCCGGCGAAGAGCAGCTCTGGCTGGAGCGCGGTGTCCGACGGGTTGATCTCCAGCACCGTCTGGCTCGCCTGCTGCCCGGTGTCGCTCAGCGCGTGGTGCAGCGGAGTGAGCGTCTCGCCCTCGGCAACAACGGTGTCGGCCATCAAGTTGAGGTGCAGCGGCAGCAATGTCTCGTGCTCCGAAGAGCAACGCGCGGCCGCCACAGCCAACGTCACATCGAGCTTTTCCAGCTCTCCTGCGTGAGCGGCTGAACGTAACAGCGACCGCACATCACGGTGCGCGGGTCGGGCAAGCATCTCCATCGCTATTACGCCGCCGGTGTGCAGATTGATCAGCGGCTGAAACGCGAACCGGGTGTCCACCGATGTTTCGGGCACCGGGTGATAGTGCCTTGCACCATTAGCGCTCGGCAAACGGCTGTGCATCTATTCATCCGATGTTCACTTCGTTGTGGAAACCGTTCGGCTGGGTAGCTACGGAAGGTGACGGACAATGCACCTGGCGCGGCGGCAGTGCCACGAAAAGAATAGAATACGTCTACCATGTTATTGATCAGGGTTTTCGGTGTCCCGTATCGCCGTAGCAGTGGATGGTGTCACGGGCGCAGAGCCAGTGAGGGTGTCCAGGATCTGCTGGCCGTACTTTGCCAGCTTGTTCTCGCCGACACCGGTGACCGTGCCGAGTTCGGCCAGGGTCGACGGGCACTCGGTGGCGATCTGGCGCAGGGTCGCGTCGTGGAAGATCACGTAGGCGGGTACGCCCTGCTCCTTCGCGACGGCGGTGCGCCAGGCGCGGAGCTGCTCAAACATCGGCACTGCCACCTCGGGCAGGTCGACGGGCGCGGCGCGGCGGGGTTTGGACGTTTTTGGGGTGGCTGGTGCTACCCGTTCGGGTTCGCGGCGCAGGAGGACCTGACGTTGTCCTCGCAGCACCTCGCTACTGGAGTCGGTGAGCACCAAGGTGCCGTAGTCGCCCTCGACGGCGAGCAGTCGCTGGGCCAGCAGTTGGCGCACTACCCCGCGCCACTCGCCCTCGCGCAGTTCGGTGCCGATGCCGAACACCGTCAAACAGTCGTGACCGAACTGGGTGACCTTGGGTGTCTTCTTGCCGAGCAGGATGTCGATCACCTGGCCCGCGCCGAACTTCTGGCGCCGCTCACGGCTGAGCCGGAACACGGTCGAGAGGAGCTTCTGCGCGGCGATCGTGCCGTCCCACGATTCCGGCGGTGACAGGCAGGTATCGCAGTTGCCGCACGCGGTGGCCTGCTGGCCGAAGTAGGCAAGCAGTTGCCCGCGGCGGCACTCAACCGTCTCGCAGAGGGCTAGCATGGCATCGAGGTGGGTGGCGAGACGTCGGCGGTGGGCATCGTCGCCCTCGCCACCGTCGATCAGTTTGCGCTGCTGCACGACATCGGCCAGACCGTAGGCCAGCCACGCGGTGGAGGGTAGGCCGTCCCGGCCGGCCCGGCCAGTCTCCTGGTAATAACCCTCGACGGACTTGGGCAAGTCGAGGTGGGCGACGAAGCGCACGTCGGGCTTGTCGATGCCCATGCCAAACGCGATCGTGGCGACCATGACCACGCCGTCCTCGCGCAGGAAGCGAGCTTGATTCGCGGCCCGAGTCGGCGCGTCGAGTCCCGCGTGGTAGGGCAGTGCCTCGATTCCGTTGTGCACCAGGAACTCCGCGGTTTTCTCGACCGAAACCCGGGACAGGCAATAGACGATGCCTGCGTCGCCGGCGTGTTCGGTGCGTAGCAGCTCCAGCAGTTGCCGTTTGGGCTCGTTCTTCGGCACGATGCGGTACTGGATGTTCGGGCGGTCAAAGCTCGCCACGAAGTGACGGGCGTCGAGTAGATTCAGCCGGGACGCAATCTCAGCGTGGGTCGCTTTGGTGGCCGTCGCGGTCAGTGCGATGCGGGGCACGGTGGGCCACCGCTCGTGCAGCGCGGACAGGGCGAGGTAGTCAGGTCGGAAGTCGTGCCCCCACTGGGCCACGCAGTGCGCCTCGTCAATGGCGAACAGCGAGATCATGCCGCGGTCGAGGAGGCTGCCCGTCGACTCGACGCGCAGGCGTTCCGGCGCCAAATAGAGCAGGTCCAGCTCACCGGTGAGGAAGGCAGACTCGACCTGGCGGCGCTCGTAAGCCTGCTGAGTGGAGTTGAGAAACCCGGCCCGGACGCCGAGCGCTCTCAGGGCGTCGACCTGGTCCTGCATCAGTGCGATGAGCGGTGAAATGACGACGCCGACGCCTTCTCGTACGAGCGCGGGAATCTGGTAGCACAGCGACTTGCCGCCGCCGGTCGGCATGAGCACGAGTGCGTCACCACCGGCGGTGACATGGTCGATGACCTCCTGCTGCGCCCCCCGGAATGAGTCGTAGCCGAACACGCGGTTCAGCACTCGCACGGCGTCGCTTACATCGAGTCCTAGTTCGCCGACAGCCATCCGGCGATCCTAGGACCGCCGTCATCGAGGACCAGACTCGCGCGGCGCTCGGGCTGCACGCCGCAGCCTCCGGTGCCGTGGCCGTGTACGCTCGTGCGCCGGCACAGGCGTTGACCGCCACCCTCGCGTACCGTGAGACGGTCCGGAACCGGACAGGCGCCGCAGCGATGAGTTTTCGTGCACCGCGGTGTCACGGGAAGGACAGCTCGAGAAAGTACGAAGCGCCGGCCCGCCGGCGCGGAAGGGAGACACCATGGGACAGCCAGTAGTGCACTTCGAGGTCATGGGTAAGGACGGCGCTGGGTTGCGGTCCTTCTACTCGGATCTCTTCAGCTGGAAGATCGATTTTGACAACTCGCTGAACTACGGGATCGTGCAGCGTGCCGGGAACGTTCCCGCCGGCGGCACGGGAATCGGTGGCGGCATCGGAGTGGCGCCGGAGGGCTATCCCGGTCACGTCACCTTCTATGTCGAGGTGCCTGACGTCGAGGCCGCGCTCGCCAAGGCGGAGAGCCTCGGCGGGTCGCGGATGATGGGACCGGAGAAGGTCATGGAGCAGGTCGAGATTGGTCTCTTCCACGATCCCGAAGGGCATCTGATCGGAGTCATCAAGACCAGGTAGCAGAGCGGAGCGCGCGAACACGCGCCGGTCACGAAGGGCCCCGCTGTGGCGGGCTCTTCATCTGTAGCCGCCCCGCGGGGGCGGTCAGTCGATGCCGGTTGCAGAACAATGGAATGGTGTTGTCGTAGGACTTGCTCATTTTTCGACCGTCCACGCCGGGCAGGGTGCGCCCGGTTCCGGCGTCGGGAATGACGGCCTGGTGAATCTTGAACTTGAAGCTGTCTCCGTAGACGTGGTTGCACGACCCGGCGATGTCGGCGGCGATTTCAACGTGTTGTATCTGGTCACGCCCGACCGGAACGATACGATCCGGGTCGAGTCCCGCAGCGATCCACGTTGCGGCCACCGACCTGGTGTAGTGGCACAGCAACTGCGGATCACGAACGGTCGTCAGCGCACAGGGAAGCGCCACAGCATCGGTCAGTCCCCAGTGGTGGCCGACCTCACCTCACCGGTCCCGCACCACCAACCACGGTCTGCGTCGAGGCTGCGCATCGATGTCTGACCGGTCTCGATCCGTCAGATCGTGGCCTCGGACCACTCGAGCTGCACCGCCGCCGCCCGCACGGTGAGCCGCGTCCGGTTACTCAGGTCGGGCCGGTACCGGCCAAGCTGCCTGCGCGGCACCGTCGATCCCGCTGCGGTGCCCTCGGTCATCGTCCACCTCTCTCATTGTGCGGAAATTTTACACCCGATATGAAAGTATTGCCGCACTCTTCTCGTAGGGAAAATAACAGAATGGTAGCGTCGCGCGAAAAATGCGCTTGAAGTCTTGCACTTCGGTCTCTTGTAGTGCTTGACTCTGCGCAGCCCTGACCGAGTGTTCACCACCCCTTGTCAGGGTCATGGCCGGACCGGCGACGCCCCCGACGCTGGAGTCGCCGGTCTGGCCATTCCACGGCGGTGAAAGATGAACGTGATGCGCGCACAGTCAGCCGGCCGGTCCGGTGAAGCCCGAGCAGAGTCACCGGTACGCCATTACCTGCCGCGATTCCCGCGGTCGCAACCGCACCCTGATCTTGTGGCGAGAGACCGATCTGGTGCACGGCCGAGTGGAGCGATACGTCGTGATCACCCTGGACGCCGCCCCACGCACCGCCGTGATCACGACTCCCCAGCACGCGATTGAGCTGGCAGAGGCATGCTGGCAGAGGCACTCAGAACGGCCGCTGATTCACTGAGACGAGGTCAGCACCGCTGCCCGAACGGAT
>JAFAXZ010000287.1 GCA_019240665.1 Pseudonocardiales bacterium | reverse complement strand
GAACCCGTCGAGGTGTCCACGTACAACTTTCCCGATCAAGCCGACGGCAAAGCCATCCCCTACGGAGTCTACGACGTGACCGACAACAGCGCCTGGGTCTCGGTGGGCATCGACCATGACACCTCGGTCTTCGCCGTCGCCACCATCAACAAATGGTGGGAGCACATGGGCAAAAGGAAATATCCAGACGCCCGGAGAATCTTCATCACAGCCGATGGCGGCGGATCCAACGGGCACCGGCCCTCGCTCTGGAAATACGAACTCGCACAATTCGCCGCCAGGACCGGACTGGACATCATCGTCTCCCACTACCCGCCGGGCACCAGTAAATGGAGTCGCGGTAGGGACCGCCCTTGCGGGCGGCCCCCCGCACAGATCCCAGCGTGCGGAACTACCGCACTGGGCTCCTGCCTCAGGTTCTGGCAGCGAGGCGCGTTTCCGGGAAGGGGTGCATCACGCGGACTTTGGGTAGCCATCGGTTCGCGATCCGGCCCATGCGTTGCCAGTTCATCCGGTCACGTTGGCTTCGGCGCCGTAGCGCTTTGAACCAGTGCCGTGTGAGCTGGGTACGGAAGGCCGATACCGTGTCGGTGTTGCCGGGCACGGCGTAGTAGGCCATATGCCCACGTAGCACGCTCGCCAGCCACCGGCCCTGATCCGGAATGGGCGTATGCCGGCGACGCTTCAGCTGCTCATTGACCGCCTTCAGCTTCGCCCGCATGCGTTTCGCGATCGTAATGCGCTTGATCCAAAACGTCCCCCTCCGGGACGACGCACAGATGTGCGTGAACCCCAGGAAGTCGAACGTGGCTGGTTTGCCCAGACCCCGCCGCTTGCGGTCCCGGGCGGCGTAGCGCCCGAACTCGATCAACCGCGTTTTGTCAGGGTGCAACTCCAGCCCGAACTTCGCGAACCGCTCGCGCAGCTCGTCCAGGAACCGCCGCGCATCCTGTTCGTGTTCGAACCCGACGATGAAGTCATCAGCCCAGCGCACGACAATGACATCCCCGCGCGCGTGGCGACGCCGCCACCAGTCGACCCACAGGTCGAAGACATAGTGCAGGTAGACATTCGCCAACAACGGCGACACTGACGCCCCTTGTGGCGAACCTTCCTCGCACGCTGTCCACTTCCCCTCCTCGATGACCCCCGCGGCCAACCACTTATCGATCAGCCGCAGGATTCGCTTGTCCGCGATCCGGTGCTCCACGAACCTTCGCAGCCAGGAATGATCAAGCTGACCGAAAAAGTCACGAACGTCCGCATCCAGCACCCAGTTCACCCGCTTTCCCCAGATCCCAGCCCCGAGGGCATCCAGCGCATCATGCGGATTACGCCCCGGCCGAAACCCATAAGAGAAGCCCCGGAAATCCACCTCGTAGATAGCACCCAGCACCTCGACGACCGCTCGCTGAACAATCTTGTCCTCCAGCGAGGCAATCCCGAGCGGCCGAAGCCGCCCGTCCGCCTTCGGTATATAGGCCCGCCTCGAGGGCAACGCCCGGTAGCGTCCTGCCTGCACCCGCACGTGCAGATCCTGGAGATTGGCCTCCAAGTCCTGCCCGTAACCAGCCCATGTCACCTCATCCACTCCGGGGGCAGCCTTCGGGCTGATCGCCCAGTACGCCTCCCGCAGCCGCGGCAGCGTGACATGGTGCAGCAACGCGGTGAACCGCGCGTTCCTCTCCCGTCGTGCCACCTCACGCACACGGCCCAGCGCACTGGACGCATCGGATCCGGCGCTGTGTCCGGGATACGTTTTGCTGTCCGTGTTCCCCTTGGCTCGCCCCCTTTCCTCCCCCACCTCCGCAGCCATAGCTTTGTTCGGCGGGTTCGCAGGTACTACGAGGCGATCCGACTTCCCACGCTCGTACATCTCAGGCGTACCACCTTGTGTTCCCTGAGCGACCCACCCTGTGATCAGCAAGGCGGGCAAGCATGGGATCTCCCGGTTCTCGCGCATGGAGGTTCCGTACATGCCATGGATCTCTGACCGCGCGGGGCCCGCTCACGACTCGCGATAGCGCCGCCAGCGGTGTTGCCTTCCGCCTCTTGTACAGCGTCGGCACCCCGGATGCTTCATTTCGCAGCTCAATAGCCCGGCCTGCACGTGCCCCTGTCAACGCTTCGCCACGCCCTCGCGGGACGTCGACGCATGACTCGGGGCCGCCGTGGGTCGCTAGCCCCTCGACGTAGAGCTCTTCCATCTCCTCCTCCATGCCGGTTTATCCCGGCGCTTTCACAAGATCGAGCACCGGCTTTTCTCCAGAATCACCCAGAATTGGCGCGGACGACCCATCGAGACCT
>JAFAXZ010000298.1 GCA_019240665.1 Pseudonocardiales bacterium | reverse complement strand
GCCCGAACCGGAGTGATTCAGGTTAAGTGACGGTCTCACTACGCTAGAATCTCACGGACGAGAGCGGAAGGAGCACAAGTGGGACAAGATCGAGTGGGGCAAGATGTCGAAACCATCGAACCCAACGAGGTCATCTTCGAGCTCCAGGAGGTCCCTGGTCCGGATTTCGCCCTCAAGCAGATGAGTGACGCTATACGGATGGCGACCCAGACGCCAAGCAGCGCCACCAGCGACGCCGCACCCAGTGCCTAGCGAGGCCTCGCCTCGGACCGCCCAGCAGAGTGGCTGAGCTGGACTCGGAAAGCGATGATCACTGTTTGTGTGCCAAAACCGACACATTTTGTCGGTTTTGGCAGGTGAGTCGCCGGGGGGAGTTGCGCCCCCCGGCGCTCGTTGAACCGTGCGTGACGCTCTCGCGTCACACGGCTCCCGTCGCCCAGCCGATGGGGTAGGCGCCGGCTTTCCAGTGGGCGAACAGACCGGGGTAGGCGCGGGCGACCTCGGCGAGTCGTTGTCTGGCTTTGCGGCGGCCTAGTCCTTTGTGTTTGTTGGTCGCCCACCGCAGCAGGTGGCGGTTGAGGCGAGCGAGGAGGTTGGTCACCTCGGAGCGGTAGAAGCGCCCGTAGTAGGTGACCCAGCCGGCCACGACGGGGTTGATCAGTCGGGCTAGCTGCTGGAGGGTGGACCCGGTATGCCGGCCAAGCCGCCAGGATCGGATGTGGTTGCCGATCTTTTTCTTGGCGGCTGTGCTGACCGCGGGCAGGAACCCCGTGAAGCGGGTCCCGTTCTTGCCTACGGCTTTGCGGGGCCGGAAGTCATACCCCAAGAACGTGAACGAGATGTCCGGGTACCGGCCTGTTCGTTTGCTGTCCTTGCAGTAGATGATCCGGGTTTTCTCCGGGTGTAGTTCCAGTCCGAATTCGGCGAGCCGGTGCGCGATGGCCTCCCGCACCGCCACGGCCTGGTCGTAACTGACACAATGCACCACGGCGTCATCGCAGTATCGCTCGAAGTGGACCTGCGGGTAGGTCCGCGCCATCCAGGCATCGAACGCGTAATGCATGAACAAATTCGCCAACAAGGGTGAGATCGCCGACCCTTGTGGGGTCCCGCGATCCCGGGTGTGCAGGGTCCCATCCACCTGCTGGATCGGAGCACACAGCCATCGAGCCACATACAACCGAATCCAGGACAACTCGGTGTGATGCTCCACCGCCGCCAGGATTTGCTCGTGCGGCACGGTGTCGAAAAACGCGGCGATATCCAGATCAATGACCCAGTCCCGCTCCCAACACCTCACCCGGCAGGTCGCCACCGCCTCCAGCGCGGACCGACCTGGACGGTAACCGTAGGAGTCCGGGTGGAACACCGGCTCCACCAGCGGCTCCAGGTACAGCCGCACCACCGTCTGTGCCACCCGGTCAGCGACCGTCGGCACTCCCAGCACGCGCACCCCAGGCCCGTGCGACTTGGGGATCTCCACCGCCCGCACCGGCGGGGGGAAATACGTCCCCGACGAGAGCCGATTCCACAGCTTGTACAGGTTATTCTTCAAATCCTGTTCAAACTCGGCGATCGACACCTCATCCACCCCCGGCGCGCCCTTGTTGGCCGCCACCCTCCGGTAGGCCTCCATCACGACACCCTTATCGATGTCAAAAGGCTTCCCTGACGGCTTCGGTTCACTCATCCGACTCCTCCCAACCCATGTTGGTTGATCCTCAAAGCGCAACCCGGGCGACCCATCCCCTTCGCTCCACCCCCATTACAGGAGCTTCACCACTACTACGGGACAGTCCGCCCCCCTCACACCCACCCCACAGGGTGAGGAGTTCCCACGTTCCGTGCTGGAGCCTGAACCGAGCTCGCGCCACCTTTACGCCGGACACCACCAGGCCAGTAAGCAGGCACCCGCCTGGCTCATCCCAGAGCATTTGCGGGACCCTGGTTTTGATGCCACCTGAATCTTAACGACGCCTCATCAGTGGTTCACTTGCGTTCGCCTTCTCGACCCACACCTGACGCCTAGCCTGCGCCTTTTCCGCATCGCTCACTACCACGCCGTTTCCAGTCGCAGCAGCATGCGGTGGTTTGGAACCTCCCCCTGCAGAGCGGTCCCGGAGGGCCCACCTCCATCACCAGCACAGCACCACACACGAAGACTCAGACCTTCACATCCGAACCTCCCTGCATGCTCGTGGCACACCACAAACAGCGATCATCACCTTCCGAGGCGACGCCTCCCTAGCCAGCGGGGGGCTAGTCAGGTCAGGATGGCGGGGAGCGCGGCGAGGAAGGTGGTGAGGGGGCGGGGGTGGGCGTTGTGGCCCATCAGGCCGATCCGCCAGCCGGTGCCCGCCAGGGGACCTAGGCCGCTCCCGACCTCGATGCCGAAGTCTTCCCGCAACGCCTTGCGGGCCGCGGTGTCCCCCACGCCCTCGGGCAGCCGGGCCGCGGTGAGCTGCGGCAGCCGGTGCCCCGGCTCGGCGAACAGCACGAAACCGTGCTCGGGCAGCGCCGCCTGCAGCTGCTCGCCCACCCGCGCGTGCCGCTCCCACACCGCCGGCAGCCCCTCCTGCAGCAGCCGCCCCAGCCCCGCGTGCACCGACGAGATCAGCGTGGAACTCGCCGTGTGGTGGTAGCGAGGGGGATCGCCCTGGTAGTAGGCCTCCAGCAGGCTCAGGTCCTGGTAAAAGGAACAGACCGGACGTTCCCGGTCCCGGATCCGCTGCGCTGCACGGTCGGAGAGGGTC
>JAFAXZ010000185.1 GCA_019240665.1 Pseudonocardiales bacterium | reverse complement strand
GATTGATCATCGGTGAGACGAAGACGGACGCCTCAGACGCTGTGATACCCCTACCCAAGATCACTCGTGCAATGCTGCTCGAACAACGAGAGCACCAGGCCACGGTACGTGACGACGCTGGCCAGTTATGGACCGAGCACGATCTGGTCTTCACAACAGGTATCGGTACACCCATCGAGCCCCGAGCCCTCAACACCCACTGGGAAGGCATCCGAGTGCGGGCCGGGCTGCCGGGAGTCCGCCTACACGACCTCAGACACACAGTCGTGAGCCTCTTGCTCGAACTGGGCACCCCTCCGCATGTGGTCCAGGCGATCGCCCGGCACGCCGACCTGGAGGTGACGATGAAGATCTACGCACACACCAACCTCGACACCATGCGCCAAGCTCTCGACAAGATCGATTGGGATGCCGAGTGATGAGGAGTCGTTGCTACATGACTGCTACATCGAGGTCTATTGACGATCTTGTGCTGAGTCGTTTTTCCTGGTGGGCGCAGCAGGGGTCGAACCTGCGGCCTCTCGCTTGTAAGGCGAGCGCTCTTCCGCTGAGCTATGCGCCCGATGCCCCCGGGAACCCGGGTGGCACGGTGTTCACGCTGGCAACGTAGCCAGGGCCTGTTTCCAGGCGGTCTGGTCACGAGCTTCGTCGGGCTGGTTGATCTCGGCGAAGCGGATCATGCCGTCAGTGTCCACCAGGAAGGTACCCCGGTTAGCGATGCCCTCCGCGTCGTGAAACACCCCGTAGTCCTGCGCAACCTTGCCGTGTGGCCAGAAGTCGGACAGCAGGGGGAAGTCGTAACCCTCCTGCTCCGACCAGGCCTTCAGCGCGTATCCCGAGTCCACCGACACCGCCAGCACCTGCACATCGGAGTTCTGGAATTCCGCAAGGTCGTCGCGGAGCTGGCAGAGCTCACCGGTGCAGATGGGGCTGAAGGCCACCGGGTAGAACACCACGAGCACGTTGCGGTCACCGCGGAACTCCGACAGCGTCCACTCCTGATTGTTCTGATCCATCAGGGTGAAATCCGGCGCCTGATCCCCGATCTTCAGCGGCATGCGCTCAACCCTCCTCGACTCAATCCTGACCTCGCGCCGGGTGGCGTGAGGTCTCCCCGCACCGGGTCTCCCCGGTTTAGCGTTTGGACTTGGCCGCTTTCAGCGCGGCCAGCCTGGTGGCTGTCCAGTCGTCGCTCACGCTGATGTTGGACGTCTGCGCCAAACCGACCGTCAGGGCCGCTTCGGCGATGTCCGAGGGCTCAACATGACCGTCCCGGCCGGTCTTGGGCGTGAACACCCAGATCACGCCATTATCTGCCAACGGCGCCCGGGCGTCGACGAGGGTGTCCACGAGATCGCCGTCCTGGTCACGCCACCACAGCAACACCACATCGACGATCTCGTTGGAGTCCTCGTCGACCAGGTCAGCACCGATCACCTCCTCGATCGCCGCACGGACGTCGTCGTCGACGTCGTGGTCCCAGCCGAGCTCCTGCACGACCATGTCCGATTCGATCCCGAGCCTCTCGGCAACGCCGAGTTTGCCGGTGTCTCCCGCCGCAGCGGCGACCACGGTGTTCACCCCTCCACAACATCCAGCCCGGCGGCAGCCGCCCGGCGATCTATTACTCGATAGCGTCCCAGCGAACACTGCATTCCGGCTGGCGCGCAACTGCCAGCAGCGGGACACGCCGATCCGGGGTTGCCCAGATGGCTAGTTGTGGAGAGGGGTGACACCCGATCACGAGATCGACAAGCATGGGGCACGATGTTATGGGTAACTGGTTCGACGCTACCGCAGGCCGGCGTACCACGATAGTTTGAGGCGAGGAGACCCCTTGGCCATGCCGAAAGATCGCACGCCCGCTCGGGTGCGGGTCATCCGCGACGGGATGGCGGCACACCTGCCGGACATCGACCAGGACGAGACCGCAGAGTGGCTGGAGGCCTTTGACTCCGCGGTGCTGTCCGAGGGCAAGCAGCGGGCGCGGTACCTCATGCTGCGACTGCTCGAACGGGCCCGCGAGACCGGCGTCGGCGTGCCCTCGTTGACCAGCACGGACTACGTCAACACCATTCCCACCGAAAACGAGCCGTGGTTCCCCGGTGACGAGGACACCGAGCGACGCTACCGCGCCTGGATCCGGTGGAACGCGGCGATGATGGTGCATCGGGCGCAGCGTCCCGGGGTTGGCGTCGGTGGTCATATCTCCACCTACGCCTCCTCGGCCGCACTCTACGAGGTGGGCTTCAATCACTTCTTCCGGGGCAAGGACCATCCCGGCGGTGGAGATCAGGTTTTCATCCAGGGACACGCGTCTCCCGGTATCTACGCTCGGGCGTTCCTGGAGGGCCGGCTGTCCGCGGCCCAGCTCGATGGGTTCCGCCAGGAATTCTCACACGCCGGCCCGGGTGGCGGCCTACCGTCCTACCCGCACCCGCGGCTGATGCCGGACTTCTGGGAGTTCCCTACCGTCTCGATGGGGCTGGGCCCGATCAACGCGATCTTCCAGGCCCGGCTCAACCGCTACTTGCACGCCCGCGGCTTCAAGGACACCTCCGACCAGCACGTATGGGCCTTCCTCGGCGACGGTGAGATGGACGAGCCGGAGTCCCGGGGGCAGATCCAGGTTGCGGCCATCGAAGGGCTGGACAACCTCACCTTCGTGGTGAACTGTAACCTGCAGCGCCTCGATGGTCCGGTCCGGGGCAACGGCAAGATCATCCAAGAGCTGGAGTCGTTCTTCCGCGGCGCTGGCTGGAACGTCATCAAGGTGATCTGGGGTCGCGAGTGGGACGGCCTGCTCTTCGCCGACCGGCAGGGCGCGCTGGTGAACTTGATGAACGTCACAGCCGACGGTGATTATCAGACCTACAAGGCCAACGACGGCGGCTACGTGCGGGAGCACTTCTTCGGTCGTGACCCGCGCACCAAGGAACTCGTCAAAGACCTGTCTGACGCCGACATCTGGAACCTCAAGCGCGGTGGGCACGACTACCGCAAGGTCTACGCCGCCTACCAGGCCGCCACCCAGCACCACGGCCAGCCCACGGTGATCCTGGCGAAGACCATTAAGGGCTACGGTCTGGGCCCACACTTTGAGGCGCGCAACGCCACCCACCAGATGAAGAAGCTCGCCCTGGAGGATCTCAAGCTCCTTCGCGATGCCCAACGCATCCCCATCTCCGATGCGCAGCTCGAGGAGAACCCCACACTGCCGCCGTACTACCATCCGGGGCCGGACGCGCCGGAGATCCAGTACATGTGCGAGCGCCGCCGGGCGCTCGGCGGTTTCCTTCCTGAGCGACGGACCAAGTCCAAGACCCTGGTGCTGCCCGGCGGCAGGGTCTACGACCTGCTGCGCCGTGGGTCGGGTAAGCAGGAGGTCGCCACCACGATGGCGTTCGTCCGGCAGCTCCGTGAATTGATCAAGGATCCCGAGATCGGGCCGCGATTCGTGCCGATCATCCCGGACGAAGCACGTACGTTCGGCATGGATTCGATGTTCCCCACGCAGAAGATCTACAACCCGCACGGCCAGCTCTACACCTCGGTGGACGCCGAGCTGACGCTGGCCTACCGGGAAAGTGAACAGGGCCAGATCCTCCATGAGGGCATCAACGAGGCGGGCTCCACCGCATCGTTCACCGCGGCAGGTACCTCTTACGCCACGCATAACGAGCCGCTGATCCCGGTCTACATCTTCTACTCGATGTTTGGCTTCCAGCGCACCGGCGACGGCCTGTGGGCGGCCGGCGACCAGATGACCCGCGGGTTTCTGCTCGGCGCGACCGCCGGGCGCACCACGCTGGTCGGCGAGGGTTTACAGCACAACGACGGGCACTCCCTGTTACTCGCCGCGTCCAATCCCGCTGTGGTGGCCTACGATCCGGCGTGGGGCTTCGAGATCGCCCATATCGTCCGCGACGGGCTGCGCCGGATGTATGGCGAGGATGCTACGCGCGATCCGAACGTCTTCTACTACCTCACCATCTACAACGAGCCCTACCGGCAGCCGGCAGAGCCCGCGGACCTCGACGTCGAAGCCCTGCTACGCGGCCTGTACCGGTACGCGCCAGCGCCAGCACCGGGCCCTGGCAAGCCAGCGGTGCAGCTCGCCGCCTCTGGAGTGGCGCTGCCGTGGGCGCTGCGAGCTCAGGAAATTCTGGCCCAGGAGTGGGACGTGCAGGCCGACGTGTGGTCAGCGACATCGTGGACGGAACTGCGTCGCGAAGCTGTCGAGGTCGACCGGCACAACCTGCTGCATCCCGAGGCCGAACCCCGAGTGCCGCACGTGACCTGTGCGTTGCACGGCGCAGCGGGTCCGCTGGTCGCGGTGTCGGACTGGATGCGCGCGGTGCCTGACCTCATCCGTCCGTGGGTACCCACCGATCTGATCACCCTCGGCACGGACGGTTTCGGCTTCTCCGACACCCGCCCGGCGGCGCGGCGACACTTCCTCGTCGATGCCGAATCGATCACGGTTGCCGCGCTCGCCGCGCTGGCCCGCCGCGGCGAGGTGGGCCAGCCCATCGTCGCCCAGGCAGCTCGCCGCTACCGCATCGACGACCCCCAAGCCGCCGGACCCCAAACCTCCGATCCTGGCGTGGCCTGAATAGCTCGAGCGCTAGGCGGCGAGCCGCGCGACCATCTCCCAGACCAGCACCTCGGCACCGGCGCCTCGGGCAGTGACCCGTTGGCCACCGGCTGCGGTCATCCGGGCCGCGTCGCCGGTCTCGAGCGACCCGGTACCTTCCAGATCCACCGCCCCACGGGCGATGAATAGGTGCACAAACGCGGCACCCGGTGCAAGTCGACGCTTGCACCGGGTGGCAGCCGCGCCGCATGCAGCGCCGCATGCTGCTGCCGGATGGAGATCGCCCTACGGTCGCGGTGAGCGTCCATTCCGGACGCCACCACCACGAGCTCGCCCGATCCCGCGTTGACCGGGCCCAACTCGCTGTTGATGTCCAGCTGCTCATAGCTGGGGTCAATGGAGCGGGTATCCGGAGGAATCCACATCTGTACGAAGTGCACGTCGTGATCGTGCCGCTGTGCATCCGGCTTTGGGGCATCCGGCTTTGGGGCACCTAACCGCCAGGAGTCGTTCTTCTCGGAATGCTGGATCCCGGTGCCTGCGCTCATCCACTGGGCGAGCCCGGGATAGATCACCCCGGAGTTGCCCTGAGAATCCTGATGCACCAGCGAACCGTCCAACACCCAAGTGACGATCTCCATATCGCGGTGCGGGTGGAGTTCAAACCCCATGCCAGCCTGCACGATGTCATCGTTGTTCACCAACAGCAGGCCGAAGTGGGTATTTGCCGGGTCGAAGTGGCGACCGAAAGAAAAGCTGTGCCAGGAGTCCAGCCAGTCGATCGCGGTGTGCTTGCGCTCCCCCGCCCGGCGGACGTCAACGTGGGACACGAGCTTCGATGGCGAGCTGACCATCGTCAAACACTATCGCGCAAAGCCATTCCCCGTTGCCGTGCGATGCTGGCCCCATGACCATCGAGGCGAGCACTCACCCGCTCCCGGCCAGCACACTGCGCAGGCTGGCACGGGCCTCCGGCGGGCTCGCCACGGCCAGCGTGGCCGAGATGGAGCTGCGTTACCCCTGGTTCCGCCGGCTGTCGGCCGACCAGCGGGCCGGAGTCCTGTTGGTCACCCAGGCCAGCGTGGCGAACTTCGTCGAGTGGCTCAAAGATCCACAGCATTCGATCAAGCTCACCATTGACGCGTTTCGCACCGCCCCGCGAGACCTGACCCACTGGGTCAGCCTGCGCGAGACCGTCGAGCTGGTCCGGGTCGCCGCCTTAGTGTTCGAGCAGCGGCTGCCCGAACTCGCCGCTGACGACGCCGAGCGTGCCGTGCTCACCGAGGCCTCGCTGCGCTATAGCCGCGAGGTCGCCTTCGCCGCCGCCAGCACCTACGCCGGCGCCGCTGAAGCCCGCGGCGCTTGGGACGCTCGGCTGGAAGCGCTGGTGGTGGACGGCATCATGCGCGGCGACGGCGAGGAATCGCTGCTGTCCCGCGCGGCGGCACTGGGTTTGGAACCCGCGGCCCCAGCGACGGTGCTCGTGGGCAATCCACCGCCGGACGAGCCGCCGGAACTGCTCGCCGACATCCGGGGTATCGCCGTTCGCACCGGCCGCGGGGTGCTCGTCGGTGTGCAGGGGTCCCGCCTGGTGTTAGTCGTCAGCGGCAGACTCGACCCGCCGGAAGACCATCGATGGATGATCGAGCCGTTCGGTGAGGGTCCGGTGGTCGTCGGGCCGACGGTTCCGTCGCTGGCCGAGGCGCACCGCAGCGCCGCCGACGCCTTGTCCGGGCTGCGCGCGGTGGCGGCCTGGCCAACGGCGCCGCGCCCGGTACCGGCCGCCGAGCTACTTCCCGAGCGCGCGTTGGCCGGGGACCCGGAGGCCGAGCGCCTGCTGGTCGATCAGGTGATGCGTCCGCTGGCGGCGGCCAGCGGTGGGCTGATTGAGACGCTTGACTCATTCTTCGATGCCGGCGGAGTACTGGAGGCCTGCGCCCGGCGGTTGTTCGTTCACCCCAACACGGTCCGCTACCGGTTACGCCGGATCACCGACATCACCGGGCGAGTGCCCGGCGACCCGCGGGATGGGCTCGTGCTGCGAGTGGGCCTGGCGGTCGGTCGGCTGGCCCGATCCCGCGGCCTGTGGTGATGGGGTGGTGGCACCGCTCTCGGCGCTGGTCGGCGCAGGCCTACCGTTCGGTGCTTCCCTCTGCGGGCTGAGGCCGCGAGGTTTGTCAAGGCGACGTTTGGTGAATGGGGGTTTGTAGATACTCGACAAGAATGCGTCGGTGGACTTCGTGAACGACAGCATCCCGGCCGTAGCCGGGCAGGGTGTTCAGTGGACCGGGTGATCGCGCTGCTCGCACCAGGACAAGGTGCCCAGTCCCCTGGCATGCTGGTGCCTTGGCTGGCGCTGGAGGGTGCGCAAG
>JAFAXZ010000313.1 GCA_019240665.1 Pseudonocardiales bacterium | reverse complement strand
AACGACCCGCCGACGGCGTCGCGGACCTTCTCGACCATCCGGTGCTGTTGTCGGGTGTTGGTGTCGAGGCTGGCTTGCAGCAACGGGAAATCGAAGCCCACCGCGGCGCACACCTGGAGCAGCGCGTGCGTGTCCTTGGGCAGGCAGGACCCCCCCCACCCAGGGCCCGGCTGCAGGAAGGCCTGCCCGATCCGCCGGTCGTAGCCGATACCCTCAGTGACGTCCAACACGTCGGCCCCGAAGCGCTCGCAGAGCTCGGCGATGGTGTTGACGTAGGACAGTTTCATCGCCAGGAAACAGTTCGCGGCGTACTTGACGAGCTCGGCGCTGGCGGCGTCGGTGAGCACCGTCGGCGCGCCCAGCCGGGCATACAGCGCCGCGACCCGCTCCGCGGCGTCCTGGGCGTCGCAGCCCACCACGATGCGGTCGGGGTTGAGGAAGTCCTCCACCGCCGACCCCTCCCGCAGGAACTCGGGGTTGCTGACCACCGCTACGTCCGGGCGGGCCAGCAACTGCGCGGTGCGGGCCGCGGTGCCCACCGGCACGGTGGACTTGTTGACCACCACGCAGCCCGCTGGCAGCAGGGTGCGCACCTCGGTGACCACCGCTTCCACCGCTGATAGATCTGCCGCGCCGCCGGCACCCATCGGGGTGGGCACGCAGAGGAACATCACCTCGGCCGCCTCAGGTCCCTGGCCCACCGCGGCGGCGGCGCCCACCACAAACCGCAACCGGCCCGCGGCCAGCCCCTGCGCCACCAGCTCGGGCAGTCCCGGCTCCAGGATCGGCAGCTCCCCAGCGGACAGCTGGGCCACCTTGCCCTCGTCCACGTCGGCGCACACCACCCGATGTCCCAATGAGGCCAGGCACGCGCCGGTGGTCAAGCCCACATACCCGGAGCCGATCACCGCGATCCGACGCACGAACATGTGCCTCTCCTCTCACGCTGTGTTGAGTAACCTCACGCTGTGTTATTTCTATGGTGGCACGGCTAGCGGTTGCCGGCGTAGGGCACCTCGTTCCGCCCGTCGGAACCCATCCACAGCGTGACCGTCAGCGTGGAACAGGCTTGTCCGACCGCAACGCCAGACAGCGGTCTCATCCACACGTTTTGGCAGCAGACAGGGCGCCCGTCGGCAGACCGGTTCGGCATCACCGCGACCGCTACTGATCAATACGTCTGGTACGACCACCCCGACAGCAAGCACCGTTGGCACTTGCCCTGCGCCGATTAGAGGTCGCCGCCGTAGGGCACCTCGTTCACCCGATCGGAACTCATCCACAGCCGTAGCGCGTGGGTGGCGCGCACGTCGTCGGCGTTGTAGGTGAGCAGCCGGGCCCGCTGTGCCAGATCCGGTTCGCCGCCGCCCAGCCCGACAGCGTCGGAGTACCAGCGCATGGAGTTCTCCCCACTGGCCTCCGGATCGTGCCAAGAGAACCCCGCGACCGGGGCGATCGTCTTGAGCCCCTTGCCATGCGCGCAGAGGAATTCGGTGCCGACCAGCGCGTACAGGTCCACCCACGTCTCGGAGGAGATGAACTCCTGCACCGCGGCGGTGGTGGGAATCCCGGGGGCACCGGCGAAGCGTTCGGCGGAGGAGAGCATCCAGCGGTTCTCGGCCTGCTCGTTGTAGCAGTAGGCGGCCAAGCTCAGACCGCGCTCGGCAGTGCGGGAGCGGACGTCGGTCAGCCAGCTCCAGAAAGCCGCGAAGGACCGCGCCTCATCAGGCGTCGGCACGGGCTCCCAGGTGGCGAAAGCGCGGTAGCCGCACGGCATCCCGATGTCGGAGCCGGACAGCAAACAACCCCACAGGTAGGCCCCGGCCTCGTCGAAGCTCTCCATGTCCACGTCCACCTCGACGTCGGCGCGCGGCACGCCGATGCGCCGGTGACGCCGCACCAGCGTGAGGTCCCGCTGCCAGGCGCGGGCCAGCCACACCGCGTCCCGAAAGGACATCCCGGTTATCGGCGCAGGTGGGTTGCCCGCCGGATCCAGCGCGGCCAGCGCGTCCACGGTGGTGACCCCGGCCCCCCGCAGTGCCACCGTGTCCTCTCCCCGCAGCACCATGCTGACGTCTCGGGACGCCCGCAGCGCCGGGCCACAGGTGGGCCACCACGGGCAGGAGCGACATTCGGTGACCCTGGATGGCAGGGCCAACGGCTGCCCGCCGGTCGCGGCGGCCCGCGCGACGGCCAGCCGATCAGCGAACCGAGCGTCGTACTCAACCATCGCGCTGTGACCGCCCGACCAGGTGGGGGCGTCCAGGTTGTACCAGACCACTACGTCGGCCTCCAGCCCGATCACCCCGCCGGTGGCTCGACCGCGGGCCACCAGCCCGGCCGCCTGCAGCAGCCGGAGGGTGTGCGCCAGGCGCATCTGATCCCGGGAATGTGGGCGGAGCTTGCGCTCCGGGTCGGTGCGGGCCGCGGCCAGGACGGGCTGGGTCAGCGGGCTGGTCCGGGCCCCAGCGCCGGGGTCGGTGACCTTGTGCCGAACGACGATCACCGGCAGGTAGCCCCCGCGGTGGCGTACCAGCAGTTCTGCGCCGCCGCGCCGCCCGCCCAAGGGATCCGCTGGCAGCAGGCCGCCCCAGACGAACGGTGTGCCCTTGCTGAGCAGAGCCAGGGTGGCGGCGCAGCGCTGTTCGGCGGGCAGGTCGGGCGAGACCTCCGCCCAGTCAGCGGTGTGGTGTTCGGCCAGTTGGTCGGCCACCGAGCGACGGTGGGCGGCGGCGTCGGCGATCCGTCGCTGAGTGGTCGCATCCAGGGCCGCGCGTGGTGCGTCGGCGGCCGCGGGGTCGTGCTCCAGATGCACCCGGCGACGGCACCGGGAAACCACAGCCGCATCGAGCAACATTGCCGAGTTCACGCCGTCAGACTAGATCGAGGAACCGACAGTTGTGTGTTCTCCACGCTCCTCGACGCCATAAGATGATCAGGACCCCGGGGCGATGAAGCCCTGCCGTGCCAGCCAGTCGCGGGCGACCCGGCATTCCGTCTTGCCCTCCGCGGATTTCTGCCGGTTCAGCTCGGCCATCACCGCATTGGTCAAGGCCGCGGAGATCGGTGCGAATACCCTGGCGATGCTCGGGTTGCGGTCGTAGACCTCCTTGCGCACCGTGGGCGCCGCGTTGTACAGCGGGTGGTAGTGCTTGTCGTCCTGGAACACCGTCAGCCCGAGTTGGGGGATGCGACCGTCGGTGGTGAACACCTCCCCGAACAGGCACTCCTTCCCCTCGGCGGTGGCCTGGTAGATGGCACCGGTCTGCAGTACCCGCACCCGATCCGGCGGAGCCTGGAAGCCGTAGGTTCGCTGCAGGCCCGCGAATCCGTCGTCCCGGTTCTGGTATTCGGTCTCGATGCATATGTTGCCGGGCCGCCCGGAGCGGATGTATGCGGCCATATCCGACAGCGTCCGTAGCCTGAGCTGCTGGGCTCGTTCCTTGGTGACAGCGAAGCCATAGGTGTTGTTGAACGGGGTCGGCTGGAGCCAGAGGATCTTGTTCTGAGTCAGGTCCCGTTCCTTGACCGCCTCATACTGCGCATTGCTGTCCTGGATCGGCCGCTGGCCCAGGAAGGAGACCCATGCGGTACCGGTGTACTCCCAGTACAGGTCGATGTCACCGCTGAGAAGCGCTCTGCGGGTGGTGTCGCTGCCACCGATGTTGCATCGGTCGGTAACCGTGGCGTTGACCGACTCCAGGGCAGCCACGGCGATCTGGCACAGCACCAGCCCCTCGTCGAAGTTCTTACCGCCTACGGTGTACGACTGGCCTTCGAGGTTGACCTGCTGGAGGAGGCCGCCGCTTTTCGCCGGTGGGCAGCTGCTGCTCAGCGCGCCGCATCCGGCTACCAGCACGGCGAGGGCCGCCAGCACGGCCAACGAGACGCCTGCGCGTCCGCGGCCGCCCAGAGATCTCGATCGCACGGGTTTCCTTTCTGCTCACCCGATCCGGCCGCTCACGAGCCGTTCGGCGACACCGGCCAGCCAGTCGATAAGCAGTGCCAGCGCCGCCACGATGGCCGAGGCGACGAACACCGCCCGCGGCCGGCCGAGGTTGAGCATGCCGCTGATGGGCTCGCCGAGGCCGCCCGCGCCGATGAAGGTGGCGAGCGTGGCGGTGCCGACATTGAGCACCAGCGCCACCCGGATACCTGCCACCATCACCGGCACCGCGAGCGGGATCTCCACCCGCAGCAGGGTCTGCCACGCCGACATCCCCATGCCGCGGGCGACTTCGATGAGCGCTGGGTCCACCTGCCGCAGCCCGACCACGGTGTTGGTGAGCACCGGCAGGAATGACGCCACGACCAGCGCGATGATCGCCGTCGTGGTGCCGAACCCGAGCAGGAAGGCCAGCAGGATGATCACACCGTATGACGGCAGCGCCTGCATGAAACCACCGAACGCGAGCGTCCCGGTACGGATCCGCTCCACCGCCGGGCGGCTCAACACGATCCCCAGCGGCAGCGCGATGGCAATCACCAGCATGGTGGACGCCGCCACGAGCCAGATGTGCTCGACGAGCCTGGCCCACAGAGAGGACGGATCCAGCGCACGCTGCTCGACGCTGTCCAGCTGCCGATGGGTGGTGTAGAGCAGCACCAGGACCAGCCCGACGATCACGATCACCGGAGTCGCGACCAGGTCGCGGTTTCGCCAGATCCAACCGGGCGGGCGGGCGGGTGCCGCCGCGGCCGCCCGCCCGTCGGCGGTCATCGCGGTGGTCCCTTGGTCCGCAGGTCGCTTACCAGCGTGTCCCAGCGCAGCGCGCCCCGGGGCTGCCCGTCGTCATCGACCACCACGACCAGCGGGGAGTGGGCGGCGAGCATGACGTCGACGGCGTCGTAGACAGTGCCAGAGTGCGGCACCGTGGGAGCGCCGCCGTGGGAGGTCACTATCTCCTCCAACTCCAGGTGGCGCAGCTCCAGCAGCGACAGCCGGCGGACCGCGGTGCCGCTCCCGATGAACTCGGCGACGAAGTCGTCCGCGGGATGGGCGAGCACCTCACTCGGGGTGTCGTATTGCGCCAGCCGCCCGCCAGCGGCGAACACCGCAATCCGATCACCCAGCTTCACCGCCTCGGACAGATCGTGGGTGACGAAGCAGATGGTCTTGGCAACCTGGCGCTGTACCTCGAGGAACTCGTCCTGCAGCCGCTCCCGGGTGATCGGGTCGATGGCTCCGAACGGCTCGTCCATCAGCATCACCGAGGGGTCGGCCGCCAGGCCACGCGCCACCCCGACGCGCTGCTGCTGCCCGCCGGAGAGCTGCCGCGGATACCGGTCCCGGAACTCGGCCGGCTCCATCCCCACCAGGTGCAGCAGTTCGTCGACCCGGCTGGTGATCCGGCGCTTGTCCCAGCCAAGCATCGTGGGCACCACCGCGATGTTGTCCGCGATGCTCAGGTGCGGGAACAACCCCACTTGCTGGATCACATAGCCGATCCGCCTGCGCAGTTGGTCGGCGTTGACGTCGGTGACGTCCTCGCCGTCGAGCAGGATGCGCCCGGTGGTCGGCTCGATGAGCCGGTTCATCATCTTCAAGGTGGTTGTCTTGCCGCACCCGGACGGTCCGATGAGAATCACGATGGCGCCCTCGGGGACGGCGAGGTTCAGCTCGGCCACGGCTGGCCTCCGCTGCTTCGGGTAGGTCTTGCTGACACCTTCCAGGGCGATCATCGGACGCTGCGGAGCCCGGTGGGTGGAATCGGTCAGAGACTGCACGATGTCAGTCACGGATCCCTCTCGGGGTGGTGAAGCGCAGGACGACCACAAAGATGATCTCGTAGCCGGCCGCCACCACGAGGCATCCCAACGTGCCGGTGATGACCTCGTTGAACGAGTTGACGGCGCCGAGCCGGGCCAAGCCGTCCTGCAATGGCTTGCCGAAGCCGGGGCCGTTGATGAGGGCTGCCACCACGGCGATCGAGATCAAGATCAGTACCGCGGTCCGGATCCCGGAGATGATCACCGGCCAGGCCAGCGGTAGCTGCACCCGAAGCATCCGGCGGACCGGGCCCATCCCGACACCGCGCGCGGCTTCCAGCACAGCCGGATCCACCGAGGCCAGTCCGGCCACGGTGTTGCGCAGCACCGGGTAGATCGCATACAGGGTCAGCGCGACGATGCTCGGGGTAACCCCGAGCCCCAACACCGGCTGGAGCAGGCCGAACAGCGCCAACGACGGGATAGTCAGCGCGGCGGACGCAAGCAGCAGTGACGTCTCACGGCTGCTCACCCGCAGGCTGCGCCGCCAGGACGGCGGGGCGAGCTGGTTGGTGTGCAGCACGAGGGCCAGCGCCAGCGAGATCACGCTGGCGAAGGTCACCGAGTAGAGCACCAGCAGGAAGTGCTGCTCGGCGTAGAAGATCAGTTCGCTGGAGTTCTCCGACAGGTACTGCACGTAGGACCCCATCACGCAGCTGCCCCACTCGCGCTGACCGGCAACATGTCGCGAGGCTAACGAGGGGTCAGTCCGCTTGGGGCAGCACAGCGGCTGCGATGCCGGGGCCGTGGAGTAACGCGTCAAGATCGGCGAGCGCGCGTCCGGCGCGGTGTCGCAGCTCGCGACGGCTGATCCAGCCTCGCGCGCAATACCGGTGGTCCTGGGCGAGCATCACCAGCACCGCGAGCGCCTCGGCCAGCCCGTCGCGCTGGTGCATCGGCAGCTGGCAGATGAACTCCAGTTGGGCATCGACCACGCTGTCCAAGAAGATGGCTTCGTGCGCCACGGCGTGGCGGCGGCGCCACCTGAAACGGTCCTGCCCTGCCACCATATGCACCGCCCCTGTTAGTCCGGTTGCCCTATCTATCGTCAGACCGGAAGCAGGCGTTAGCGCTTCAACTGCCGCCGGTAACGCCGGTGTCTGCCTGGATGAGCCGACGCACTCCTTCAGCGCCGGACGGTCCGCCAACGCTCGAACCGCCGGCCAGCTCGCAAGCTGGCCATCCGACGGTCGAACTCAGCTTCAACGGCCGGCGGTGACCCGGCCCGGGGGAATACCCCGGCGATCAACTTGAGATCACGAATATCGTGCAGCACCTCGAAACCGTCCCAGTCCCGTACATCGAACCCGTAGATCTCGATGAAGTCACGCTGGTGAGCGGCGGGCCTGTCGAACCGCACATTGCCGACCGCTACCGGGGTCAGGTCCCACTCCGGAGGCCCAACGGCGCACGAGTCGAAGTCGCACAACACCGGACGCTGCGGCCCGGGGATGACGTTGCCCAGGTGCGCGTCACCGTGCAGCACCGCCATCGGAAGCGCGAAGCTCAGCTCGGCAACCGCAGCGGCCAGCTCGGCACTGCGGCACAGCAGAAAGTCACGGTCGGCAACGGCCATCGTGGTGGTGTGCCGCACCCGGTTGTCAAAATCGGCGAGGGGATCCCAACCCGGCAAGGCACGGGACGGCAACGGCACCGCGTGCACCGCCCGTAGCAGACCGGCCAAGTCCGCACCGCCCGGCGGGGGACCGGTCGGTGGCACTGCCTGCCACACGGTGGCAACGTGGTCGCCGGCCCGCACCGGCTGGGCGGCACCGGACAGCAACCGGATTGCCGGCACGTCATGCTCGGCGAACACCGTCGCCGCAGCCACCGCCAGCCTGGCCCGCGGGACGTAGGAAGGTAAGGTGACCAATCTGACCACCACCGGGTCCCGGGCCAACTGGAACACCGCATTGTTGGCGTTGCGGAGCAATCGAGCGCCGACCGGGTCCAAGCCGAGCTTGGCGCACACCGCCCGCAGCCCCATGGTGAGCTGCTCGTCACAGCGGACCGTCGAGGGCACCCTCACGGTACCCGGCTCATCAGACGCTTCGAAGCTGTCGGATCCGGTGGCACAGCTCACGGGAGTCCGAATTGGTGGACAGTCGTGCTATCTCGATCTCCAACGGTTTGAGGCGGTCGGTCACCCGCGTGGAATTCACCGCAGACGCCGCCACCACGGCCTTGCGGCTCACCTGGATCCCCTGGTCGACATCGCCCTGCCGCAGGTAGCTGGTAGCCAGCATGCCCAGAGTGAAGGCCTGGCTACGGGCCATCCGGCTGTCGTGGAGGATCAGGGCCTCGCGGAACGCGGGGATCGCGGTAGCCGCATGCTGTGGTTTTGAGGCCGCGAGCTCGGTGTGCACCGTCCCGATCATCTCGTACATTCCGACGTGATCGAAGGCCTTAGCCCAGGAGGGCGCATCGTTCAGATTCGCCCGGGACAGCTCGGACTGGGATCGATCGAGCAGCTTCTGGGCCATGACGTCATCGTTCAGCATCGCGTACGCCCACGCCTCGTTGGCGCACAGTACGGCCACGGCCTGCTCCGACCCAGAGTTCTGCGCGGCGATCTGGCCCAGTTGGAACCACTTGAGGGCTTCGTTGGGTTCTCGGTGGTGCAGATAGATCCGGCCGATCCGGTACATGATGTTGGACATCAGGCTCGAGTCGCCGGACTGCTTAGCATATTCCAGAGCAGTGGCGAAATGGTTGCGCGCGGAGTCCAGCAATCCCACGTCGAAAGTCGTCCACCCGGCCAGATTCTGCAGATCGCCCAGCGCCCGGAACAGCCGCAGGCGCACTTCCTCCTTGCTCGTCGCACCCAGCAGGCGCTGTGCCCAGGACAACTGGGCGACGACCGCGTCCCGACACGTTCCGCCGCCAAACTGGTAGTCCAACGCGCGCATGGCTCTGGTGGTTGCCTCCACCTGCTTGACGTCCGACATGCCGATGTGGCTCGGCGCTGGCGTCTGGGCAGGACTGGGCAACCATTGCCCGCGGTCAGCTCCCAGCACGGTGGTGCCGAACATCATGGCAGCTCCATGCGTCAGGAGATTCCGGCGCTTCACCGACTCATCCTCCTCAGCCCGCGCATTGTCGGCATTGTCGGGTGTTCCGACCATGCTCGTTGCCGTCGCCGGGTCGTAGGCCAAGCCCATGTACCCGCGTGGGATGCCCAGGCCGTTGGAGATCCGCACTAACACGTCGTAGGCCATGACCTGGCGACCTTTGAGGATCTCCGAGACCTCGGACTGGGACTGCCCGGTCAGGGCTGCGATGTGCCGTTGCGAGATACCGACCCGGCGGAGCAGACGGTAAACGGAGCTGATGTCGCGATCCGCCAGCGCCCGCTTCATCTCCGGTTCGTTCCAGGTCTCCAGAGATAGCCGAGTGTCTTGCGCGCCGGTCACGTTCATCTTGCCCCCTTGCCGTCCCACGGGCGACGTGTGCACAGTAAGCATGCGCCACATCACTAGTGAAGAGCACTTCGGCGAAGCTTATCGGCGCCACCTATCAGTTCGCGCCGCTCACCGTCATAGCATGCCCCATCAGCGCAGTACAGCGCATGAGGGGTTTAAACCGGCCGGAACACTTCGTAGGTTGAGTTTGGTGCGGCACGGACCTCATGTCGCAGACATTATCATCAGGTACAAGGCCTAGACGGCGGGAAGGTGGCGAGGTGGACCAGGTTCTGGGTGAGATCCTCCGGCAGGCGGTGTGGGAGCGGCTCAACATGCTCGAGAAGCTGGTAAGCAACGCCGATAATGGGTCCCTGCTCTCGCTGGCGCGCAGTGAGCTGCCCCGATTGACCCATGGGTGGCGCGCTCTGCTCGCGACCCATGCGCCGGATCCCCGGGGCCGCTGTCCGGAGTGCTCGAGCCGCTGGCGACCCCGTGCTGCACCGTGCAGCGTGTGGCGGGCTGTGCACGAGCACCTCGTCTCCGGAGAGCTCGTGTCTTCCGGATCTGTTTCCTCCGGATCTGTTTCCTCCGGATCCGGATCAGGGGCCCGCCGAGTCCTGTCGCGGATGTGCCACCCGATGTCTCTATTCCCGACCAGAGTCCCTGCGGGGGCCGGTGCCACGCGCTGATACCACCGATATGTCAACTCCATAGAGCTGGCGGTCTCGTCACGGCTCGTGGGTCTCCCCCCACCCACGAAGGCTGAGCAGCCGCCATGTGGCCGGTGATCCGGCGAACGTCCGTGCCCCCGACCGAGATGTCGAAGGATCACCGGCCACCCCATTCTCCCACCGGCGGTGCTGCACGCCCCGCAGTACCGCCGGTGGGAGCGCCACGACCCGGGAGCCGGGTAATCCGCACCTACCGGGCACAACTCCACAGTCTGGATCCATCCGCTCCCCACCGAGTGGAGTGCCGCGCCGGTGGCACCGTCGTTGCCTGACCGACCGCCGCCGCCAACGTTGGTCCGATGACCGCCGGATCCCGCCGCCTGATGCCCTCATGCATCGCAGGTCCGGGAGTCCCCCGTCCGGCGCCGGATGCGCGCAGCGCAGGCACCCGCAAGAGGGGCGGGGCCGTTCGAGAGGAACGGCCCCGCCCCGCAACCCCCGGTGCCTAAAGACGCTGCGGAGTCGTTGGAGGTCAGGTACCTTGCTTCGCCGACGTCAACCCCGCTGATGATGTTGCCCTCGTGGGCCCCGCGTGGGCGAACACCGGAATACATTCATCATAATGCCGACTGCACACGCCTCGTCAAACACTTCTTCGTGGCCGATAAGCCGGTGGCGCAGCTGTGCCACGCGGCCTTGGTATATTTGAGTCTGATTTATCGGGGCCTGATTCTTGTGGGTCTGAATTCATCTCGCGCCGGCTCGGCGTGGTTGGACTCGGCGAGTAGGCCGACGGTGTAGATCGCGTCGCGCGCGGCGCTCCGTAGCTGCCCAAACTGCAGCACGGTCAGGCGCAACGGGCCCGGGACGGTGGGGGTGATGGTGATCCCGATCGGCGCGAGCCGGATCAGCAACACCGAAGCCGTAGAGATGCTGGTCGAGATCGCAGGACGACAAGCTGCCCCCAACCGATCGCAAGGCCTGCACCCTCGTCTTCACCCAGCGCGAAATGGCCGTCTTCCTCGCCGGCGCCAAGAACGGAGACTTCGACCACTTGCTCGACTAAACCTCTACCGGCGCTTACTCATGACCGTGACTCGGTGCTGGTCCCATCGCCAGTGCTGCGCAAGCACGTCGCGGTGGCACACCTCATCATGCTCGGTGTCCCGAGTCGGCTTAGCGCTGCACGCATGCGTCAAGCCCTCCCGTGCAACTCATCTCGCCAACCCGGGGACCTGGTGACAAAGCAGCAGCTGAGCCTCCCGCGACCATAATTTCACTAGCCGTCAATGAGAGCCGGGTCAAGCGGTACACGGCGATCGAATCCATGCCCACGTGGCCGGTCGATGTTAAGATTCGCCGAAGGTTCGGGCTGCGCAATGCGCTGCTCGTGGCACCGGCGTTGGCTCAGTTCCTCGGTGCTGCCCAGGCAACCCAGAACCTCATCGAAAACTTGCAGAAATTCCTTTCACGGCTGACCTGATGCTGGCTCCACGGCACGCCGCCAACGTCGGGCTGTCGAGAAACGATCACCTTTCGGCATCTCGTCGCGATCTTCTGACGAGAGCGCGCTTGCCATACCTCCTCGGTCCCATCCGCAACGTGAAGCCCGACACCAGGTCTGGCGGGTCGCGGGCCTGGTCCGCAGGGTGGCTGCTGGCCGCGCCTTTTTTACTCTCGCTCCGACTGCTAGGCTACCCTGTGTTAGGTAAGGCAACCCTGTTGTGGAGGACACACCGCTGAGGGGGACTGTGTCGTACATCGCGATACCGGCTGAGGGGCCGGCGGGAGTGGTCGAACCGCGCTGTGCGCACCCTCTGGTCGCGTCGGTGGCGGCGGTGGATCGTGCAGTGACGTTGCTGTCTTTCCGGGTAGTGGAGGCGCCCCATTCGCAGTGCCGTAGTTCCCAGTGGCCCAGTTCTCAGCGGCGCAGCGCCCCGTGGATCGGGTGTGAGCACGCCCTGGCCGATCCCGACTTTTTCGCGCGGTGGCGGGTGATGGTCGCGCAGCGGCTCGCCGAGCAGCACGCCCACGTCGCCGAGCAGACCGACGTTCCGGAGATGACCACCGCCGGTTATGTGTTGCAGTGGTATCTGGTCATCCCGAGCTACCTGGGTGGGTTGTTGTTCCATTCCGCCCGGCGGGTGCCTTCGCTGGCGCCGGGGCGGCTCGGTTTCTGGCTCGATTCGGCGGCGCTGCGGGGGGTGGCGTTACGCCCGGGTCGGTTCTGGTGTCTGCCTGGTGATCCCGACGTCGGGCATCCCGATGCCGTGTCAGTGCCTGACGTGGCAGCGCTGGGGGCGATACTACGCCGTCAGGTGATTGCGCACGCCGCTCGTTTCCTCGCCGTCTACGGCCCGCAGGTGCGCTTCGGGCGCCGCACCCAGTGGGCAGCGGTGACCGACGCGCTGGACAGGGGCCTGCTGCTGGCGGGGCGTTCGTTCGGGTCACCGCAGGCCGCTGCCGCCGATGCGCGATTGGTGCTGGCCTGTGGCGAAAAACCGCTCACCTCGGCGTCGACGATCTGCCAGGTGACTGATGAGCATGGGCGCACGCACTGGACCCGCCGGCGCGGTTCATGCTGTTTTCTTTACGCGCTGGCCGGGATTGAGCGTCCATGCGCCAGTTGCCCACGGGTCAGCGACGACGAACGGGTCCGCATCTTCGGCACGATCAACCCGGCCTAAGTTCGTTGCAGGCCGTATCGTCAGGGTTTGTGGAATCTCGACGGCGATCCGAAACCGCCCCATGAAGTTCAGCATCTGCCTGACGCCGTCGTACGCGTGGGCGGACGTGCTGCGCGTCGCTGAGCACACCGAACGCAGCGGCTGGGAGGGGGTGTGGTTTCCCGATCACTTCATGCCGTCCGAGGGCGAGCTGTCGCGGCCCGTTCTCGAGTGTTGGGCGACCTTGGCGGGCCTTGCGGCAGTTGTTCCCCGCGTGCGGCTCGGGGCGCTCGTGTGCGGCAACACCTACCGGCATCCGGCGGTACTCGCCAACACCGCGGTCGCCGCAGACCATGTGAGCGGGGGAAGAGTCGTACTCGGTCTCGGCGCCGGGTGGCAGGAGAACGAGCACACCGCCTATGGAATTCACTTCGGTTCGACCGGAGAGCGGCTCGACCGACTCGAAGAAGCGTGCCAGGTCATCCGCGGCTTA
>JAFAXZ010000309.1 GCA_019240665.1 Pseudonocardiales bacterium | reverse complement strand
TACTGGCAGGCTCCGTTGATCGAGTGGTCTGTATTCCTTTGCAGCGGGTTGACTCGGCGTCGAGGCGCGATTAAGGGACCAGGTCGTGCTCACTGAGCGTGGTCGCCGGGTGCGTAGGTCTTCCAGGTGCCACCGGCGTCGATGTTGTGTCGGTGGGTGGTGTGGTAGTGGAATCCGAGCGCTTTGGCGATGACGGGTGCGGGTGCCTGTAGGACGAGCTGGCGTAGCGCGGCGACGCGGGTGGCGGTGCTGGGGATGCCGAGTTGGCGGATGTGCGTTCGGAGGGTGCCGACGTTGATCGGTTGGCCGGCGCGGCGGCCGGGGAACAGCCAGCGGGCGTCGGGGTTGGTGGCGGTGTGCATGTTGTCCCGCTCGTTGGCTGCTCGCAGCAGGAGGCTGGCGAATGGTTCGGGTACCGGGGTGGGTGGCTGTCCGAGCCGAATGCGTATTTGCCCGGCGTCGTCTTGGATGATGTCGTCGATGCTCAAGCGGGCGATGCGGCTGGCCGGTTGGGCGTAGAGCAGCATCAGGCTGCTGGCCAGGCGGGAGCGCAGCGGCAGTTGCTCGTTGGTGAGGACCTGGCGTAGCAGGGCCAGCCGTCGGCTCTGGGTGATCCGCTGTCCGGTGTTGGGAGTGCGCAGCGGTGGCAGGGCGAGCTTGGGCATCAGACGACTGTTGATTGCCCAGGTCAAGAATGCTCTCGCGGCGTGCTTGTGCGAGTTGTGGGCCTGGGCGTGCCAGGTGTCAATGTCGTCCTGGGTGGCGGCGGCCAGGGCGTGGTCGCGCTGGTCAAGCCAGGCCAGAAAGCGCTCAGCATGGGTGAACTGCTCACTGGCGAACCGCCGCGCGGCTGAGGTGAGCGGTCGGGCGCGGGCTCGCGCGGTCAGCCGCGGAAGTTGATACCAGCGGCTGAATTGGGCCAGCAGCCGATGATGCGGGCTGTTGGCGTGTTCGGCGAGCCGATGGTGCAGCCAGGTCTGAAAGTGCAGCAGCTGCTTGTCCACAACCGGGAGGACTCCGCAGCTCATGAGCAGATCACGCAGGTAGGCCGCGGTGCGCCAGTTGGGTAGTTCGTGCATCGCTTGGTGTGTCAGCGGGATCTGGCCTGTGGCCAGCCCAGCCAGCAGTTGGGGGACCTGCGGGTTGTCTAGCCAGTGCAGGCCGCTGCGAGGCTTGTCCATGCCGCGCACCAGCTCGAGCAGTGGCACCAAGGCTGGCGCGACGCGCCCTGTCCCGTCATCCAGTGCGGCGGTCATTCTGTTGGTGAGCGTGCAGCGCTCGCACAGGCGCCCGCCCAGCAGGCGCCCCTCGAAGCCGCAGCGGTCGCAGAAGAAGCTGCGGGTGATCCCAGCGCAGTCGCGGCAGATCGGTGTCCCGTCGTGGCGTCGCCCGGGCAGCAGGCGCTGCACGTCGCAGCCTGGGCAGCGCCCGTAGGTGCTGGCCGCTCGCTCGCAGCAGCTGCGGCAGATCGCCCCTTCCCAGTTTGCTGCCTTGCCTGCCCGGCGCCCGCACCGGACGCAGTCACGGATGTGCCAGCGTTGGTACTGCTCGGCGCTGATGCGCGAGGAGCTCATTGCTCGGGTCGGATGCGCGCCCGCTTGGGCCGCACCGGGGTGGCCAGATCGACCACGTTGACCGCGCCCGTCGCGGCCTTACGAGGCGTGGCGTTCTCGGCTCTGGTGGCGATCAGATCAGCTGGGCTGCATTCGAAGATGTCGCACAGCGCCGCGAGCACCGGCAGGGACAGCCGCTCGGGGGTCTGCGTGACTAGCCGCCAGACCTGCACCGAGGACAGCGTGATCCCCCGGTCATGCAGATGGGGCTCGAGGTCAGTGGCGGCGAACATGCCGGCTGCGGCCATCACCTCGCGCAGTCGCCACTTGTAGCTGACCTGGCGTTTCACCGTGGCCTCCTCGCGGGTGTCAGCGCGGCCTCGATCGTGGCGTCCAGCGCCCGCCGCAGCGTGCGGGTGCGGTAGTCCGAGGACACGCAGGTGTAGATCGATGTTGTGCTGGCATGCTCGTGGCCTGCTTGTTCCTGGACGAACCGAGCGTCGAAGCCATCCTCGATCAAGTGCGTGACATAGGCGCGGCGCAGTGAGTGGAAATCCAGGGCGGGGTCTAGACCAAGCTCGTCGCGGTAGGCGGCCAGCCGGGTGTTGATCGCGCTGAGCCCGATTCGCTTACCGCGTTCAGACGGCCAGCAGGCCGGCGAGTCGGCCGTGGCCAACAGCGGCCGGAACTCCTCGATCCACTCCTGCAGAACCTCAGCCGACCAATCCCAGACAGTGACCACGCTGCGGCGCTTGGGCGGGGAGCCCTTCTTAGCCTTGCCGTGGCGCACATAGAGCACGCCGTACTCGCCGAACTCCGGGCCGTCAGGATTGCGTCCGAAGTCGACGGTGTCGAGCATCCGGATTTCGTTACGGCGAAGCCCGAACCCGTAGGCGGTCTTGAGCAGCACCGCATCCCGAAACGCCGGAAGCCACCCCTTGCGGCCCGCCCGGCGAATCCGGTCCACCTGCTCGTCGGCGTGATCGAACAAGGCGATCAGCTCCTTGCGGGTGAAGGCCCGCTTACCGGCGTCGGCCTCGGCATCGGCGACGTGCACCGCGGTATTCCACTCGTGGACCACCTGCACCGGGTGCGTGCCGAAGCGCCGCTCACACTCACTCGACCACTGGTAGACCGGGTCGATGAGGTAGGAACAGAACGAGCGCACCGCCTCCTGGTAGTTACGCAGCGTGGAGCGCTTGAGGTTACCCACCGCGCGCCGCTCGCCGAGCCACTCATCGATCAGCGCCGAGGTCCAGCGCCACGGAAAGACATCGGCGTGCCGGGCGAACGCCTGCACGGCCTTCTCCCGCCCGTTGATCGTGGACAGCGCCAGGTTCCGCGCCAGCTGCTGGTTGCGCCAGCCCTCCAGCATCGCGGCGAACACCTGCTCCTCGGGCCGCAGCAACGCCAGTCCGTCAGCCAGATGCAGCCCCGCCGTACCCGGCGCTAACCCGTCGTAACCCACTCAGCTACCCTCCGTCACCTACATCAGACGAAGGGATCCTTCATTAAACGTAGCCAATCGAGCAAATCGGCACGTCGGTAGGCTAGCCGTGCCCACTCGGGCGGCGGCCAGTACGCTCCGCACTCGATCAACAACCACGACCTACGGGGAATGCACAGCAGCGGGAACACCCATCAGCCGGTTGAATATGTCGACCACCCGATGTTCTGCATCGCATGAAATTGCAATCACTT
>JAFAXZ010000265.1 GCA_019240665.1 Pseudonocardiales bacterium | reverse complement strand
GGGGTCGGGTGCGCGTGACGTGGCGGACCTGCCGCAGGTGCAGACGCTACGGGTACCAGACGGGTAAGAGCGGACTGTGCGAGCGCTGCTTGAACCTGCGATAACAGACACCACAGAAAGCCCAAAGGAAATCAACACGCCCGGGGGTGGTGCGGTAATGCCGCACGCCCTCACATAGCGCACCAGCGACGTACGCGCAGAAGCGGAATCACGGCTACCAACCTTATCCGCTTCTGCGCTGTCCACACCAGAGACCGGAGTGAACAATGAGAAGCATAGAACACCGCGCCCTAAGCGCACCAGCCCCAGCCACCCCCCGAATGGGGCACCCAGTCCCTTACCGATTCGCCCGGCTGTTTCCCGGCGACACCGCGTGTGCCTCGCGGGTGGGCAGGGTGGCGCTGGAGCGCCTGGGTGGGGGTGGCCGGTGATGCGCCCGGATACGTACTCCCGATGGGTTGACCCGGCGCCGTTGGAGGTGGAGCGGCCTCGCCTGCCGTGGTGGACACTGCTGCCCCGCAAGCTCCTGCTCGCCGCTTCGCCGATCATCCTGGTAGCCGTCGTGACGACGGTGGTGGCGTTCGTCGCCCGCCGGGTATGGCGCTATCCACTGTTCCTGATCGGCACCGCGATCCTGGCTGGTGTCGGCGTGGGCTGCTCGTGGTGGGCCTGCGCCAGGCTGGCCTCCGGGCTGGCGGCACTGGGTGGGCTGTGGGCCTGGCAACACCCCGACTCCTTTACCCGCACCGTGACGCGGCAGGTGCGTTCGGAGTGGCGCCGCGCGGTGGTCTACGCGTGGCCGTGGCGTCGGGTGATGCTGTTCACGGAGTTGACCAAGCACACCGGGCATGTGCAGCGCCGGGTGCACTATCCCACCCTGCGTCGGGTCCGCGCTGATGGCTGGCGCGACCGGGTGTCGGTGAAGTTGTTGCACGGGCAGTGCGTGGCCACCTACGCCGCCCACGCCCAGGAGCTGGCGAACTCCTTTGGCGCCCGTTCCTGTCGGGTACGGGTGGATCGGCCCCGGCGGATCTGGCTGGACTTGATCCACACCGACCCCCTCAACCAACCAGTCCGAGTGCCCACGCTGGCCGACCCCGGTGCGGGCGTGGATCTGGCACGTGTGCTCATCGGGCGTACCGAGATCGGCCGACCGTGGGTGCTGCGCCTGCTGGGCCGCCACATTCTGGTGGCCGGGGTCAGTGACGCCGGGAAGTCCTCGGTGATGTGGGCGGTACTACGCGCACTCGCCCCCTGGATCCGCTGCGGTCTGGTGCAGGTATTCGGGATCGACCCCAAGGGCGGCATGGAACTCGGCCGCGCACCCGGGCTGTTCCAGAAACTCGTGTGCAGTAACGGCACGGAGGCCGTCGAACTGCTCGAACACGTGGCTACGTTGACCCGCCAGCGCGCGGAAGCCTTGCGCAGGCAGGGCACCCGGAAATGGACACCCGCCTCGGGTCAGCCGTTTGTGCTGCTCATCGTGGACGAGCTGGCTGACGTGATCGCTTACCAGCCGGACACCGGGCTGCGCAAGCGCGCCAATGCGGCGTTGCAGTCCATCCTCTCGCAAGGCCGGGCTCCAGGGGTCTGTGTGATCGGGCAGATTCAGGACCCCCGCAAACAGATCATCGACTGCCGCCACCTGTTCCCCATCAAAATCGCCATGCGGCTGGATGAACCCGAACAGGTCGACATGGTGCTGGGCGATGGGGTCCGGGGGCGCGGCGCGGCGGCTCACGAAATCAGCGAGGACACCCCCGGCGTCGCCTGGGCCAAACTCGATGGCCACCGCGACCCCGACCGCGCCCGCGCGTTCCACACCACCGACGCCGACCTTGACGAACTGTCGGCCTACGTCGCCGCTGGTCACCACGATGCCCCCCGCCCGCTCACCGGAAAAGAGGCGGCATGAGCGCCACCGCGATTGACCTCCTTGATGCGTTCCGCTCCCACGTCGACCAGTTCGAGCTGCCGGAGCTGTACTCGGTGCACGTGATCGTGGCCGCGGGTGAACCCAGCGTGAACGCGCACCTGGCCGCCCACCACCCACTCCAGATCGCCACCGGACTGCTGGCCTGGGCTGACACCCTCACCCACGTCACCACCGAAGCGTGGCGGGTGCCCAGTGGGGACTCAGTACACCTGTCGGTGATCGGCCAGCTCGCCGAGGGCGTCACGATCCGCGTCTACGGCGGCCTGCCGCTCACCGAGCACGGCCCCGGCGCCGACCTCGCCTGCGACACCAGCGTGACCGTGCCATTGGCGGTCCTGCGCCACCTGGCCACCCTTGGCGAGGTGACCCTCGGATGACCGCCACTGAACCGACCATCCTGGACACCGCGCGGATGACCCGGGCGCAGCGGGCCGCACTGTCGCTGAGCACCGACGTCGCCCACGCGCTGGCCGAGCAGCATGGCGTCTGCGTCCGGCCGTTGGCGATGCGTCGGATCGACACCACCACCGGCCGCGTCGAGGTCGTTCCAGTCCCCTGCGGATCCACCCGGGAGGATCAGTGCCGGCCGTGTGCGGACAAGGCGCGGCGGTTGCGGATGGTGCAGTGCCGTGAGGGCTGGCACCTTGAAGCGGAACCGGTCACCGAGCGGGCCACGCCCAGCGAGGACCACACGGCGCTGATGGCCGCCCGGGCCGATCTCCTCGCCGCCTACACCGAATGCCGGAAGGCGGGTGATGAGGCCTCGTGTGAGCAGATCGCCGAGTCCGTCACCGACCTCGACACCGAACTCCGCACCCTCGGCGTACGCGGACAGCTCACCCCGCTAGACCCACCACCCAAGACGGCGAAGCGTTCAACCCGGCGCCGCCAGGATGCCCCGGACCTGCCCCGCCGACCGGTCGAACACCGCACCGTGGGACGGGTGTTCGCCGGGCGCTACCGGCCCTCCACGTTCCTCACTCTCACCCTCGATTCCTACGGCCGGGTTGATGGCGACGGGGCGGCGGTAGACCCGGACCGCTACGACTACCGGCGGGCCGCTCGGGACGCAATCCACTTCCCGGCGCTGGTGGATCGGTTCTGGCAGAACACTCGCCGTTGTGTCGGGTGGGAGGTGCAGTACTTCGGCACCGTCGAACCCCAAAAACGCGGCGCCCCGCACTTCCACGCCGCCATCCGGGGCGCGATCCCGCGAGTTGAGCTGCGGCAAGTCGTCGCCGCGACCTACCACCAGGTGTGGTGGCCGGCGCATGACCAGCTCGTCTACACCGACGGGCGGCTACCGGTCTGGGACCCGCGAGCGAAGGCCTTCACCGACCCCGACACCGGTACACCACTCCCGGCCTGGGAACAGGCGTGTGAGGAACTAGTCGAGCCTGCCCACGTCGTGCGGTTCGGGGCGCAGACGCACGTCAAGGGCATCCTCGGCGGCACCGAAGAAGCCGGCCGCCACATCGGGTACCTGACGAAATACCTCGCAAAGTCGGTGGGCCAGGCCGCCGGTCTCGGCGAGCACACCACCAACGCCCAACGTGACCACGCCCACCGGCTGCACGCCGAACTACAGATCACCCCATGCTCACCCCGGTGCCCGGTGTGGCTGCTCTACGGCATCCAACCCCACGGCGCCCGACACTCCATCACACCCGGACACTGCAAGGGCAAGGCACACAAACCCGAACACCTCGGCATCGCCGGGCGCCGAGTGCTCGTCTCCCGGAAATGGTCCAACAAGACCCTGGATGACCACCGCGCTGAGCGCGGCGAATTTGTTCGGCAACTCCTCCAGCAGACCGGAATCCACCCCGCCCACGGCCCAGACGGTGGACCCTACCTATGGGAACGCCCCGCGCCCACTGATCCTGACGTGCCACCCCGGCCGGTGCTGCTGCTGCACGCCATCGCCGAACGACAGCGATGGAAAGCCGAATACACCGCCGCCCAACTCGCCACCACCGGGCCATCATCCGAAAACCGTTCTGCAACCGAGGAGGCTGCGTGATGACGCACGAGGACACACCCCCTCCGGGCCGACTGGATGCACGCCTGCTCACCGTTGACCAGGTGGCCGAGACGCTGCAGATCAGCCGATGGAGCGTGTACCGCCTGATCTGGGCGAACGATCTCCGCTCTGCGCAGATCGGGCGGTGCCGACGCGTTCCCCGGGAGGCGCTCGATGCCTACCTCGCTCGGCTGATCAGTGAGGCGGCCTGATGACCAGCTCAGAGAGCACAACTCGGCGACGGAAGCCCGCCCGGAAGGCGAACGGCTCGGGGACGATCAAGAAACGCAAGGACGGACGGTACGAGGGGCAGGTGTTCGTTCGCACGACGAGTGGGGAGTTCAAACGAGTCAGCGTCTACGGCCCTAGCTGGGAGGAGTGCGACGAGAAGATCACCCGGCTCAAGTCCGACAATTACGCTGGCATCGGCGCGTCGGTGAGCAGCTACACCGTCTCTCAGTGGCTCAGCTACTGGCTTGAGGACGTTGTGAAGCCCGCGCGCAAGCCGTCGACCTACGTCGGGTACGAGGTCGCGGTGAGACTGTACCTGGCGCCGCAGCTCGGCAAGATCAAGCTGACCGCCCTCAAAACTGCGGACGTCCGGGGGATGCTCAACCGCATTCGACTACAGTGCCAGTGCTGTGCGCAGGGATGGGATGCCAAGCGGTTGGAAAGTAAGCGCCGGTGCTGTGCGGTCGGCAAGTGCTGCCGCCAGGTTCCCAACCTGGCCCGCGTTCATCATGTGTTCCGGACGCTTCGCGCGGCGTTGGGCGTCGCGGTGGCCGAGGAAGTGCTGACGCGCAATGTCGCGAGCTTCGCGAAGCCGACCCGGCCCCGTCGACATCGGTTCGAAACGTGGAGCGTCGCCGAGGCGACGAGCTTCCTCGCCGCGATACGAGAGCACCGGCTGTATGCCCTGTTCGCGGTGGCCATTGCGCTCGGCATGCGACGTGGCGAGGCGCTGGGACTGCGTTGGGATGACGTAGACCTTGTGGGCGGCACCGTGACGATGGCGATGCAGTTGCAGCGGGTTGCGGGCGAACTCCGGCACGACGAGACGAAGACTGACGACTCCACCCGTGTCGTCGCGCTCCCCCAGCCGTGCGTGCAAGCGCTGCGGCGACACCGAGCGCAGCAAGCGACCGACCGATTGGCAGCTGGCGACCGGTGGACGGACTCAGGTCTCGTGTTCACCACGCGTAAGGGCACGCCAATCGAACCGCGCAACATCAACCGCACGTTTGATGCGCTCGTCGCCCGCACCGGCGTGGTCCGAATCCGCTTTCATGATCTTCGACACTCCTGCGCCACGCTGCTCTTCGCCCAAGGCGTCGACCTACAGACGATCCGGGACCTGCTGGGGCACAGCTCGATCAGCGTGACGAGCGCGATCTACGTCGACGTGCTCCGGGAGGTGCAGCGCGATGCGGTCGACCGCCTCGGCCATCTGTTCGGGACAGACGACGGGACCGACACAGCGCCATGATTGCGGTCAGAACTGCGGTCAGAACCGGTTCCTACGGGGCCCGGCGTTCGCGTTGTTCCTGCTCCCCGAGTTGGACTCGAACCAACAACCCTGCGATTAACAGTCGCATGCTCTGCCAATTGAGCTATCGGGGAAAGTGCTGGGTGCCCGATCCGCCTGGCGGGCCGGCCGCGGACCACCTTAGCGCACGGTATGCAACACCTATGCCGCTGCCCCACATGCGGGCAGAATCGATCTGGCGAACACCGGGGCGAGGCGAGGGGACGACTGTATGGCGCCTTCTGCCGGGTGGCGCGATCGGAACACTCAGCAGGACCGGTAGCGGACAGGTGCCGCAACCGGCTACCCGGCCTGCGCAACGGCGAAGATCCGGCGGAACGGGAACCAGGTCACCCCATCGGCTCCCGCTGGGTAGGCAGCCCTCAGTCGCGGGGCAAGTTCCTGCCGGAACTCCTCCCACTCCGCCGCCGACAGCGCCGCCCGAACCGGCCGCAGGGCGGTCCCGGTGATCCATTCGAGCACCGGGTCGGATCCGGTCAGCCGGTGCAAGTAGGTGGTCTCCCAGACGTCCAGCTCCGCGGCGCCATGGGCGAGCACCGCTGCGTATCCGGCGGGTTCGAGCACCCCGGGGTGCGTCCCCCTGAAGTCGAACAGGTCGCGCCAGCGAGGCTCGGCGGCGAGCCGCGCTGTCTCGGCGTGTGACGGCGCGCTGAAATTCCCCGGCACCTGCAACGCCAACCATCCCCCTGGCGGCAGCTCCCGCATCCACTGGCGCAGCAGCTCCGCGTGCTCGGGTACCCACTGCAATACGGCATTGCAGACGACGAGATCGGTGCCGGGAAGGGGCGACCAGCGACGAGCATCGCACAGCTCGGCGTGGATGCCGCGCTCGCGCGCAGCCTGCACCATCTCCGGTGAGCTGTCCAGTGCCATCACGTTGGCCGTCGGCCACCGCTTGGCCAACAACCGCGTGAGGGTGCCCGGCCCGCAGCCCAGGTCCACAATCAAGCGCGGATCGCGTACCCCAACCCGGGCCAGTAAGTCGTGGAAAGGCCGGGCCCGGTGGTCACCGAATGCGAGATAGGTCTCCGGGTCCCACACCGCCCCGATCTCCTTACTGTCAGCAACCCCACACACTCACTCCTGGGCACCTACGGCCTGCTCGCGAAGTGCCCGGTAGTACTGCTCCAAGGCCACCAGGTCACCGAAGAGCTGATGGTAGGAGTCCACGTCGTCCAGCGGCGAGATCCGTTGCAGCCGGGACTTGATCTCGGCGACCTGCCGTCCGACGACGGTGGCCTGCAGGCGGGCGAGCAGGCTCCCGATGTAGTGCGCATCCTCCCCGGCGCTGCCCTTGGCTCGCAGCGTCTCCACGGCGAGCTCGGTGACCAATGATCGCTGGGGGCAGTGCGCAGCGACGGCATCGATCCACTCCGGACCAGACATCCCCACGGCAGTGCCACCTGCAGCCAGCACCGCCGCATGGACCTGCGCGTAGGCGGGGTGGGTGAATGCGTCGGTGGGCAGCGCGTCATACACCGGGCCCGTCATCGCCGGCTCCTGCAGCACCGCCTTGAGCACCTCGCGCTGGGCCTGCAGCCGCACATCGTCCCGCGGGGGGAGATCCGTGCCGTTCTTCGCCGAGGGCGTGCTTCGAGCGCGACCACCACGTCGTCGAGGCTCCTCGCCGGCGGCTTCTCGAACCCGGCGGACCACCGTGGCTTCGTCACTCCAGCCACTCCAGTAGGCCAGCTGCGTCGCATACCGATCTCGGAGTGACACGTCCTTGATCTGCGCGACAAGCGGCACAGCTCGCCGGAGTGCGGCGACCTGGCCCTCTGCGGTGTCCAGGTCGTACTCGGCGAGCAGGGTCCGTACCGCGAAAGTGAACAGTGGCTGACGGCGGGCCACCAAATCTCGCACCGCGGCATCACCCTTGGCCTGGCGCAATTCACAGGGGTCCATCCCGTCCGATGCGGTCGCGATAAACGTCTGCGCCGCGAAACTCTGGTCGCCGTCGAACGCCTTCAGCGCTGCCTTCTTTCCCGCCTCATCGCCATCGAAGGTGAAGATCACCTCACCGCGCAGGGCGTCGTCGTCCATCAACAGCCTCCGCAGAACCGATATGTGCTCTGCGCCGAACGCCGTGCCACAGGACGCTACGGCGGTGGGTACCCCGGCCAGGTGCATCGCCATCACGTCGGTGTAGCCCTCGACCACGACGACCTGACGGCGCCGGGCGATCTCCCGCTTGGCCAGGTCCACCCCGAAGAGCACCTGCGACTTGCGATACAGCGGCGTCTCGGAAGTGTTGAGGTACTTCGCCTCGACGCGGTCGTCGTCAAACAGCCGCCGAGCACCGAAACCCACCACGTCCCCGCCGAGGTCCCGGATCGGCCACAACAACCTGCGGTGAAAGCGGTCGATCGGTCCACGCTGACCCTCCCGGGACACCCCGGCCTTGACCAGCTCCTCGACGGAAAACCCGCGGCCCAGCAGGTGCTTGGTGAGCGCCTCCCAGCCCGACGGGGCGAAGCCGCAGCCAAACATGCCCGCCGCTTGTTGAGTGAACTCACGCTGCGCGAGGAACTCCCGGGCCGGCCGCGCCTCGGCACAGCTCAACTGCTCGGCGTAGAACTCCTGCGCCAGCCTGTTCGCCTCGACCAACCGGGATCGGGTGCCGCGGTCGCGCTGCACCGAGGGGCCGCCGCCGGTGTAGGTCAACTGGATTCCGACCCGGTCAGCCAACCGTTCCACGGCCTCGACGAAGCCGAGGTGCTCGATCTTCATCATGAAGTCGACCACGGATCCGCCTTCGCCGCAGCCGAAACAATGGAAGGTGCCGTGTCCAGGACGGACATTGAATGACGGGGATTTCTCGTCGTGGAACGGGCACAGCCCCTTGAGCGAATCCGCGCCGGCTCGGCGTAGCGCGACGTACTCGCCGACCACCTCGTCGATCCGGTTGCGCTTGCGGACCTCCGCGATGTCGGCGTCCCGGATCCGTCCAGCCACGGGCGCCGAGTCTAGGGTCCGCCCGATCAAGCTACTCGGACGCCTCCATCCCCGTTGAGCGGCCAGGTTCATCTGCTCGTGGTCAGGACGGGTGGGGTAAGGCGCGTGGGTGGGGGGCTGCCGGACGGATCGTCGACGCGTCGTGTCGGCTGAGGAACGCCCACATCAGGGTGGCGGCTGCGGGCGACCCAGCGTTGGCCCTGGCAGCCGGCCAGGCGTGGCCCCACCCGGGATAAACAACCGACTCGACCTCTGTTCCGCCCACACAGCCCGCCCATCGCTGTACCACCGCCGAGCCGTCCCGTCCGGTCTGCGCCCTGGCCGGGCAGCGGTCCTGGATACGAAGCCAGTCCACA
>JAFAXZ010000264.1 GCA_019240665.1 Pseudonocardiales bacterium | reverse complement strand
CTTCTGGGCAACACAGCCCGCCGTGGATCAGCCGTCCGCGTCCGCTACCCTCGCCGCTGAGCCAGAGATCAGCCCTGGTAGAATGAGCTAATTCACTCTCAGTGAGCGTCATTCGCAAACTGTCCCGTATTCGTATCACGTGCAATTGGCGGCAGATGTAGTTTCAGCGAAAAAATCATCGATCTGTGCCGTTTGCGCTCGTCAAAAGCTTCGACTGGGATCCTCAAGAGTTGAGGTACGAAGATCGCCAGCAGAGCCGTGACCTGAGTAAACGTAGATATTCGTTGAAAGTTCGGCACTTATTACCGGGAAACCAATCGCATAGTCCGGGGTTCACCGGTGCGCTCGCAACCGCCGTGTGCGGCTGGCCGCAGCTTCGTTAACGATGGGCGACTTGGCCCGTCGTTGCCGGAGGAGTCGGAGGTGTTCGTCAAGGGCGGCCCGGGCGGCTTGGCGTACTTCGGCGCGGGCGCTGGGGTAGTCGGTCTTGGCTCGTGCGTGCGGGTGCGCGGTCGGCGAGGCGGTAGCCGGTTTGTGCTGGTAGTCACCGTGGATGCCGCGGACGGTCGGGGGCAGTTCGCTCAGTCTGTCGCGCCAGGGTTGGAGGCGGTGGCCAAGGACACGCAACGGGTCGTGGGCGCCACGGAGGGCGTCACCGCGGTGGTGGTGCGGGTGGTCGGGGTGGTGGTCGATGGCGTAGAGCAGGCCGACGGGGCTGGCTCCTGCTTCCCACCACGGCCGTAGCAGGGCCCGGGTGCGCCACAGCGGGACCCGGAATACCCGGCGGTCTAGGCCTAGTCGTTGCAGTAGGCACTGGGTGGCGAGGTTGCGTTCGGTGGGGGACTCGGGCACGCGGAAAGCGAGCCAGGGTGTTGGTTGGTGGCGGGTGTTGTTGAGCCGTGTGCCGTTCGAGGGCTCGATATCAACAGAAGATGTGGGGAGGTCGCCACTTTCCTCCACAGAGCCAGTGAACTGGGTGTGTGCACGAGTTGAGGACTCCGATTGATCGCAATTAGCTGAGGTGTCGCCGCCGGTGGGGCAGCGAGGGAGCGGGGTGTCGGTGACCAGGGCGTAGGTGGGGGTGCGGCCATGCTGAGAGCCCAGGAACTCGGCGGAGGCGGCCTGTTCAACAACGACGATGAGGCCGGCGTCACGGGCCCAGGCGAGCACGCGGGACACGGTGCGGGGAGCACGGTCACCAGCCGCGCCCAGGCGCTGGGCGGTGACCGCGGTGACCAGCCCGGTGGACCAGTCCATGGAGTAGACCAGCCGGCGCAGGATGGCCAGCCAGCTGGTGCGCTTGTCGGCGCGCCAGTCCTGGGCGTCGACCAGGTCTTCCACGATGCGCAAGGCCTCAGCCTGGTCAATCAGAACACGCCATCCGGTCTCGATGAAGTGCCGCCATCCGGGATGTGGCTGGTAGCTACCGGTGTTAACCCGAGCCGCAGCGCGTCGGCGGCCGTAGGCCAGCGCCCGCGCGGTCGAGTGGTGCAGCGCTCGGCGGGCTGATCGGAACGGCGCCGATGGCCGCGACGAGGCGCGCCCGGCGGAGCCATGGGGTGGCCGCGAGCACGGCGACGGGCGCACCGATGTCGCTACCGCAGTGGTCTGCGTGTCGGTGAGACCGTTGTGGAAGGCGCATTCCAACTGGTCGCCGAGGGCGGGGGTGAATACGCCAGCCTCATAGCAGGGCAGGCACCAGCCACTAGCAAGCTGCGGCGCGGTGTCGCCGTGTCGTTGTCGCGCTGGCGCCAGCCCAAGAGGTAGCCTGGGCACGCGAAAGCGCCCCTTCCTGCGAGGTGGGGTCTCGCCTCGGCTGGTAACCGAGGCAATGGCGTCAGCCGGGTGGCCGCCCGACCGACGTGAACTTGGTGAGGCGGTTCCTTAGCGGAACCGCCTCACTGTTGTTATGAGGCCTTGTTCAACGGCAGCTCCTCCTGCGCTTGGTCCTTCGGATAGCAGTACGCCGGCGCTGTCATTCCCAGCGCTTCTGCCACCATGCGGGTGATCACGTCGCCTAAGGGGAGACGTTCCTGGGTGGCGATGGCTTGCGCCTGCTCGCGAAGCTCGGTCGGCAGCCTGACCAAGGTGCCGACACGCTCGCCCTTGGGCACGCGGCCCTTCCGTGCCTTGCTCTTCGCTGGCGTCTGCATGACGCATGTCTACCGGTTTGACTGTTCGCAGCGATCCCGACACGCCGCGTAGTCCGTTATCGGATACAGAAAAGTTGGGTCCGGGGGCGGTCGCTTGGCATCGCCACGCTGGAAGACGGCCTGTTGGTAAGGCTGCTACCAGGAAGTACAAACCGCCGGTGTTCCCGCTGGTCGGGGTTGTCCCGGATCGTTGTGGAGTGGTGGGGGCTGCGCAGGGGAGCTGGTCTTGGAGCTGATCTGGTGAGAA
>JAFAXZ010000112.1 GCA_019240665.1 Pseudonocardiales bacterium | reverse complement strand
GGGGCCCTGATCCCCGAGACGTCGACCGACCCGGTCCAGCTCGTCTTCTCCACGCTCGTGGCCCTCGCCCATGACCAGCTCGCCGAGGAAGACGAGCTCGTCGACTTCCTGTTCAACCAGTCCGAGCGGCTGCGTCTGATGATCCGTCCCGCGTACGGCGCGTTTCATCAGCTCTCGGCAACGGTCGCCGCGGGCCAGGCACCCAATCCCGCGTTCCGCGATCCGCGAATCCTCCGCGACCAGATGCACGACATGCGAATGCCGCCCTACATGCGCGATGAGATGTCCACCGCGCTCGGGCTGACCCGGCGCCAGTATGAAGAGCTCATGGTCTACGTCGCCGCGGTCGCCGCCGAGCTGGAGAAGGCCGCCCCCGCAGCCGCCGACGGCACGGGCCCCGCATCTCCCGCGCTCCTGGCTCGCTCCACCACCGTCGGTGTCCAGACCCCCCTCGGCCGTCGGGTGCAGCGCCGGCTGCGCATGGCCGCGTCCGCGGAGCGGCCCGCGACCGAGCACCCGGGCGCCGCCTCCGGCTCCGGCGGGAGCCCACAGTGAGCGCGAGCTGCGGGACGGCCGGTTGCCCGACGGCCGGATGCGGATCGGGTACGCAGGCGCCCACGGGCCCGGTGCCCCTCGCACTCACCTCCCGCCCCGGAGCACTTCCCGCGACCGCCGCCCGCGGACCCTGGTTCCACCTCGTGGAGGGTTGCCCCCCGCTGGTGTTCCTCGTCGAGCGCTCGGCAGTGTTCGAAGTCGAGCCGGGGTTCGCCGCGGCGCTGCACGCGAGCGATCCCGAGGCGGTGGCGCAGCTGGCGAGCGTGCGCGACGTGGTCGAGGCGCCAGGCCACCCGCCCGAGGGGCTGCGCGAGCTGGGGCCGCTGCCCGCACCCCGCGCGATCTCGCTCAACGTGGCCCAGTCCTGCAACCTGGCGTGCTCCTACTGCTACGCCGACGAAGGGCGGTTCGGCGGCGCGGCGCGGCGCATGCCGCTGGCTGTCGCCCGGCGTGCGGTCGACGAGCTCCTGCGCACCGCCCTGCCCGGCGAGGCGGTGCTCGTCGGGTTCATCGGCGGCGAGCCCCTGCTCAACCGCGCGGTTGTGCACGACACGGTGGCTTACGCGACGGCGCGGGCTGCCTCCTGCTCGGTGGGAGTGGGATTCTCCATCACCACCAACGGGACGCTGGTGCGCGCAGTGGATGTTGCACTGTTCCGGGCCAATCCGTTCACCGTGACCGTCAGTGTTGACGGTGGTGTGCAGACCCACGACCGCCACCGGCATCGCCGGAACGGCTCCGGGTCCTGGCATTCGGTGATCGAGCGTCTCCACCCGCTCCTCGACGAGCCGGGGCGCTGTCTAGTGTCAGCACGGGCGACCGTCACCCGCGACGACCTTGACATCGCCCGCCGCGTCCGCGACCTCGCGGCGGCTGGTTTCCGCGAGGTCGGGGTCAGCCCGGCCCGCACAGGTCCCGATCCGCGTGTCCTCCTGGTCGGCGAGGACTGGGCGGAGTACCTGCGTGGCCTCGTCGCCGCTGCCGAAGCGGAGATCGTCCGGCTTCGCCGGGACGGGACGCGGGGCGGGTGGCTGTTCTCCAACCTGGGTACCGCCATGACCGAGATCCACCGGGGGACGGCGCGCCCGCTGCCCTGCGGGGCGGCCTACGGCTACCTCTCAGTGGATGTTGATGGCGCCTACTCGACGTGTCACCGGACCGTCGGCGACCCGCGCTTCCTGGTCGGCGCCCCCGCAGCGCCGTCGGCGCCGGCGCGCCGGCGTTTTCTCGCTCCCCGCCTTGTCGACCGCCAGGAACCCTGCCGGTCATGCTGGGCCCGCTACCTGTGCGGCGGGGGCTGCCATGCCGAGGTGGTCCAGGCCGGTCGCGACAACGGCAACTGTGACCTGATCCGCGGCTGGCTCGACTACTGCCTCGGGCGCTACCCGGCTCTTCGCGGCGAGTTCCCCGAGCTGTTTAACCCGACTCCGGCAAAGGTGGCCACGTCATGACCGATGACCAGGCTTCCGAGCAGCCCATGGTCAACAGGATCTTCCCCCGGAACCTGACCGCCGAGGCCGCCTATAACGTCCTGGGCAACCCGCCCAGCACCCGACCCGAGAGCGGGGTCGCCAACTGCTTCCCGGGGCTGGAGTACGACCACCGCAATCTCGACTGCAGGTTCTTCCCCGGACTGGAGGTGGTCTACGTCGCGCAGGGCGCTGCGCTGGGCGTGCGGATCAGAAACGTGGACCCGGGCGAGAACATCCTGGTGCGCCCGCCCGCCGAGTACGTCAGCATCGCCCAAGCGCTGAGGCCGCAGCTGCGCGCCCTGTCGGCACGGCTCTCGGCCGCCACCCCATGGTTCGTCTCGGCGCTCGAGCAGTCGGGAAAGCGCATCGAACTCGTCGACGACACCGGTGCCGACCTCGACGGTGTCACCGCCTGGCGGCTGATCCGCAGCCTGCGGCCCGGCCCGGTCACCCTGCTCGTCACCCCGCGACCGGCGCCGCCGGCGCAACCTCCCGGCCAGCCCGTGCCGTCCGATCAACCGCCGCAGACGGTCCGGCTCGACGGATGGCGGCGCTCCTACACCGATCCCCAGACCGGTGTGCTCGACCCGACCTACCAGCCCGGGGAGCTCACCCAGAGCCTGTGCTCCCCGTGGACCCACGACTTCCGCGACTGCTCATGCACCTACTGGGCCGCCAACCACCCTGACATCGTCTTTCCGGCTGTCCCGCGCGCGGAGCGCACCCAGCCGAGCGGGGCGCCCACCGAGGCGTCTGAGCAGATCCGCATCAACTGGCTCCGTGACCCCGACGTCGCCGAAGTGCACGGCCAGGCCCTGCCGTCCCAACCCGATAACCGGCCGTTCGAGGCGTCCTATTTCCAGATCAATCAGCGGTGGCAGGATCTCAGCATCGTCCTGGAAGGCCGGGAGACGGAAGGCTCCTACGTCCCGCGCAGTGCCGCCCGAGATCAGGCTGTTCCGTTCTCGACCAGTGATGAGCTGCGGGGGCGGATTGTCCAGTTGGCCGGGCTCGAGCACCTGGTCACTCTGCTCTACTTGTATGCGCTGTTCAGCGTGATCTCCCCGGCGCAAGCGCAGGAGCGCGGCGCGGGCCGCTGGCCGACCCTGGCCGACGACGTCACGTTCGCCCGAAACGTGCTGCTGGAGGTCGCCACCGGTGAGATGCAGCACCTGCGCTGGGCGAACCACCTGCTGTGGGGACTCGCCGAGGCAATCGGACACCCCTTTGAGCCCGCTGTCGTGCCGCCGGCACTCGTCCTCCCCGCGCCCCCGGGTGGCGACGGGCGCCCGGCCCAGCTCGCGCCGCTGACCCTGGACACCCTCGCGCTGTTCGTCGACATCGAGCGGTCGAGCGCCTACATCGACGGGCAGTACGCCCGGGTCACCGCCACTCTGCGGCAGCCCGGCTATCCGCCCCACCTCTACCAGCTCGCGTCGAACATCGCCGAGGAGGGCGAGGAGCACTTCCTGCACTTCAGGGACCTGCAGCGGTTGTTGTCGCCCTATGGTGAGAAAGATCCGGTCTATCTGAGGTCGGTGCGCCCCGGGGACCCAGCGCAGCCTGAGATTGGGGCAGCCCTCGATGCCTACCGGCACATTCTCACCCTGCTTGAGACCGGATACCAGCTCGGGGACCGCCAGAACCAGAAAGCGCTGGCCGAAGCGCGGACGGCCATGTTCGCCCTGCAATCCAGGGCCGAGCAGCTTGCCCAGCAGGGGCACGGCATCCCGTTCTTCGCCCCCTGGCAATAGCACCGCCATGTACGGCCAGCCGGGCCCTTCCGTGGTGATCGCCGGGGGCGGTGTCGCCGCGGCTGCGCTGGCCTGCCTGCTCCGGAACGACGGTTTCGGTGTCGTCCTGCTCACCCGCCGGCGGCGATCCCGAGTCGCGCAGGCTCCCGTCATTGAGGCGTTGCCCGAGGCCACGGTGCGTCTGCTTGCCGAGGTGGGGCTGGACGGCGCGCTGGTGGCTGCCGGTGCCGTGGCCGTGCGCGGGTTCGACAACACCTACGGACCCGGCGGTGCCCGCACGCTCGACGGGGTGTGGACCCACGTCGACCGGCTCCAGCTCGCTCGCGAGTGCCTTCTGGTTGCCCGGCGCCGGGGCGCCGCGGTCCTGCCCGTCAGCACGATCGGCCCGCTGGTGGACCTGCCTGGCAGCGGGATCCGGGTGCGGGTCGGCGAGAGAGACCTGCGCGCCGTGGCCGCGGTCGATGCGACCGGGCGCGCGGCACGGTGGTCTCGCCCGGTCGCGCGTAGTGGCTCCGAGGGAGCCACGATGTTCACCGGCCCCGGCTGCACCCGCGCGAGGCCTGGCCGGGTGGTGCGGGTCCGCGATGGGTGGGCGTACCGACTGGAGCATCCGCACGCCAGCACCGTCGGTGTGGTCCGGCGTCCTGGCGCCGGCGTGACGGCGCTGGACGACGTCCTGGCCGGCGGCCTCGATGTCGACGATCCGGAGCGCTTCGTCCGGGTGGGAATCCGTCCCGCCGCGGTGCAATGGTCGTGCCGGCCGGTGGGGCCCGGTCGGATCGCCGTCGGCGATGCCGCGCTGGCCTTGAGTCCCCTGGCCGGCCAGGGTCTGCGGTTCGCCGTGTCGTCCGCGCTGGCCGCCGCCGCCGTGCTGCGTACCTGGAACGGCGGTGTCTGGAAAGGCGGTGTCTGGAACGGCGGTACCTGGAGTGACGGCGCGAGAGCACTCGCATTGGACTACTACCGTTGCTTCGTCGAGGGTGTGCGGTTACGCCACCTCGCCACGCTCGCCGCCATCGCAGGTGCCCAGGCGTCCGGGTCGGCGGCACCCGATGATCTGCACGGGAACCTCCTGGACCCCGGGCGCCGGTTGCGGTGGGCGGCCCGCGTCGAGCGGGTCGGGGTGAATCGCGGCGGTCGGATCGTTGCCGGTGAGTGCTGCGTCCTGCCCGACGGCGGTCTCGTCCGCTGGGTCGGCGGCGTCGACCTGCTGTGTTTGCGCGACGCCGTCGCCGACGGCCGGACCCCTGCCCAGATGTGCGCAGCGCTCGCGCGGCTCGGCATCGCTGACGCCTCCGCGCACGTGCTCATCGCCTGGGCCTTGCGAGTCGGTGCCCTCGGCTGACGCACGCGATTGAGGACACCGCGTCCGGGAAGCAATGCCCGTCAGCCGGGACGAGTCGATATTCGCTTGTGCCGGCGTCGCTCGACGGATAGAACTGCCGAGGGCTGCGTGGCTCCTGGGCACGGTCTTTGATCCTCGACCTCTCAGCCGCACCTGCTTGACTACTTCACGAGTCGTGCTGACTACGGCTAGCCTCCGGTGCGGAGGCTGCTGTCCTGGTCGCCGCGGGGGATGGAGATCGAGATGCGTGCTGACGGGTTGTCCGAGCCCGAGGGGAGGCTGTGGATGGAATTCTCCTACGGCACGCATATCGATCTACGCACCGGGGATCCTCGGTGTGACGACCCCGCGGGCGCGCAGTCGTGGGGACCGGAGCGCATCGTCCGAGCTGAGGTGATCAGGAATCTGCTGGTGGGCCGGCGGCTCGACGATGAGCAGCAGAGGAACCAGCAGGACCGGGGGCAGTCACCGTCAGTATTCCTGTCGGGGGCGCGGATCACCGGCCAGCTGGATCTGCGCGGCCTCGACTTCGCGCCGCCGCTGCTGTTGCAGCAGTGCGCGCTCGATGAGCCATTAGTGATCGCCGACAGCATGTCCCGATCGATCCGACTCTACGGGTGCCATCTACCGGGCGTGCAGGGCTCCTGGCTGAAGTGCGCGGGTGACCTGCACCTGCGGGACTGCCAGGTGGACGGGGCGGTGGATCTGGCCGGGGCCTACATCGGTGGCCAGCTCGTGCTCAGCGGCTCGACGCTGTCGACTCCTGGGGGGATCGCCGCAGTGCGCGGGGACGGCCTGGTGGTGGTGGGCGACTTATTCTGCCGCGACGGGGCTGTTGTGCAGGGCGAGGTCAGCTTGGTGGCCGCCCGGATCGGCGGTGAGTTGCGCTTCAGCGCGTCCGAGCTGCGCAATCCCGAGGGGATTGCGCTGCACGCCGACCGCATTACCGTCGAGAAGGACATGTACTGTCGGGAGGGATTCGCTGCCGAGGGCGAGGTGCGGCTGGCCAATGGCCAGGTCAAGGGGCAGCTTAATTTCGACAGGGCCACCCTGCGCAACCGGGGGAAGGTCGCGCTGTGCGCCGACCACCTAGTCGTCGGCCGCCACCTGTACTGCCAGGACGATTTCACCACCGAGGGCGAGGTCAGCTTGGTGGCGGCGCGGGTCGGTGGTGAGGTCCGCTTCAGTGCGTCCGCGCTGTCCAATCCGGGAAACGTTGCGCTGCGCGCCGACCGGCTCGTCGTCGCGGACGACATGTACTGCCGGGAACGGCTCAAGATCGACGGAGGGGTCAGCCTCCGCGGGGCTCATATCAAAGGTGTTGTGAATTTCAGTACGACTGCGATCCACAATCCCGAGGGCATAGCGATTCAGGCCGATCAGCTCACTGTCGGAAGCGACCTGTGCTGCGACGAGGGTTTCCGGGCGGAAGGCATGATCGACCTGACCGATGCCCACGTCAACGGTGAACTCAACCTCAGCAACGCCACGCTGAACAACCCCGGCAATGTCGCGCTGCACGCGCCCCGGCTGATCGTTGACCAGGACATGTTCTGCCGCGACAAGTTCACGGCGAAGGGCACGGTGTGCCTGATCGGCGCGCACATCGGGGGCAAGCTGAGCTTCACCAGCGCTTGTCTCATCGGAGCGCGCCTGACCGAGAACCAGTTGTCCGGCACCCGCATCGAACAGATGCTTACCCGCGGTGTGGAACCGGTCGAACCGAGACCCGTAAGGAATCCACCCGCCGGAAGATCCTTGGCGAAGAAGCAGAGACGTGATATCCAGGTTAAACCTGACGCAATGCGCGCCAATGAGGAGATCGCCAAAGCGGAGATTGCCAAAGCGGAGATTGTCAGTGGTGCATTCGGCCTGGCGCTCGTCGCCGACGGGCTGCGCGTCGACATCGATATGACCTGCGACACGGGTTTCACCTCGCGGGGGGAGATCCGGCTGAAGGGGGCGCGTATCAGCCGGAACCTCGACTTCAGCGACGCGGAGGTCAACAACGAGACGGGCGTCGCGCTCAACGCCGAAGACATGCAGGCCGAGCGCATGCTCATGCCCGCTAGGTGCGAGGCCGGACGGATCAGTCTGCGCTACGGCAAGATGGTCGAGCTCGATGACAAGCGGGGGGTGCGGCCCGACCAGATCGATATCACGGGACTCTCCTATGAGACGCTGATCCCGCCTCTGGACCCGGAAACCCGGTTGCAGTGGCTGGCCGAGAACGACTACGAGCCGCAGCCCTACGATCAGATGGCGCGGTCCTACCGGCGGCTCGGGTACGAGGACTCGGCCCGCAAAGTACAGTTGGCGCAGGAAAGGCGCCGCCGGGACACTCTGTCCCGGGGCCGTAAGGTATTTTCACGCGCGCAGGACTTGGCGACCGGCTACGGCTACCTTCCCCATCGGGCCGCGGCGCTGTTCGTGTTTTTCCTACTGGTGGGTGTTGTGGTGTTCTGGCACTGGCCGCCACGGCCAATAGGCGGCAAAGACATTTATTTCGACCCGATTTTCTACACTCTGAATGTGCTGATCCCGTTCGTGAATTTTGGTCAACGGGACCTATGGAATTCGACATCAGGCCTCGAGGTGTTCAAGGTTTTCTTGGCGAGTTGCGGATGGGTGTTGGCGATCATCGCATTCCCAGGAATTAAACGCTGGCTGACGCGCTCGTGACGGTTGGGACGGTTCTGAAACGGCTGGTTCAGGTTCTGAACCAGCCGTTTCGGTGAGCGAATCCTCCCCGCCTAGTTTGAGCCAGCCGAGCAACGGCCCGGTCATCATCGTCGTCACCAGTGTCATCACGACGAATATGACGAACAAGTTCTGCCCGATGATCCCGAGGGACCATCCCGTGGTGATCACCACGAGTTCGGTCAGCCCTCGGCAGTTCATCATGATGCCGAGTCCTGTGGAATCCCGCCAGGTCAGCTTCGTCAACCGGGCGATCAGGGTTGTTGTGCCTATCTTGCTCACCATGGCGGTCATGATCACCAGCCCGCACGCGAGAAGGTCCTGCGGGTTTCGCAGCAAACCGATCTGCACGTTCAGGCCGACCACTGCGAAGAACAGCGGAAGAATGACGGCTACCCCACGTTCAATGGCCTGGGTGAGATTCCGGACCAGAACGTTTTCCCGCGGTACGGACATGCCCACCAGGAACGCTCCGAAGATCGCGTGGACGCCGATCCAGTCGGTGATGAAAGCTCCGCCCACCGCGCTGAGCAGCAACACGGGGGTTGAGCTGGCCCGCGCTGCGGCGTTCTGCTCGGCGAAAATCAGGAACCGGCGTAACGCAGGACGGAAGACGAGCCATACCAGCACGGCGAACACGATGAGCAGCGCGACGGTTCGGATGGCCACTGTCGTGGAATCGTCGTGTATCGCCGCGACAGCGACAACCAGCAGACCCCAGGCGATGGCGTCGCCGATACCGGCCGCGGTCAGGCCCAGCATCCCGATCTTCGATCTGATCAAACCATGTTCGTCAAGGATCCGCACCAGCACGGGGAATGCGGTGACGCCCATCGAAACGCCAACAAACAGCAGAAAGGGGACCAGACCCACACCGGCGGGCCGATACAGCCCCGATAGGATTCCGCCAGCGAGCAGGATACCGGACATAGTCGGTATGGCGACCATACCGACCACCAATGCGGTTACCCTACGACCCGAGCCGCGCAGTAGCCCTAGCGGAAGGTTGGCGCCGAGCAGGAACACGAACACGACGACCGTCAGCTGGGCGATCAGGCTCAGGTGCGGAATCAGTTGTGAGGAAAACAACCACTGCTGGGCTCCCGATGCGAACTGGCCGAACAACGACGGACCGAGCGCGATCCCGGCCACCATCTCCCCCACGACACGGGGCTGGCCGATGCGGCCCGCGACCCAGCCGCCCAGGCTACCGACCACGATAATCAGCGCGATCGCGAGCAAGAACTTGACGACAAGGAATCCACCCCCGTCCCCGAGCCTGCCTAACTGGGCAGCCGTGGGGATAAAACGGATCATGCCCATCGTGATCAATGCCACGATCGGCGCGAGAACACATGACATCCTGGCGACATACATCCAGCGCGCCGGCGGTGACGCTGGCGGTGACTGGGGCGTGACCGCCGCTCCCTCACTGGTTCCCATCACGATGCTCTGGCCCGGCGAACACCACATCCGCGCATTGATATGAGAAGTATCCGCACAGCAACCACCCGTGATGTCGAAGCCCCCGAGGTCCGGATCAAGATGGACAGTATAATCGATGCCGATCCGCGCTCGCCAGCACCCCCAGACACTCTGTCAGGTATCTGGGCACGATTGGCTTCGAATCACGGTCCTGGGGTCCGCCGTCTAACGGTCCTGGGGTCCGCCGTCTAGCTGGGAAGTAACGCCACCTCATCGCCGGAACGCTGGGAAGCTGGAACGAAGCAACAATTCTGGAAACAACTATTTTATTTCAGGCACTGGTCTGGCATTCATGGGCCATCGGGACGCGCAGGCGCACCACGGTGCCGCGGCCGGGGGTGCTGTCCGCGGTGAGCTGTCCGCCCAGCAGCTCGGCACGCTGCTGCATGCCCGGCAGACCGTATCCCACCGGCCCGGCCCGCTTGGCCGTGGTGGCCGGGTCGAAGCCGACGCCGTCGTCGGAGATTTCAAGGAGAACCGCGTCGGCGGTCACCGAGAGGCGCAGCTGCACGTGCGCGGCGCTGGCATGCTTCATCACGTTCTGCAGCGCCTCTTGGGCGATCCGGTAGACCGCGGTCTCGGCGTGCTCGGGCAGGCTGGTTGTCACGGTGTCCACTTGGACGTTGGGCAGTGGGATCGACCGCACGAGGCTCTCCAGGCTGGCGGCCAACCCGAGGTCGTCCAGCACGGGTGGGCGTAGTCCGGCAATCGCTCGCCGGGTCTCGTCCAGCGCCCCCGCGGCGAGTTGCTGGGCGCGGGCGATCTGCTCGGCGGTGTTGGCGGGGTTGGTGGCAACCGCGTCCGCCGCTGCCGAGAGGTGAAACGACAGGCTGACGATGCGCTGGCTGATGCCGTCATGGATCTCGCCGGCGAGCCGGCGCCGCTCGGTTTCCTGGAGCAGCACGATCCGCTCGGCGAACCGCTCCATCGCCTCTTCCCGCTCGGCGAGCCTGCTATGCAGGCTGGCGTTCTCGATGGCCCCGGCCATCAAACCCGCCACTGAGCCCAGCAGCTCGACGTCGGCCTTGGTGAACTCGCGGCGGTCTCGGGTGTGCACGTTGAGCACCCCGACGAGGTGGCCGGGTCTGGTCATGATCGGCACCGAGACCATCGAGATGAACTCCTCCCCGCGTAGCTCGGGGATGTAGCGATAGCGCGGATCCGCGCGCTTGTTGTCGATGATCACCGCTGGTTGGCAGTGTGCGGCGACCCACCCGGACACCCCCTCACCGAGTGGCAGCTCGATCCGCCGGGCGAACTGGCCGAAGGGGGGAGTGGCACCGCGCAGACGCAATCGATCGCCAGCCGGATCCAGCAGGTGTACGAAGCAGACGTCGGTGGCGGTGGTTTCGGTGATCAGGTCGGCCACCCGCTGCGCGATCTCGTCGAGGTCCAGGCCCGCCGAGAGGACCTCGATCACCCGGTACAGCAGCTGGGCTTCAGAATTGGCGTCGGCCAGGCTCAGCCGCGAGCGGATCACTGGAACACCCCCTCCCGCAGCGCCGCGGCGACCGCGCCGGAGCGGTCCGGGACATCCAGCTTGCGGTAGATCCCGCGGGCGTGCGTCTTGACGGTCTCCTCGCTGACGGTGAGCCGGCCGGCGATGGCGCGGTTGGACAGCCCGGCCACCATGAGCGCGAGCACCTCGCTCTCGCGCTGGGTCAACCCGAGGCTCGCCCCCGGCCAGAACTCCCCACCGCGCAGGTGGGCCACCGACATCGCGACCTTTGTCGCCAGGCTGGGATCGATCAGGACCTCACCCTGGTGGATCCGCCGCAGGTGATCCACCAGCTCCGCGCCGCGCACCCGCTTGAGCAGGAACCCGGCGGCGCCGAGCCGCAGCGCCTGGTAGAGGTACTGCTCGTCGTCGTAGACGGTCAGGAACACGACCTTGCAGGCGGGTTGCCGCTTGCGGATCTCCGCGCACAGGTCCAACCCGCTGGAACCCCGTAACCGGACATCGAGCAAGGTGATGTCGGGCTCCTGTCCGGTGATGATCTTTATTGCGAGCTCCGGTTCGGTGGCCTCACCGACGATCTCGACCTCGTCGGAATAGGCAGCCAGCATCGCGCGCAACCCGTCGAGCACCATCTGGTGGTCATCCACGACGACTACCCGCAGCGGGCCCCGGATCGGCCTGCTCATGGCAGCAGCCTAACCCGGCACTGGCGCCCGGAGCAGGTCCATAAGCAGCGGCGCCACGCCCGCGACGAGGACACTGGTTTGCGTCTGACTTCGTGATAGAGATCGGCGTGTCGATCAGACAACATCCGACGGGTCCTCCGGCTGGTTCAGGAGGATCTGATCATGTCCGATACCGATCATGGGACCGACCGTGCGGGCAGGCGCGCGAAGCGGTGTCTGTCGCCGTTGCAGAAGTACGAGATCTGGTTGCAGCTGGTGCGTCAGGAGGTCACGATCGCCGAGGCGGCCTGTGCGCATCAGGTGGATCGGTCGACGATCATGCGGATACGCACCGTAGCCAAGGAGGGTGCGTTGGCGGCGCTGGCCGCGTCCAAGCCCGGGGTGGGCGCCCAGCCCCGGGACTACGAGCTCGAGCTGGCCAAGGCCGAAGTGGCCCGGCTGTCGGAGACGGTCAAGGAGATGGTCGTCAAGTTGATGCTGGTGCAGGGAAAAGGCGGTTGGGGCTAGGTGGCCGGGTCCCGCACCGGGTGGACGTGGCCACCAAGACCGGGCTGCTGGAGCTGCTCGATGAGGCCACTGACGCCGGGTGGAGCCTGCGCCGGGCCTGCCACGAACTGGAGCTCTCCGAGCTGCGTGCGCACCGGTGGCGGGCCCGCCGCGCACTCGGCGCCCTGGCAGACCGTCCTCCGGGCGGGTCGCCGATGCACGGTCTGCTGCCCGGGGAGGCGGCTGAGATCCTGGCGTTGTTCGAGGAGTGGGGTGAAGTCGACCGCAGCCATCGCAAGCTGGCCCACCGGGGCTCCTACCTGGGTCGGGTCTGGGTCTCCCCGTCCAGCGTGCGGCGGGTGTTGTTCCTGGCAGACAAGCATTTCCGGCCCCGTCCGCGACCCGGCCGCTCGGTGCGGAAGCCCGTCCCGGACTGGGTGGACTACACCCCCAACTCGATCTGGATCTATGACACCACACACTTCCCCGCCGCGGGCATGGCCGTGCTGGCTATCGAGGACTTGGTCTCCCGCAAGTGGATCACCGAGATCGTCAGCGTGGAGGAGACCTCCACCCAGGTGCAACTCGGTTTCCCCGACGCGCTCGAGGCCGAAGGACTCCTCGATGTCGTCGCGGCCCGCCAGGATCTGCCCATCGACCCCACCATGGACGACCCGGCCCGGCCCATCCTGCTCGCGGTCTCCGACAACGGCCCCCAGATGACCTCGGGATCCACCCGGGAGTTCATGGCGCTGTGTGCGATCGCCCAGCACTTCGGCCGGCCCGGCACCCCCACCGATCAGGCCTGGATCGAGAGCCTATTCGGGCACGTCAAGGCCGACTACCCACACCTGCTCGCGATCCGCGACCCGAACACGCTGCGTCACGAACTCGCCGTGGTCCGCGAGCACTACAACACCGTCCGACTCCACCAAGGCATCGGCTACGTCACCCCCGACGACGAACACCACGGACGAGGAGACACCATCCGCAAAGCCCGCGAAGCCGGCCTCGAACACGCCCGCCAACGCCGACTTGCCTGGCACCGCCAGCACCGGCACGATCAACACGACCCGGGACCCGACGATGTTGGCTAATAGAACGCGATCTTCTATCGCAAAGTCAGACACACGTCA
>JAFAXZ010000029.1 GCA_019240665.1 Pseudonocardiales bacterium | reverse complement strand
GCAGGCAGCGCACCTCAGTCGCGCAGCCCAAGTTGTCGTGGTAGACCTTCCCAGGCATGACGTAGGGCCCGCACCCGGCCGGTACGGACCCTAGTCGTGAGTCTGGTCGGTGAGGGCCGTGCGCGCCGACCCCGTGAGCAGGCTCAGGAACGGATCACGCGGATCTGGTCGGCTTGTGGACCCTTCGGGCCCTGAGTGATCTCGAACTCCACCCGCTGGTTCTCCTCCAGCGTGCGGTAGCCGGTCGCCTGGATCGCCGAGAAGTGGGCGAAGACGTCGGGGCTGCCCGGAACATCCTGGGTGATGAAGCCGTACCCCTTCTCCGCGTTGAACCACTTGACCGTGCCGGTCGCCATCTTCCATCTCCTTCTCGGGCCGCCTGTGCGGCCCGCAATGCGGGTGTCTTGGATCGCTGTCGTGCTCACCCACCAGAGCCGTGGACGCACCGCACTGGCCTGACACAAGGGACGCCTGTGGCGCTTGCTCCACAGGCGTCCTTGGAACCAAGACTGCTACGGGCGCAGACGTTAGCAGAATCAACAGCTCCGGAGGAACCGGTCGAGGACACGGGTACCGAAGATCAGCCCGTCGATGGGCACCCGCTCGTCGACACCGTGGAACAGCGCGGCGAAATCGAGATCGGGTGGCAGCCGTAACGGCGCGAACCCGAAGCAGCGCATTCCCAGCCGGCTGAACGCCTTAGCGTCAGTGCCACCGGAAAGCATATAGGGGATGGTTCGTGCACCGGGATCCTCCTGCTGGATCGCGGCATCCATCGCGGCCACCAGGTCACCGTCGAAGGTGGTCTGCACCGGCGGCAGGTTGACCACCCATTCGCGAGTGACGTCGGAGCCCAGCAGCTCGTCGACCTCTCGCTCGAACGCTGCCTGGCGACCGGGCAACACCCTGCAGTCCACCACCGCCTCCGCTGTGGAAGGGATGACGTTGGCCTTGTAACCGGCGTCGAGCATCGTCGGATTGGCGGTGTCGCGCAACGTCGCGCCGACGATTCGGGCTAATCCGCCAAGCTTGGCAACCGCACCTTCCAGGTCGTCACCGGAGAAGTCCAGCCCGGTCTCCTCACCGACTGCGGTCAGGAACTCCTGCACCGCGTCGGTCATCACCAGAGGAAAACGGTGGTTGCCCAGCCGGGCCACCGCCTCGCACAGCGCGGTTACCGCGTTGTCTTCATGCACCATCGATCCGTGCCCGGCCCGGGCCCGGGCCCGCAGCCGCATCCAGGCGATGCCCTTTTCCGCGGTCTCGACCAGGTACAGCCGGCGTCCCTCGCGCACGGTCAGGGAAAACCCGCCAACCTCGCTGACCGCCTCGGTGCAGCCCTCGAACAGGTCTGGACGGTGCTCGACCAACCAGTGCGAGCCGCGCAAACCGCCGGCCTCCTCATCGGCCAGGAAAGCGAAGACCAGGTCGCGCGGGGGGACGATGCTCTCGCGCCGGAACCGCCGGGCGACGGCGATGGTCATTGCAAGGATGTCCTTCATGTCGACCGCGCCACGGCCCCACAGGTAGCCGTCCTTTACCGCGCCGGAGAACGGGTGCACCGACCACTCGGCGGCATCGGCGGGCACCACGTCGAGGTGGCCGTGTACCAGCAACGCACCCCGCTGGGGGTCGGCACCGGGCAGCCGGGCGATCACGTTGCCCCGTCCCGGAGTCCCGGACTCAATATAGATCGTCTCAAAACCCACCTCGCTGAGCTTGCCGGCGACGTACTCCGCCGCGGCCCGCTCCCCGATAAGGGTGTCGGGGTCGCCGGTGTTGGTGCTGTCGATCCGGATGAGGTCACTGGCCAGGCCGACGACCTCGTCCTCCACCGTGCTGATGCTGGCTGCCGGTCCCTCCATCTAATCCTTCCTACCACCGTTGATCTGGGGAAGCCATGATGCCCGCGCCGGGTTGGGTCGCCGCCTGGCGATCAGATACCCTCGTTGCGCGCCGCACGGCCGAACCGGTGCGCGCAAAGTCCCAGTAGAGGCATGTCCGAGTGGCGGAATGGCAGACGCGCTAGCTTGAGGTGCTAGTCCCCGACAAGGGGGTGGGGGTTCAAGTCCCCCCTCGGACACGTTCGCTAACTACACGGGGCGTGGCTGTGACTTCTACGGCTGCCTCGTGTGGCTGATAGCGAAGTTCTAGGCGTAGTTCCTGGTAGAGGCGGGTCAGACTCTCTGACGGTGCTTCGGACAGCATGGCGGCGACATCACCGAGTGAATCGATCATGTCGTGGACATCCGCAGCGGTGAGCCTCTGCGAGACGGGGGTGTTCGCTAGCTCGGCCTGGGCGGCTACACGTTCGGCTTGCGCTTGGTTGATCGGCTCTACCAGAGCGGCAGGATCAACCCCGGCCGCGATCGCGGCTTGATGCCGTCGTAGTCGGGCTTCAGCGTCAGCGAGCCGCGAGCGGGCTGCTGCCTCCTGCTGGTAGAGCACCTGTGGGTGCCGAATAGGTCATCCACG
>JAFAXZ010000357.1 GCA_019240665.1 Pseudonocardiales bacterium | reverse complement strand
CACCGCGCGGGTCAGCCCACCGAATCCCCGACCGGGCAGCACCGGCAGCTCGCCGGTGGCGAAGGCCTTCAGGTCCATGCCCGCGCTGAAGGTCCCGCCTGCGCCGGTGAGCACGCCCACCGACAGCTCCGGGTCGGCATCGAGCAGGTCCACCGCTGACGCGAGCTGGAGCGCGACTTCGTGGTTGACCGCGTTCTTCTGCGCCGGGCGGTTGATCGTAATCGTCAGCACGCCCTCGCGGCGCTCATGCAGCACTAAGTTGGTCGCTTCGGTCGCCGTGCTCATCGCGCTTCCTCCCGTTCCGGCGCGCCGGGAATGGCACCCGCGGCACGAAGCTGTTCGATCTCATCGGTGCTAAATCCCAGCTGAGTGAGGACTTCGTCGTTGTGCTCACCCAGCTCCGGCGCTCGCTTCGCCGGCACCTTCGACACCCCTCGGAGATTGATCGGGCTGTTGACGGTGTATTCCAGCCCGCTGACTCCCTCTAAGGGCACGACGATGTCGTTGGCGCGCAGCTGCGGATCCTTCGCGGTCTCCTCCGGCGTCTGAATGACGCTGTAGGTGATGCGCTCCCGGTCGAGAACCTCTTTCCAATGCACAAGCGGCCGCGAGCGGAACTCGGCGTCGAGCAGCCCAGTCAGCACAGCGGAGTTCGTCACGAAGCCCTCAATGTCCGCGAAACGCGGATCGGTGAGAAGCTCGGGATGCCCGACGGCCTTCGCGAGCCCCGGCCAATGCGGGGGTGAGGCCACCAGCAGGAACCACTGGCCATCTGCGGATTGATAGGGGTTGATCAGTGGATTCACCGGCGCGGTCCGGTCATGCAGCCCGAAGGACGTGCCACCGGCCAGCGCACCGGCCACCAGCGTTCCGGTGGCCCACACACCCTCGGCCAGCAGCGACGTCCCGACACTCGCCCCCGCCCCGGTCCGCTCGCGGTGGTACAGGGCGGTCACGATCGCCGCGTAGAGGCCGATCGCCGCCATGTAGTCGCCGCTACCGGACACCGGCACCGTCGGCGGGGCCCCCGCATCCCGGGTCGAGGCCAAAAGCCCGCTGCGCGACCAGTACGCGGTCAGATCAAACCCCGGCAGCATGGCATCTGGGCCGGCATCCCCGAAGCCGGTGATGTCGGCGTAGATGACCCGCGGATTCCAGCCCGAGACCTCCTCATAGCCCAGGTGCAGCTTCTCGCGCGTGCCATGCGGGAAGTTCGTAATCACCACGTCCGCCCACTCAACGAGGGGCCTGAGAATCTTCGTCCCGCCCGGGGACTTCAGGTCGATCACCATTCCACGCTTGTTGCGATTGGCCAGCTGCCAGTTGTAATTGGCGTGCGCGCGGGGACTCGGCGGCACGGAACCCAGCAGCCGCTGAGGATCCCCCGTTCCCGGCGGCTCAACCTTGATCACATCCGCTCCGAAGTCGGAGAGCACGGCCGCTGCGGCCGGACCGGCGATGAAGGTTGCTGCCTCGAGGACTTTCAGGCCGGCGAAAACGGATTCGGTTGCCATCATCATCACCTCACACAAAGGCACTCAGGCCGCCGGTCACCGCGCGCCCGACGATGAGCGTCTGGATCTCCCGGGTCCCCTCATACGAGTAGAGGGCCTCGGCGTCGGCGACGAAGCGGCCAATGTTGTAGTCCAGGACGATGCCGTTGCCGGCCAGCAGCTCCCGCGCCCACCCCACGGCTTCGCGCATCCGTACCGTGCAATAGGCCTTCGCCAGCGCGGATTGCTCGTCGCGGTACACCCCAGCGTCCTGCAGCTGGGCCAAGCGGACGACCATCCCCAGCGACGCCGTGGCGTTGCCGAGCATCTTCACCAGCAGGTCCTGAACGAGCTGGAACTTCCCGATCGGGCGCCCGAACTGCTGGCGCTCCTTGGCGTACTGCAGCGCGATCTCGTAGGCAGCCAACATCACACCCACCGATTCCCACGCCACGCCGCTGCGCGTCTGGCGCAGGATCTTGGCGGTGTCCTTAAACGAGTTCGCGTTCTGCAGGCGGTTCACCTCCGGAACTCGGCAGCCCTCGAACACGATGTTGGCGTTTTGCACGATCCGCAGCGCGATCTTGTTCTCGATCTTCGTTGCGGTGAAGCCCGGGGTGTCCTTCTCCACGACGAAGCCCAGCACCTGATGCGTCTGGACGTCGCGGGCCCACACGACGACCAGGTCAGCGAACGTCGCGTTGCCGATCCACCGCTTCGCTCCCTCCAGGACCCATTCCTCGCCGTGGCGACGCGCGGTCGTCTCCAGGCCACCGGCCACATCAGAGCCGCCGTGCGGCTCGGTCAACGCGAAGGCGCCGAGCTTCTCGAAGCGGCTCATCGCCGGCAGCCACCGCCGCTTCTGTTCCTCGGAGCCGCAAGTGAGGATGCTGCCCATGGCCAGGCCCGTGTGCACGCCGAAGAACGTCGCCACCGACGCGTCGGCATGCGCGAGCTCCAACGCGGTGATGCCCACCAGGAGGTTGCTCGGCCTGGGCTCCGACGAGCCGGGGTCGGCCCAGCCCACAAGCCCCAGCCTCGCGAAGCCCGCAACGAGTTGGAACGGGAACTCCGACCGTGCCCAATAGTCGTCCACAATCGGCGCGACCTGCCTGCGCAGGAACTCACGCATGCGCTCGACCTGCTCCCGTTCCCTCTCCGAGAGCAGCTCCTCATAGGCATAGAAATCGCCAGGCAGCAACCCCGTCTCCAAAAAGGGCCCAGGCGATGCCGGCAAAGTCACTGTGACACTCATCGCATCCTCTCTCCAGCCGCTCTCGCGCAGCACGACGATCGGCTGTCCAGGATGCCGTCGAGCCAGCGGGCCCTGCTGTACTAGCACAGCTACGTAATCCACAGCATCCTGGATACGCCGTGGAATTCAGCTTGCTGACCAGAATTTAATATAAATCTCCGCCGGGTTCGCGGGGTGTCGCCGACCACAAAAAGCCAGCCTCTAAACGACAAAAGTTCACCCAAGCGAGACCCCGAGTTATACTTGATTCACCTCCACGGGAGCGGTTGTAGTGCGACACGACGCGAACTCTTAGCGTCGCCACCCAACTCATCCTGGCGCCGTGACGAAGAGATGGCATCGTGCCATCACCACAAAATTTTCCCGGAGTGTAGTGTACCCTGCACAGGGCGCAATGCCACGTAGCTTAGTTTGATCTTGTGGTTGTCCTGCTGATTCTTGGTTGGCTCGGCGTGGTGTCGTGATGTTGACCGGGTGTGGTGACATGGTCGCTGATCATGGGCGATGGTGTGGTGGTGCGGCCGGATCAGGTGTCGTTGGGGGTGCTGGTCTCGGCGGTGCCCCGGGATGCGGTG
>JAFAXZ010000336.1 GCA_019240665.1 Pseudonocardiales bacterium | reverse complement strand
ATGCGCCGAACAGATTTACCGTGCCGCTGGGGTCGGAGGAGGGGCCAAACAGCAGCGTGTCGATGCCGACCGAGCCCTCGGGGACATCGGTGACGTGGCTGCGTGGCAGCGACGGGTGCGCCGCAGCGGCAGTCCAGTACAAACCGTTGCCGGGCGCCTCGGCCGCGGCGGCCAGCGGTTCACCGAGCATCACCGCGTCCGCCCCGCACGCGATCGCTTTGGCCACGTCGCCACTGGTACGCATCCCGCCGTCGGCGATCACGTGCACGTAACGCCCACCGGTCTCATCAAGGTAGTCCCGCCGGGCGGCTGCGGCGTCGGCGACCGCGGTGGCCATCGGCACCCCGATGCCGAGCACATCACTGGTGGACGTGCTCGCACCCGCCCCGTGTCCGACGATCACGCCAGCCGCCCCGGTGCGCATCAGATGCATCGCGGTGCGGTAGTCACCCACTCCGCCGGCGATGACTGGGACGTCCATCGACGCGATGAATTCCACGAGGTTGAGCGGCTCCGAGGCACGGGAGACATGCTCGGCCGAGACGATGGTGCCCTGCACGACGAGGATCTCGATGCCGGCGGCGAGCAGGTCAGGGGCAAGGTCCCGAGCATGCTGCGGGCTGACCCGGGCGGCCACCGTCACGCCGGAGGAAGCCACCTGGCCGATCGCCTCGGTGAGCAGCTCGGGGCAGACCGGGGCCGAGTGCCACTGCTGCAGCAGCCGCACCGCCGCTGCCTCGCCGGCCTCGTCCATCGCGGAGGTGAGCCGGAACAGCAGCTTGTCGACGCCCGCGTGGCGACCCCACAGCCCCTCGGCATTGAGCACCCCCAACCCGCCAAGCTCACCAATCCGGACGGCCATCGCTGGCGACACGATCGCATCGGTGGGATGCGTCAACAGCGGGATCTCGAACCGGTAGGCATCGATCTGCCAGGCGGTGGACACATCCCGGGAGGAGCGGGTGCGCCGCGATGGCACAATCTGGACATCATCGAAGTCATAGGCACGCCGCGCGGTGCGGCCCATGCCGATCTCCACCAAATCGCGCATCTCAGCGCACCGCGTAATTCGGGGCCTCCACCGTCATGGTGATGTCATGCGGGTGACCCTCCTTGAGACCCGCCGAGGTGATCCGCACCAGCTGCGCGCCCTGCAACGCCGGGATCGTCGCGGCGCCGGCATAGCCCATCGCTGCCCGCAAGCCACCGACCAACTGGTGAGCCACCAGCGACAGCGGTCCCCGGAACGGAACCCGCCCCTCGATACCCTCGGGCACCAGCTTGTCGTCGGAGAGCACGTCGTCAGCGAAGTAGCGGTCCCTGGAATACGAGCGACCGCCGACGCGGCAGGCCATGGCGCCCACCGAGCCCATCCCGCGATAGGTCTTGTACTGCTTGCCATCAACCAGGATCAGCTCCCCCGGCGCCTCGGCAGTGCCGCCCAGCAGGCTGCCCAGCATCACCGTGCTGGCCCCCGCGACGATAGCCTTGGCGATGTCCCCGGAGAACTGGATACCACCGTCACCGATCACGGGAACACCCACCGGACGGCACGCCCGGTCCGCCTCGAAGATGGCGCTGATCTGCGGCACGCCCACCCCGGCCACCACCCGGGTGGTACAGATCGAACCGGGGCCCACCCCGACCTTGACCGCGTCCGCGCCAGCGTCGACCAGCGCCTGCGCCCCAGCCCGGGTGGCCACGTTGCCGCCGATGACGTCGACGGTGCAGCCGAACTCGGCCTTGAGCAGACTGATCATCTCCAGCACTCCGCGGGAGTGCCCATGCGCGGTGTCCACGACCAACACGTCGACGCCGGCCTCGACCAGCAATGCAGCCCGCTGCTTGGCGTCCTCACCGACCCCGATCGCGGCGCCTACCAGGAGCCGCCCGTCTGGGTCCTTGGTCGCCAGCGGGTACTTCTCGGTCTTTGCGAAATCCTTGACGGTGATCAGACCGCGCAGCCTGCCCTGCCCGTCGACGATCGGCAGCTTCTCAACCTTGTGCCGGCGCAGCAGACCCAGTGCCGCGTCCGCAGTAACCCCCACCTGCGCGGTGATCAGTGGCGGCTTGGTCATCACGTCGGCAACCCGCTTGTCATGGTCGACTTCGAAGCGAATGTCCCGGTTGGTGATGATGCCGACCAGCACGCCCGCGGAATCGGTGACGGGCACTCCGGAGATCCGGTAGCGGGCACACAGCGCGTCCACGTCGGCCAGGGTGTCCTCCGGCAGGCAGGTCACCGGATCGGTCACCATGCCCGCCTCGGATCGCTTGACCACCTCAACCTGCGCGGCCTGCTCCTGCGCCGGCAGGTTGCGGTGCAGGACCCCCATCCCGCCCTGCCGGGCCATCGCGATAGCCATCCGCGCCTCGGTCACCGTGTCCATCGCCGAGGAAAGCAGCGGCACTCGCAGCATGATGTTGCGGGACAGCCTGGTCGAAGTGTCGACCTCCGCGGGTACGACGTCGGACTCGGCGGGCAACAGCAGGACATCATCGAAGGTCAGACCGAGCAGCGCGAACTTCGACGGGAAGCTGGGCGCGGTGAGCTCGCTGGTCATGCGACGATCGTATCCGTCCCAGGCATCCATCCCCGTGCGTCCGTCACAGTGACATCCACCCGGGGCCGACATCCACCCGGGGGCCATCCACTCGAGGCCATCCATCGGGCGGGTACGGTGCCAGCCGTGGCGCATGACTCACTTCCCCCCGACCCGTTCGCTGGTGACCCGGAGGACCCG
>JAFAXZ010000294.1 GCA_019240665.1 Pseudonocardiales bacterium | reverse complement strand
AGGCTCCGCTACAGCGTGACCGACGCTGCTTTTCCCGATGCACGCCGTGGCAGTGCCTTTTGGGCTGATGCGAGGGCGGCCGGCCAGCCGTTCGTGGCCGCCGCCGAGTGTTCTGGTAACAGGTCGAGCAGCCGCGCCGGGCGACCGGGGCGTTGCGGGCCTCGTCGCCGAGCTGGAGGGCTCCGATCCCTCGTGGCTTCCGCTTCCTGCGTCTGTCCTGGCGGCGGTTCGCTTGGTCGGGCCGGTTCCGCCAGCAGTATCGCGGGTGGGCTTTGGTGCTCTGCACCGCCGCGTACCAGAGTTGCGGGTCCTAACCGCGTGTCGGACAGTCTTCCAAACCGAGGCTCAGGTCTGATCATCGTCAGCGAGCCGTCAGCGGAAGCGCCGCGACCAGTCCGTACGGGGCAATCCGCACCGGCATGTAGCCGCAGCTCAGCCGTACGCAGCGCCACTCCGAGGTACGCGGGCACACGGCCAATCCGCGTTTACACCGAAGCGCACAACCGATCTAAGATCAGCAATCACCGGCCTCCGGCGGGCCTCGACTCCGGGATGCCCCAGGGCTGGGCGCGAAGGTAGTGGGTCACCAAGGGGAGTGGGTATCCCGTCGCGTCGGCGCCGGAGGCGTAGCAGCCCTGGGATAGGGGGTCCAGCTCGTTCAGCGCATGCGGTGCTCCAGCTGGACCCCCTATCCCAGGCCCGCTCCGAGACAAGCTCGCCGACGCGACGGGATACCCACTCCCCATCCCCGTCCTGCGGCAGGCCGACGCGAAACGCGAAGCGGTTACGAAATGAGCGCGAGTTCGGCCGCCGACGGGCCAGGCAAAACAGCACGTCAAGGGCTATACACGGTCTGCTACTGACGAACCTTTCCTAAACCGCGTGTTGTTCTCTCACAAGATCTTGCCAACTCCAAGGTACGCGCCCTCGCCGGGGCAGACCTCCGAGGACTACTGCTGCGGCTGGGCACAGGAAGGGAGAACACAGGGGAAGGGAGAATCTGACGCGCGGCAGCTTCGATCTCCGCGTTGTCCCAAATCCCCCCGCAGGCGTCGTGCGTGGCTGCCGCTAGGGTCACCGGCGCCTCACCAACCCAGGGTAGGGAGGGGACGTGCCTGAACGCTGTCGGTGTGGCCTCTGAACAGTGAGCCTCCACGCCTTCGTTGACGAGTCGGAGCCCAGCGCTGGCGCCTATCTTCTCGCCGCCGCGGTGATCACTGGTGATCATCTTGATACAGCGCGGACTACGATCGACGCTCTGCGGCTACGCGGCCAGCGCAAACTGCACTGGCACGGTGAGAACGACAACCGTCGTATGCTCGGGATCAAGACCATCGCCACGCTTCCCGCGCTGCATCTGGTGGTGATCCGCGCCGCGAGGGATGAGGGCAGCGAACGGCGTCGGCGGTTGTGTCTGCGCCGATTGCTCTGCGAGTTGGACCAGGCTGGGGTGGGACACGTGGTCCTTGAGCGTCGGCAACGAAGCCAAGATCAAGCCGATAGCCAGCTGCTCTCGGCCCTGCGTACGGCGAAGCTGATCACCGGTGGACTTCGCATGGATCATGCCGCGGGCACTGAGGAACCGTTGCTGTGGCTGCCCGACTTCGTCGCTGGTGCAGCTGGTGCGGCACGCCGAGGCAACCACAGCTACCAGGATGAGTTGACCGGGTTGGTTCAGATCCTCGAAGCCTGACGTCCCCCCAGACATGACGCGAGCCCGGGACCCCGTCGTCCGGCGGGGACTCAGCACCGGGCTCACTTCCATACCGCTCCACAGAACGGCGGCTTCATAAGTCTAGCTGACATGGCTCTGGCTCGTCGACGTCACCGGACTGGCCTTGCCTGGCCACATCCTCGACCATGTCAGCACTGTGGGCACCTGGTTGTAGAGGGCAGTCGAAGAGGGAGCGGCTGACAGGCTCGTCTCAGTTCTCGTCTCATTCATCTCCGTTCGCCAGAGTCCGGGCTACACCGGTACTTGGTCATGACCAGCAATAGCACGCCTCGCGGCTACCCCCGTACACCGCTGCGGAGAGC
>JAFAXZ010000240.1 GCA_019240665.1 Pseudonocardiales bacterium | reverse complement strand
GCCGGTTCCGCCACATCCTGGTCGACGAGTACCAGGACACTAATCACGCGCAGTACGCGCTGGTCCGGGAACTGGTGGGGCCAGCGGCGGTGGACGGGGAGGATCCCGCCGAGCTGTGCGTAGTGGGCGATGCCGACCAGTCCATCTACGCCTTCCGGGGCGCCACGATCCGCAATATCGAGGAGTTCGAGCGGGACTTCCCGAACGCCAGAACGATCTTATTGGAGCAGAACTACCGGTCCACCCAGACGATCCTGTCCGCAGCGAACGCGGTGATCGCGCGGAACCCCGGCCGCCGGGACAAGCGGCTGTGGTCGGCCGCCGGGGATGGCGAGCCGATCGTCGGCTACGTCGCAGACAACGAACACGACGAGGCGGCGTTCGTCGCGTCGGAGATCGATCAGCTGGTCGACAGCGGCAGTGCCCGGTTTGGTGACGTGGCGGTGTTCTACCGGACCAACAACTCCTCCCGGGTATTCGAGGAGGTGTTCATCCGGCTCGGGCTGCCCTACAAGGTGGTGGGCGGGGTGCGCTTCTACGAGCGCCGCGAGGTCCGGGACGCGCTGGCCTACCTGCGGGTGTTGGACAACGCCGAGGACACCGTGTCGTTGCGCCGGATCCTCAACACACCACGCCGGGGGATCGGGGACCGTGCGGAGGCCGTGCTGGCCGCGTACGCCGAGCGGGAGCGGATCTCTTTCGCCGTGGCGCTGCGGGCCGCTGCGGCCGGCCAGGAGATCCCACTGCTCAACCCAAGATCTCGCAATGCGATCACGGCGTTTGTGGTGCTGATGGACGAGCTGCGGGACAAGGTGACGGCGGGCGAGGGAGTTGCGGAGGTGCTTGAGGCGGTGCTTGAGCGCACCGGCTACCGGGCCGAGCTGGACGCCTCCGAAGATCCGCAGGACGGCTCCCGGCTGGACAATCTCACTGAGCTGGTGACGGTGGCGCGGGAGTTCGCTACTGAGGCTGGGCCGGTGGTTCCGGTGGAGGACGGTGGTGTCGAGCCCGGGTCGCTCGCGGCGTTTTTGGAGCGGGTCGCGCTGGTCTCTGATGCTGACCAGGTCCCGGACGACGACGGTGAAGCATCGGGTGGTGTGGTGACCTTGATGACCCTGCACACCGCCAAGGGCTTGGAGTTCCCGGTGGTGTTTCTCACCGGCTGGGAGGACGGTCTGTTCCCGCACCTACGCGCGCTGGGGGAGGAGACCGAGCTCGCTGAGGAGCGCAGGCTGGCCTACGTCGGGCTAACCAGGGCCCGGCATCGGCTTTACCTGTCGCGGGCGGTCACCCGGTCTGCGTGGGGACAGCCAATGACCAATCCGGCGTCGCGTTTCCTGGCTGACGTGCCCGAGTCGTTGGTGCACTGGCGGCGCGAGGAACCTGGCCGGGCCGGCCCGGTCGGGTACACGGTATTCGGCGGTCGCGGATTCGGCGGTCGCGGATTCAACAGTGCCGACGTGACCGGTGATGACTCAGCGCAGGCCGGCGTGGCTGCCCACGGCTTGCGCTCAACTCCGTTCCGGGGCTGGCAGAACACTCCGGCGCTATCGCTGGAGGTGGGGGATCGGGTCACCCATGACAAGTACGGCCTGGGAACCGTGGTGGCCACTGACGGCAGTGGCCCGCGAGCCACCGCGACCATCGATTTCGGCTCGGCTGGGACAATCCGGCTGATGCTCATTGGCGGAGTCCCCCTGGTGAAGCTGTAGCATCGCGGGCCCGAGGGGCCGGTGACGGTCATCGTTCGAGCTGTGGCTCGCTGCGCGATCCGCCGATGCCGCCGCCGGAGCATCGCCAGTGGCGGCCAGCCGACTGGAATCCGGTGAACAGATCATCTTCGGGTATGGGTGTTCCGGTGGTGTCACGGGCTCGGATGTAGGTCTCCGGGCTGAATACGTATGAGAACTGGGCGGCGGAAATTTTGCCGGCCAGTGAGGAGCCGATCTGGCTGGCGTGCGAGTGCAGCGCGGTTCGTTTCCGGTCGATGACCTGACTGACGTCGACGGTTGTTGTGATCCGCTGTTCGACGGATTCCAACATTCGTAGTATTTCCCCGGACGGAGCAGGCCGCTGAATTCCGATGTCGGCTAACGCCCGGTTCAGCCGCCGCCAATAGCTGCTGCCATGGGCCTTATAATACAGTTTCGCCACAATCTGCCCCGTGTCCACGGCATATGTCGCGATGCGGGCCGCATGAATGTGATCAGGGTGCTGGTAGGTGCTGTGCGGATCGTAGGTGACGACCACCTGCGGTCGGTAACGTTCGATGAGTTGCGCGATCCGGCTGGCGGCGGACTCAACGGGCACACTGCAGAACGTGTCTTCGCGGTGCTGACAGTCCCGCCCCGCCATGCCGGAGTCGTGGTAACCGAGCAGTTCTAGCTGCCAGACTCCGAGGTGTGCGCAGGCGCGGCGGAGCTCACCCTGCCGGATGTCCGCCACCTCGCGGGGGTCGTGGCCATCCTCGCCTGGCTTGACGCCACCGGGTAGAAAGACGATCTTGGGGCCGTACCTGTCTCCGACCGCGCCTGCCGACAGCAGCGCGGCGGCGAACACGAGCGTGTAACCGGCGACGACCCACTGCAAGCCGCTCACGCCGGCTCGCATCTGAGCACCAAAGCTCGGCAGCGCCACCGTAATGACGATGACTCCGATGACATTGGTCTCGTAGACCTCGCGCAGGTCTGCGGCGGTAACCTCGCTAGGTGTCGCCGAGCCCCGGTTGATGCCGGCGTTGTTGACCAGGACGTCAAGTCGGCCGAACTCGTCGGCCAGTCGCCGCGCGAGCGCTTCCACGGCCGGCTGGTCTCTCACATCCAGGCGCACCGGGATAACCGTGCCCGCCGAGCCGAGTTCGCGGGCGGCTAGTTCACCGCGAAGCGGTCACGGCAGCCGAGGAATGTGATCATTCCCCTGGATGCGAGTCCTCTCGGATCTCCTTGCCGATGCCCTTGTTTGCTCCGGTTACAAGGGCGATAGGACCGTGCCGAACAGTCATCCCCACCCCCACACGCATATTCTGGCTACGGCATGTATGTAATCGGAAGCCTATCAACAGCAAGGTTGCCGCAAGCTGTTTTGGCACCGACTCCCGGTCGTTCAGGCCGCGCGGTCTGGGTCGTCGTGCTGTCCGGCGTTAGGCTGTATCATGTGTCAGATCTCTTATCCTGCGGAAACACTGTGATGAGCTGGCCGATTCAGCGGGTCGATCTTGGTGTGGTCGACTACGAACAAGCCGCCCAGGACATGCAGATCTGGGTGGCGCAGCGGAGGGGTGGGCTAGCCGGTGATCGGCTGTTCCTGCTCAGCCACCCGCCGGTGATCACCTACGGTCCTCGGACCTCGTTGGCCGATCTGCCGGTTGAGGCGACGGCGATCCCGACCGTGCCGGTTGATCGCGGCGGCTACGCCACCTACCACGGGCCCGGCCAACTGGTTGGCTATTTAGTGATCAACATCCGCGACCGGGGAGTGGCCGACATCGTGAGGTGGCTGGAGCATGGCCTGACCGAAGGACTGGCCCAACTCGGCTTCACGACGGTCCGCAGGGATACCCCGAAAGGCAGTCCCAGCTTGGTCGGTGTGTGGACGCCGGATCACCGCAAGCTCTGCTCCATCGGCATGCGGATCAGGGGTGGCGTCACCAGCCACGGCTTCGCTATCAACATCAACCCCGAGATTACCGCGTTCCACCAGTTCACCGCCTGCGGCCTGCGCGATGTCACGATGACCTCGCTACGTGAGATCGCCGAGGAGCAGGGCACCCCGGTCCCTACTGATGGCCAGGTACGTGATGCCGTCTCCGCCGCCCTCGGCGCCAGCTGACGTGAACGCCGGCTCACTCTTGGGGACCTCCAGCACCGCCTTACCGTGCAATATTCCTCGATCCGGTCGGCTAGTTGACTGACTTGCTCGTAGGTCAAGCCTGTCATAGTCTGCTCGCCAACCTCCGCGAGGAACGCCGCCAAGAATTACTCACCAGGACTCCGCTACGGCGGATCGGCAAGGTTGAAGAGGTCGCCGCCGCCGTCCGGTTCCTGGTCGACGACGACGCCGGTTTCGTCACCGGTGCCGTGCTCGCGGTCACCGGGGGGCTGGGGCTAGGTCAGTGAACCCGCCCGCATACCTGGTCGAAACCGACTCAGTGCACATGCCCAGGAGGAAATCCGTGACCCGATATGTGGCGCCGGGGCAGCCCGGCAGCATCGTGTCCTTCGCCGACCGCTACGACCACTTCATCGGCGGCGAGTACGTGCCACCGGTCCGGGGTGCGTACTTCGACAATCCGACGCCGGTGACCGGTCAAGTTTTCAGTGAAGTGGCCAGTGGCGAGGAGGACGTTGAGCTTGCGCTGGACGCTGCTGAGGCAGCGGCACCGGCGTGGGGTAGGACAGCACCGGCGGGACGGGCGGCGGTCCTGAACGCGATCGCTGACCGGATGGAGGCCAACCAGATCAAACTTGCACTCGCCGAGACGTGGGACAATGGCAAGGCGATCCGCGAACCGCTATTGGCCGACATCCCCCTTGCCATCGACCAGTTTCGCTACTTCGGCGCCGCGATCCGCGCCCAGGAGGGCACCATCGCGCAGATCGACGAGGACACCGCCGCGTATCACTTCCGCGAACCACTTGGCGTGGTCGGGCAGATCGTCCCGTGGAACGTTCCGCTGTTTCTGAGCTCGTGGAAGCTGGCCCCTGCTCTCGCCGCCGGCAACACGGTGGTGCTCAAGCCAGCCGAGCAGACTCCGGCCTCGATCCACGTCTGGCTGTCACTGGTGGCCGACTTGTTGCCGCCGGGCGTGGTGAACGTGATCAACGGTTTCGGGCCCGAGGCGGGCAAGCCGCTGGCCTCCAACAGGCGGGTGCGCAAGGTCTCCTTCACCGGCGAAACCTCGACCGGCCGGCTCATCCTCCAGTACACCAGCGAGAACATTGTGCCGACGACGCTAGAGCTGGGGGGCAAAAACCCCAACGTGTTCTTCGCCGACGTCGCCGCGCGCCGGGACGCCTTCTACGATAAGGCGTTGGAAGGCTTCTTGATGTTCACCCTCGTACAGGGCGAGGCGTGCCAGTGCCTCTCCTGCGCCCTGATCCAGTCGAGCATCTACGAGGAGTTCATGACGGATGTCACCGCGCGTACGGAGGCGATCAAGATAGGACATCCGCTGGACACGGACACCATGATCGGTGCGATCGTGAGCAAGGAACAGTTCCGAAAGGTGTTGTCCTACCTGGAGATCGGCAAGCGCGAGGGCGCCAAAGTGCGCACTGGCGGCGAGCGGGCTAACCTCGGCGGCGAGTTGGCCAGCGGCTATTACATCACTCCGACAATCTTCGAGGGCGACCGCTCCATGCGGGTGTTCCAGGAGGAGATCTTCGGACCCGTAGTGTCAGCGACCAGGTTCGCTGACTTTGACGAGGCAATCACGCTGGCCAACTGTACCTCTTACGGCCTCGGTGCCGGGGTATGGACGCGCGACATCACCACCGCCTACCGCGCCGGCCGTGCCATTCAGGCCGGCACTGTGTTCACTAATTGCTACCACCAGTACGCGGCGCACTCGGCGGTCGGCGGATACGGCCAGTCCGGCATCGGTAGGGAGAACCACAAGATGGCGCTCGACGACTACCAACAAATCAAGAACATCGTGTTCAACTACTCGGAAAACGCGCTAGGGTTCTTCTGACCCGCGCCATGAGCTATGCACCTCCAGAACTCGACGCCGACGGTGAAGGCATCCGCTGGCTCATCGACGCGGCCTCCGGGTCCTGGGCCTGGCTGCACCACCATCCCGACCACATGAGCAGGACAGCTGCGTCACGCGCGCCGGGTGGGTAGTGGTGCGCCGGGTGGGTAGTGGTGCTCGATGCGCGTTGTCTGACGAGTCGCACCCTTTCGCCCCGTGCGCGCTGGACGTATTCTCAGATTTCAACCTCGGCCAGTGATCGGAGGGCCGTTCCGGTGCGGATAGCGGATGTACTACGCGCTAAGGGATCGGTGGTCGCGACTGTTACGCCGGACGTGCCGGTCGCCGTTCTGCTTGCTGAAATGGTGAGGCACCGCGTCGGGGCTGTGGTCGTTGTCCACGGCGGCGCGGTGGTGGGTATGGTCTGGGAGCGCGACCTCATCCGCCTCCTCCATGAGCGCGGCGCTTCGCTGGTTCACGCCCCGGTCTCGGAGATCATGAACGTCGAAGTGGTCAGCTGCATGCTCACCGACGAAGTGGATGACATCCTGCGGACCATGACCGATCGACGGATCCGGCACCTGCCGGTGATGGTCAACGGCAAACTCAGCGGCGTTGTCAGCATGGGCGATCTGGTCAAGGCGCGAATCGGCGAGCTGGAGGCCGATTGGGCATACCTGCAGTCCTACATTTCCGCTGGCTAAGAGCACACGCCGTCGCCGAAGCCACTTGGTCGCGGCTAGGGCCGGCGCTGCTGATCACCACGATAGCCAAGGCTTGACCGGTTCTCGTCGCACTCCACAGGATGTCAGGGTTACCCACTAGCTTTCGAACATATGTTCGACTACGCTGCTGGGGGTGCGGAATGGACGAGCGGTTGGGCCGGGTTTTGCGGGAGCGCGTGGAGGCGTACCTGCGCGACGTGGAGCGGATGCTCCGCGCAGCGGAGCCAGGGGCGGCTTGGCCAGCGGTGCGGGTTCGGCTGCTGCCTCTTGCCACGGCTTGGCGGAGCCTTCTGGTGCAGCACGGTTCTGGTCAGCGCGGACGCTGTCGGCACTGCGACCGGGCGTTCCGCCCGTGGCGCAGCCGGCGTCGGCTGTGCTCGGTGTGGCGCACGGCGCACGCTCATCTGGTTGGTGGATGGCCATTGGATGGCGGCCAGTGAGCTGGCGAGCAGCGCCGTCACAGGTCGATACCGTGCTGGTGCAGCCAGATGAGTGGGTTGATCTTCTGGCCGGCTGGGTTCCACACTTCGAAGTGCAGGTGCGGTCCGGTCGAGTTGCCCCGGTTGCCCATCTCGGCGATCTCCTGGCCCGCTCGGACCTTCTGGCCCTGCACCACGAGCGAGCGGTTGATGTGCCCGTAGACGGTAATCGTGCCGTCAGAGTGCCGGATGCGCACCCAGAGGCCGAAACCGCTGGCCGGTCCGGATTCCGCAACGACGCCGTCGGCAGCGGCGACGATCGGCGTTCCGATGGCATTGGCGAGGTCAATACCGTAGTGGAACACTCCCCACCGGGCGCCGTATCCCGAAGTGAAGACGCCCTTCGTGGGCAAGACGAACTGAACTCGACTGGCCTCGGCTTCCTGGGTGGTGCGCTCGTCGAGCAGGCGCTGACCCTTTGCCATCGCCTGCACGGCTTCGAGCGAGGCAGGATCTGCGGGCCGAGTCACTGGAAGATACTCCGGTGCAGAGGCAGGGCCACCGAGGCCTACCGCCGTCGACGCATCCTGTGCGGATGCCAGCAACGTGGGATCGCCGGAGATCGTGACGGCGTTGTGGTCGATCGTCTGGCCTGCGGCCATGAAGGCGCCAGCGGCAACGGCTGCGACCACCACCCGACCGCGCGCGGTGGGGGAGGGGGCCGTGATGCGGTGCACCACCTGGGTACCCGAAAGGTGAGAACGCAGCGCCGCCTCAACCACCGGAGATGGTTGTCGGCCGCCTGGGGAGCGGTGTCGAGCCAAGACCTGCCTTTCCGTCTCGGGGAGTCCGTACTGACACCGGGCGGGGGATCCCGGGGGGCTGGTGGGGACCAGTCTCCAATCAGCAGTACTCGGGCCGTGGACCGCGGGACCGTAACCACGGGCAATGCCTGGGGGCAAGGCGCCGTTCCGCGATACGTCCGGCTGTATCGGCCAGCGTTCGTTCTTCCGCGCTGGGCGGTCGGCCGCCCGGGGTTACGAGGCGGAGGTGGGGGACGAGCCGATGCCGTTGGCTGTCGCCGCGTCGGCCATCAGGCCATCCACCAGCGCTGCCGTGGCCCGCTAGCGGGCCGGCGGAGCACCGTCAAGCTGAGTCAGCGAGCTCACCACTGTGTGCACAGCGCGCGGGTTGACCGGCAGCGACAGGTGTCCGACGTCGCTGAGCTGGTAATGAGTCACGAGGAGGTCCGGATGATCCAGCCTGGCGTTGCGCTGGGGCACGATCCACCCGTCCAGCTCGCTCCACACTGCGACGAAGCGGGTACGACATCCCGGCGACGGTGCCGCGAGCTCGGTCACAATGTCGGAGTGTGGGCGCAGCTGGTGGAGCACCGGAGTGGGCAGCAGGTACGCGGCCAGCGTCCCGTGGTGGGGAGTGCCCAGGGTGACCAGGGTGTGCACCCGGGCATCCCCGCCCAGCCGCTGGACGTAGTAGCGGGCCACCAGCCCACCCAGTGAGTGTCCCACCACGTGCACCTGCTCGGCGTTGGTCGCTGCACAGATCCGCTCCACTTCGCGGCCCAGTTCGCGGGCCGCACTGCGCACGTCGCCGGTCAGTGCGGTGAGGACGCTGTAGTTGAGGCCATAGACCACGCTGAATCCGTGCTTGCGCAAGGCCCTGCCCAGCACCGCGAACGCCGATCGGTTGTCGGCAAAACCGGGTACCAGCAGGATCGGCGTCCCCACAGCACGCACGTCGGCGATCACCAGACCGCGCTCGGTAGGAGGTAAGTCGTCGGTGCGGTAGCAGTCGTAGGGGCCGCCTGGACGTAACTGCTCGGTGAGTGCGCCCCACGGATACATCACGAGATGCACGAGAAACACCCCAGCCTCCAACGCCACCCCCCGTGCACCGGCAGGTCGAGCGACCGTCGCGACGGTGTGGGACAGCGCGCCCAGTGTGGTGCGCGTCGATACCGCCACCAACCCTGCCGCATGCGTGCTGTGCATGACCAACTGGCGTGCCGCGAGCCAGAGCTGGCCAGCGGGGTTCATGCGGTCACAATACGAGCTACTCTTGGCTCAATGAGGGGACGGATCCGGGTGGTCGTCGCGAAACCGGGGCTCGACGGGCACGACCGCGGCGCCAAGGTCGTTGCTCGTGCCCTGCGCGACGCCGGCATGGAGGTCGTCTACACCGGGCTGCATCAGACGCCGGAACAGATCGTGGAGACGGCGCTGCAGGAGGATGCCGACGCGGTAGGGCTCTCGGTGCTCTCCGGTGCGCACATGACGCTATTCGCCAGGGTCATCGAGCTGTTACAGAGCAAGGGCGCGACGGACGTGCTGGTCTTCGGTGGCGGGATCATCCCCGATGAGGACATCCCGGCGCTCACTGAGCTCGGCGTGGCCAAGGTCTTCACCCCGGGTGCCACCACCCACGAGATCGTCGAGTGGGTGCGCGACGCCTTGGCCACCGCTCCTGTGGAGTGACTTTTCACCAGGGCCAGTGGTCTGCCGCTGGGCAGCGGCTGGATAGGGTCGAGCGCGTGGATCTGTACGAATACCAGGCGAAGGATCTGTTTCACGCCCACGGCGTCCCGGTACTACCCGGCCGCGTTGTCACCACCAGCGCGCAGGCCCGAGCCGCCGCTGCGGAGCTCGGCGGCACCGTCGTCGTCAAGGCTCAGGTGAAGACTGGCGGCCGCGGCAAGGCTGGTGGCGTGCAGTTGGCCGATACGCCGGAGGAGGCGCAGCGCAAGGCGACTGCGATCCTGGGCCTGGACATCAAGGGTCATACCGTGCACCGCGTGCTGGTGACCCCCGCGTGCGACATCGTTGAGGAGTACTACCTCTCGTTCATCCTCGACCGCACCCATCGCACCTTCCTCGCGATGGCCAGCGTGCAGGGGGGGATGGACATCGAGGAGGTCGCAGCGACGACACCCGAGGCGCTGGCCAAGGTGCCGGTGGACCCGATTTCCGGCGTCGACGCCGCGAAGGCCACCGAGATCGTCCAGGCCGCTGCCTTCCCGGCGGAGGTGGCGCAGGCGGCGGCCGACACTGTCCTGAAACTGTGGGATGTCTTCGTCGCCGAGGACGCGACCCTGGTGGAGGTGAACCCGCTCGTCCGCGACCCGCGGGGATCGATCATTGCGCTGGACGGCAAGGTGACCCTCGACGACAACGCCGTATTCCGCCACCCCGACCACGCCGAACTGGCCGACTCGGCCGGGCAGGATCCGCTTGAGGCCCGAGCCAAGGCCCGCAACCTCAACTACGTCAAGCTTGACGGGCAGGTCGGCATCATCGGCAATGGTGCGGGCCTGGTCATGTCCACGCTCGATGTCCTCGCCTACGCGGGCCGGGCGCATGGGGGGATGCGGCCGGCCAACTTCCTCGATATCGGCGGCGGCGCCAACGCGCAGGTGATGGCCGACGGGCTGGACATCATCCTCGGTGACCCGGACGTGCACTCGGTGTTCGTCAACGTCTTCGGCGGGATCACCGCCTGCGACCAGGTGGCCACCGGCATCGTGCAGGCGCTGAACATCGTGGGTGAGGCCGCGACCAAACCGCTGGTGGTCCGGCTGGATGGCAACAGTGTCGCCGAGGGTCGCCGGATCCTTGCGCACGCGGCTCATCCCCTTGTCACGATGGTTGACACGATGGACGCCGCGGCGGATAAGGCCGCCGAACTCGCCGCACTGACCTGCGCCAAGGGAGCCTGACCAGTGGCAATCTTCCTGACCAAGGACTCGAAAATCATCGTCCAGGGGATGACCGGCTCGCAGGGCCGCAAGCACACCCAGCGGATGCTCGACGCGGGCAGCCAGGTCGTCGGCGGAGTCACCCCGGGCAAGGGTGGCCAGACCGTCGACTTCGGGGGTGCTTCCTTGCCCGTGTTCGGCTCGGTGGCCGAGTCGATGGCCGTTACCGGTGCCGACGTCAGCGTGGTCTTCGTTCCGCCGCGCTTCGCCAAGGCCGCGGTGCTCGAGGCGATCGACGCCGTCATCGGGCTGATCGTGGTGATCACCGAGGGGATTCCGGTGCATGACACCGCCGCCTTCTGTGCGCACGCCAGTGCCACCGGGCTGGCAACGAATCCGGTGGGAACCCGCATCGTCGGCCCGAACTGTCCTGGAGTGATCAGCCCCGGTGCTTCGAATGCGGGGATCATCCCCGCCGATATCACCGGTCCGGGCCGGATCGGTCTGGTGTCCAAATCCGGCACCCTGACCTACCAGATGATGTTTGAGTTGCGTGATATCGGTTTCTCCACGTGCGTGGGAATCGGTGGTGATCCGGTTATCGGTACCACGCATATTGATGCCCTGCAGGCCTTTGAAGACGACCCCGACACGGCGGCAGTGGTGATGATCGGTGAGATCGGCGGGGACGCCGAAGAACGCGCCGCCGACTACATCAAAGCCAACATCACCAAACCGGTCATCGGTTACATCGCCGGCTTCACCGCTCCGGAAGGTAAGACCATGGGCCATGCTGGCGCTATTGTCTCCGGTTCTTCCGGCACCGCCGCGGCCAAGAAGGACGCCCTGGAGGCTGCCGGCGTCCAGGTCGGCACAACACCCAGTGGCACTGCGGAGCTGACGCGCGAGGTCATGAAGTCGCTGTCTTGATCCCAGGCACAGTACTCCGATCCGGTGACAACAGGGGCGCGTCGGCCAGTTGATCGTCGCGAGGGGACTACCACGCTGCGAGGGTGGGGACCGTGAGTTCCCTGCTGTCGCCTCTCCCCCTGTCGTCGCTATCCGGTGACCCAGCAGGTGATGACACTCGCCCCGGCTGGGGTGCACTGATTGGTGCTGCCTGCGTGCCTGCCGCCGTCAGCTACCTCACCGCCGTCGTGGCGCTTGCCATGCTCGCCGCGGCCGGCGGAGCGGATACCTCGGTGGCGGGGGTGGCTCGGGCGGGGGCGGTGGGTTGGCTGGCCGCCCACCACGTCCCGCTGACCATTGACGGGGCCCCGCTCGGGGTCCTGCCGCTGCTGGCCACCCTGCTTCTCGGCGCGCTGGTTGCTCGCGGCGCGGCGGGGGTGGCGATCCGGTCCGGGATTCATCGGCCTGCCGACGCCGGGAGGGTGGCTGGGGTGATTGCCGGCACGCACGGCGTCCTGGGTGCGGTCCTGGCGCTGGTGGTGACCCCGGCGGCCGTCACCGTGGATCCCGCGCAGGCCACCGTCGGTTGCGTGCTAGTCGCCGGGGTCGCTGCGGGTCTGGGCCTGGCCCGGCCGTGTGGGTTGCTGCCCGCGGCGCTACGCCGGGCACCCGGCTGGGTGCGGCCTGGCCTGGTGGCCGGGCTGTGGGGTCTGGCGGTGCTCCTTGCCGCCGGTCTCGCCACGGTGCTGATAGCCCTGGTGGCCTCCGCGCCCGAGGTCGCCCAGATGTCGGGGTCCGATGCCGGCAGCGTCTTCGGGCTGACCGTCCTGTCGGTCGGGTATCTGCCCAACGCGGCGATCGCCGGACTGTCCTGGTTGGTCGGACCCGGCTTGTCGGTGGGGGCGTTGTGGGTCAGCCCGCTGGCGGTGCACGCTGGACCGGTGCCGGCGGTGCCTCTGCTCGCCGCGCTGCCGCAGGGCCCGGTGCAGCCCTGGTGGGATGTCGTCCTCGTGGTGCCCTTGCTGGTCGGCGTCGCGGTAGGGCGCCGTTGCGTCCCCGCCGAGGGCGACCTGCCGCAACGGCTGCGGGTGCTCGGGGTGGCCGCCATGGTGCTCGCGTTCAGCAGCGCGGTGCTCGGCGCGCTGGCCGGCGGGCGGCTTGGCGCAGCGGCGTTCGACCCCGTCGACGTCCCCTTCGGGACGCTCGCGGTCGCCGTCCTGGCCACGACGCTGCTGGGCGGCGTCGCCGCCACGCTGCTGCCCTCGCCCGCTGCCGGGACAGCACCCAGCCCGCCAGAGAGGCCCAGCACGCCAGAGGGGCCCAGCACGCCAGACGTGAGCGACACCCCCGATCATCACGAACCCGGCAAGGTGGATTCGGGTACCAGCAGCCCTGCACTCCCCGAGTTCGACAGCACAGCTGCCACGGTTGATTGAGCCACGTTCTCTGCGCCATTCGTCACGCGAGGTTCGCGCGCTACCGAACTCCGACTTTCAGCCCCGGAGACCACGCTGCCGCCTTCGTTGGGTCGAACGACTCGTGGCCGTGGAGCAGCGTGGTCATCTCCTGGGCGATGCGCCGCTGGAGCGTTCGCTGGCTGGGGTCGGTCTCGTGTTCGATGAATAGCTTCTCCAGTGTCTCACGGGGTTCGAGGGAGAAGAACAGGACGAACCGCTGGGCGTCGGCATCGGTGAGGTTGAGCAGGAAGTTGTACAACTCCTCGGGTGGGGTGCGGTCGGCGGAAATCCAGAGTGCGCCCTTCTCAGTCTTGCCGAACTTAGTGCCGTCCGATCGCAGCAGCAGCGGGCAGGTGAGTCCATGGGCCTGGGCGCGCAGCGTGCGGCGGATGTAGTCGATCCCGGCGGTGATGTTGCCCCACTGGTCAGAGGCGCCCATCTGGAGGGTAACGTTTCGGTCGGCGAATAGGCGCATGAAGTCGTAGCCCTGCAGCAGAGCGTAGCTGAATTCGGTATAGGTAATGCCCACTTCGAGGTTTTCCAAACGGCGGCGGACGGACTCGCGGCGGATCATGTCGTTGGTTGGAAAGTGCTTGCCGACGTCGAGGAGGAAGTCGAGGGACGACAGCGAGAGCAGCCATTCGGCGTTGTCGACGAACTCCGGCATCCGCTCGCTGCCCAGGGCACGTTCGAAGATCGGGGCCATGAGCTCCTGGTGGTGGGTGACGTTGGCCTTAGCCTCCTCGACGGTGAGGAGGCTGCGTTCGGTCGATTTGCCCGATGGGTCACCAATAAGGCCGGTGCCGCCACCGAAGAGAACCACGGGTTCAAGCCCGGCCAGCGCACCTCGGATGATCAGGGTCACGGGGAGCAGGTTGCCGATGGTCAACGAAGGCGCCGAGGGGTCGAAGCCGATGTAGAAGCGTCGCCGCCCCGAGTCCACATGCTTGCGCAGTTCGCCTAGGTCGGTGCTGTCGTGGATGAGTCCACGCCAGGCAAGGTCGTCGAGCAGCAGCGAACCGGAAGGCTTCCTCATGCGGCCCATGGTAGGAGAGCCGTCCAGGTCACCCGGATTCGAATTGGCGTGCGTGGGTGGTGCTATCACGAACCTCTCGAAGCACCGTGTGGATGATCTCGGCCACCTAAGGGGTTGAGCTTCGCCGCTGGTGGGGGGTGATGGCGTCGTCGAGCCAGATCATGCAGCGGGCCAGCGACTACCGCTCCCCCGGGCATCGACGGGGGCGGGGGAGGAGAGGCCCTGATGGGCACTGACGACGACGCGCGGGCGGCGCAGCTTTTCGGATAGGTCGGGGCGCGTGGGCCCGCCAGTCAGGGGGCCGGCTTCAAGGCGAAGGTGTGCTCGCCGTCGGATGAGGTCACCCAGGCCATTGCCGCCCGCCGGGTTCGGCGGTTAGACCAAAGTGCTCCCTGGAGGGCCGCGGCAGCTCCTCCCACAGCGCGGCGGCGGCCTCCACCGCGGACCACAGCGGCGCTCCGGCCGCAGCGACTTGGTGCTCGCCGTTGGCTATCGGGTTCGTGCGCCACCTGGCACCAGGAGCCGTTCGGGGCCACGAGAACGGTGGACAGTGAGCCGTTGTCCCCTCCTCGCAGGCGCAGTGACGTCCCGGCTGGAAGGTGCAGTTGCGCGAGGAACGCGAACACCGGCTCGTCCAACAAGCTGGGTGGGACCTTGGTGGCGCGATGGATGCTGGCATCACCCTGGGGCGTGGGCACGGGGGCAATGTGCTGCTCGTGGCGCATCGGCATGAACCCGGCCCACCAGGGCAGGAACCGCCCGGACAGCACCCGGCCGGCATCGCGGCTGAGCTTGACCAGGTTCCCAGCGGATAGACCGCCTTTGAGATCGGTGAGTAGTATTCCGTCAGGGGCGAGCTGGCTGATCCCCGCGGCGGGGATCGCGGGGACAGCGCAGGTCGCGATGATGCGATTGTAGGGGGCATGCTCGGCTAGGCCGTCCGCGCCGTCGGTGGCGCTCAGGACCGGATGATAGCCGAGCTCCGCCAGCCGCTGTCCGGCGGCCGAGACGAGTTCGGGGCGCAGGTCGACGGTGAACACATTGTCCTGACCCAAGGCGGCACACAGTACGGCGGCGTGGTAGCCGGTGCCAGTGCCGATCTCCCGCACCCGCATGCCCGGTGTGATGTCCAACTCCTCCAGCATGTGTGCCATGAGCGCCGGGGTGGTGGAGGAGGACACCGGGATCTGCTGCACACCGCAAGGGCCGTGGTCGTCGGCTAAGGCGGTGATCAGAGTACGGTCATCGTAGACCGCGTCCAGCCATCCGGGTTCGCTGCTGGTGTGCTTATTATGCCAGCCCTCAGCGTCGTCGGGTGTCGCAGCTCGCCGGAGGCAGTTATCGCCTTCACCATCGCGGCAGCCCTCGGTTGCCAGTCGGTCACGCGCAGTCCCCGTCGATGAATAGTTCGGCGATGGCGGCGGACATGGGCAAGCTGGTCTGCTGCTCCAGCCAGCCATGCTGTCCCCGGCAGTTGGCCTCCAGGAACCAGAACGTCTCCGAGCCCTCCGGCCCTGACCCGACGGCGAAGTCGAAACAGGCGTAGGCCAGGCCGAAGGTGTCCACATAGGCGCGGATCCCCTCAAGCACGTGCTGGGGCGGGTCGAGGACCTCATAGGCCAGGCTTGAGTAGTCAGAGCGGAAGTCGACCTTGGCTTCGGAGCTGTGGGCGTGGATGGCCACTGTGAACACCCGCGAGCCGATCACTATGCAACGCGCATCGAACCGTTTGTTGATGTACTGCTGCAGAAGGTGGCACGTCAGGTCGATGCCGTTCAGGTCGGCAAGGTCGTCGTCAGCAGGCGGGTATGGGCGACCTTGCGGCGACCCTGCTTGTAGACGACGTTGGAGCCCAGCACTTTGGACACGATCCGGCCGTTGCGGCCGCGAACGCCCACACCGCGTCGGGCTCGTTGGTGAGCAGGGTCTGGGGTGTGCGCAGCCGGCAACGGCGGGCCGTCACCAGCTGGTGCGGTTTGTAGTCAGCGTCGGCCTCGCGGCCAGGGTGGTTGACCCACAGCGCATTGTGCGCAGACAGCAGCAGCCCACCGAGCCCGAGGCGGGCCTCGGACTCGGCGTAGCGGCGCTCCGCCTCGGACATGCGCGGGTCCACGCGGAAACCCGTCGGCGAGCGGTACCAGACAGAACGCACGTCCCGCAGGGCGATCTGTCGTGCCGGACCGCGCAGGACGCTGGATCAGGCTTCGTCGTCCAGCTCCGCGGCGACCGACAGGCGCTGCGGGAACCACGCAGTGTTGGCGCGGAAGGGCTCCGCGCCGCGCTCACGCAGCGCGGCCACAACCCGATCCACAGTGGGATCGTGGTCCTCGGCGAGGATGAGAATCGGCATCATCAGCCTTGGGCGTAGTCCATCTTCCATTCCTCGGACGGACCCTTGTGCCCATCCTGGTCCCCAATTGTGGTGCGGTCCCATGTGAGGGGACTGCAGATGACTGGCTCTCTGGTTCCCGGCAGCACCGCCATCTGTAGGTCGTCGTCATAGTCGGACATCGGCGGGGACAGTTCGGCCAGGGCAGTGCCCGACCAGGGGAACCGCAGCCCGAACGACCGGGCCGCCGACGGCTCGCCAACCACGTCAGGGACATCACAACAGGAACGGGCGAGCGGGAAACGTGCGTCAACAGAAGTCAACATCATCGATCCTTTCCTCAGCCCGCGCTCGGCTAGTCTGCCCGCCGTCCACCTCACGGGCACCCGGCGGCCCGCGGTCGTTGGCGCCATACGCGTGACCGGCGATAAGAAGGGCGTGGTCGGAGTGTTCCGCGGAACACCCACCCCACCAGCGCTGCCTTCGGCGTGGGCTCCCCTTGGTGTCAACGGCTTCCAGTGCGTGGATGGCACCCAGGGTCGGGGCGGGTCCATCCTGGAGCAGCGCGCGGTTCGGGGGATTTGGTGCCTGCCAGCGGGGTGGGGGCCTGCGCTGAAGGAGGAGCGCGCAAGGCCAACCGGCAAGGGCACCAACCGTGCGCTGGGGTAGCCCGTGCGTCCAGGCCCTGGGGCCAGCAGCGACGCTAAAGGCCTGCTGGTCAGAAAGCGCCGTACAAAATGTCTAATGCCCCGATTCGGGACGACGTCGGCGTGTCAGTAGGGTCTCCAACTGCGCAAACCCGCTGATAACCTGCCCTAGGAGGGGCAGATACGAAAGGTTCCACCTAACTCTGGGCTTGGAGTATGACACGGTGTCCAGTGACGACGCGAGTGAACGGCAGCGGGAGATCGGTCGGCGGGTTGCCCAGTGGCGGGCCCGCCGTGGCCTCACCCGCAGGCGATTCGCTGAGCTGTGCGAGCGGTCACTGAGCTGGGTGGACAAGGTTGAGAGCGGTGAGCGTGGCCTGCTCCGGCTGCCGATGCTCGAACGGGTAGCCGAAGTCCTCCATGTCTCGGTCGGGGACTTGACCGGCACCACTGAGGTTCGCCAAGCCGGGCACTGTTTAGATCTCTTTGAGATTTCCGCTATCCGGTCTGCTGTGCAGTCCTATCAGGCCATCAGTCGTGTATTCGTGCCCTCGGCCGCGGAAATCACTGAGCCGCCGAATCTTGACCGGCTCACTCAGCAGGTCACCTACGCCTATACTGTTTTCCAGAATGCCCATTGGCCTTTGCTTAGCCAGACGTTGCCGCGTCTGCTCACCACCGCTCAGACGGCCGTTGCCGCCTATCCCGGTGCGGACGATCAGGCGCGACGTGCCCGCTCGCTGCTGTCGCAGGCGTACCAGGTGACTGCCTCCACGCTCTGTAAGCTCAGAGAATTTGATCTTGCTTGGTTGGCTGCTGAGCGAGGTTTTGTGCTCGCCGAGGAAACTGGCGACAGTTTGCTGATCAGCGACGCGGCACGCCGGGTCGCCACCGGGCTCATGGAGATGAAGCTTGGGTTCAAACGGTCGTAGCGACAGGCCTTTATTCTAGCAGATTTTGATCTGCTAAGGTACCCTTTTCCGGGGGACGTTCTGGGGGGATGATTGATGAGTGGGGGCACGCTGTTGTGCGCCGAGGAACGGGAGACGATCTCCCGCGAGTTGCGTCGGGATAATTCGGCTCGTGGCATCGCGAAACTGCTTGGCCGGCATCATAGTACGATCGCCCGTCAGGTCGATCGTAATGGTGGTGGTGCCCATTTCGGGCGCTCGCGGCGCAGGAGCGTTACGAGTCATTGAAGGCGCGGCCGAAGGAGCACAAGCTGATGGCTTCGCCCCGGCTTCATGACGCGGTGAACGAAGGTTTGACACAGAAGTGGTCTCCGGAGCAGATTAGTGCCAGAGTGACCGAGGGGTATCCCGATGACCCGGAGATGAGAGTGTCCCACGAGACCCTTTACCAGACACTGTATCTGCAGGCGAAAGGCGAGTTGCGCACTGAGCTGAAGCTGGCGTTGCGGCAGGGCCGGGCGAAGCGAGTGCCCCGGTCCAGGGCCTCTGTGAGCAGGGGAAAGATCCCAGACATGGTCAATATCAGCGAACGGCCGGCCGAGGCCGAAGACCGCGCGGTACCCGGTTTCTGGGAAGGAGATCTCATTTGAGCCGGACCAGCCGTGTGCTGTACCTCATTGTCTGCGCTTCCCCGCGGGCGCGGCGTATTGGCGAGCTTGTCGGCCGTGCCCAGGCACGGGGGTGGACGGTTTGCGTTATCCCCACGCCGCAGGCGCTAAAATTTATCGATCGGCCCACGTTGGAAGAGCAAACCGGTTTCCCCGTGCGTTCGGAGTATAAGCAGTGGGACATCACGAATCCGTTGCCGCCACCCGATGCTATGCTGGCCTGTCCGGCGACATGCAACACCGGCAACAAGTGGGTGTACGGCCTGGCCGACACCTTGGCCCTCGCGCTACTCACCGAAGCCATCGGTCTCGGTCTGCCGCTGGTGGTGGCACCAGCACTGAACAGCGCTCAGGCTGTCTACCCAGCATTCGACCGTAGTGTCACAGCGTTGCGTGAAATGGGTGTCACGGTGCTTTACGGTCCTGGTGTCTACGGACCTGGGCCGCCGGGCAGTGGTGGGCGGCCATACGATTGGGAGCTGCCACTTGAGGCGTTGCAGGAGAAGGTAGTAAGGCCCGAACGGAGGAAGTGAACCCCGTCGCACCTGAGAGCAGCATCATGGGCACGGCGGATGATAGGGCAGATCCGGCGAGACATACTGCGCCCACTTTGCTGGGGTGAGGGTATTCGCGGTGGTGGCGCAGATCCGCTGGATTGCCTGGTCGACGTTCATCTCCCATAGCCGAACGGTCTGGTCGTCGCTGCCGGTGGCCAGAGTGTGCCCATCCGGACTGAACACCACCGCGTTGACCCAGTTGGTGTGGCCGGTTAGGGGTTGCCCCACAGGTGTGGGGTGGGTTGGGTCGGTGATGTTCCATAGTCGTATGGTCTGGTCGGCGCTGCCGGTGGCCAAGGTGTGTCCATCCGGACTGAACACCACCGAGCGGACGGTATTGGTGTGGCCGGTCAGCGGTGGGCCCAGCGGCGTGGGGTGGGCCGGGTCGGCCACATTCCACAGTCGCACGGTCTGGTCGCGGCTGCCGGTGGCCAGGGTGCGCCTATCCGGACTGAACGCCACCGCGCTGACTGCGCTGGTGTGGCCGGTCAGGGGTGAGCTCAGCGCGGTGGGGTGGGCTGGATCGGTGACGTTCCACAGTCGCACGGTCTGATCGGCGCTCCCGGTGGCGAGGGTGTGCCCATCGGGACTGAATGCCACTGAGAAGACGGCGTTGGTGTGGCCGCTCAGGGGTGAGCCGAGCGCGGTGGGGTGGGCCGGGTCGGTGACGTTCCACAGTCGCACGGTCCGGTCGCCGCCGCTGGTGGTCAGGATGTGCCCATCCGGGCTGAACGCCACCGCGTTGACAGTGCTGGTGTGGCCGGTCCGGAGCGTAGGGGGAATGTCCCACAGTCGCACGGTGCGGTCGTTGCTGGCGCTGGCCAAGGTGTGCCCATCGGGACTGAACGCCACTGCGGTGACATAGTTGGTGTGGCCGGTCAGGGGTGAGTCCAGCGGCGTGGGGTGGGCCGGGTCGGCCACGTTCCACAGCCGCACGGTCTGATCGGCGCTGCCGGTGGCCAGGGTATGCCCATCAGGGCTGAACGCCACTGTGCCGACGGTATTGGTGTGGCCGCTCAGGGGTGGGCCGAGCGCGGTGGGGTGGGCCGGGTCGGTGACGTTCCATAGCCGCACGGTCTGATCGTCGCTGGTGGTGGCCAAGGTGTGACCATCAGGGCTGAACGCCACCGTACCGACGGTTCTGGTGTGGCCGGTTAGGGGTGGGCTCAGCGCGGTGGGGTGTCCCGGGTCGGTGATGTTCCATAGCCGCACGGTCCGGTCGGCGCTGGTGGTGGCCAAGGTGTGACCATCAGGGCTGAACGCCACCCCTCTGACCGAGTCGGTGTGACCGGTCAGAAGGGTGGACAAGGCGGCGTTCGAATCGGTGACCAGGGTCGTGTAGAGGTCCGGGGTCGGTTGCATGCGGTAGGCGGTGAGGTCGAGTTGCGCTGCGAGAGACATGTCCGTGTTACGCATTCGATCCGCTTCGGCAGTGATCCGGTTGAAGATAGCGGTGTCGCGTTCTCGTTGTGCAGTGGCGCGTTGTTGGAAGGCGATGACCGCGGCCACCAACGCTGCGATCAACAGCACCGCCAGGGCGGTGATGGCACCACAAACCAGCTGCCTGGTGTGGCGGCGCTGGCGGATGTGCTCACCTATCAGCTCGTCCTTGGGGACTTCGCGCACGGCGGCGGCGATGTCGGCCACGCAGTCCCGCAAGCGGGGATTGGACTGGTCCACCTGGTCCACGTCATGTAGCCAGCGCAGGTCCACCCAGTGAGGTTCTTCGCGGAACGCGCCGCGCAGGGCGGGCGGCAGGGCCGCGCTCGCCCTGCCATCGCCTCCGGCGTCGTCGGCCCAGGCGAACTCCCCCTTGGTGAGCACCACGAGCAACCGTTGCGGAGACTTATTCGCTAGCCACCAGGCGATCTCGCGGTTGACCCACTTGGACTGTGCCGCGGTCGGTGAAGCCATCAGCACCAGCCACGCCGAGGCGGCTAGCGCTTCCTCGATGGATGTCCACAGGCCTGGGTTGGCGGCCAGGTTTGTGGTGTCCCGGAAAACCCGCAGGACCCGGGATCGATACCAAGGTTTGGCGAACCGCTCCAACCCGGTCTGCAGCGCCGGGGCGAGGGCACCGTCCAGGGCGTGGCTGTAGGAAATGAACGCGTCATACCCCGACGCCGCACCAGCGCCATCCCAATAGCGCAGGTCTTGGTCGACGCGGGCCTGGCCAGAAGCGGGTGCTTCCCGGCGAACAGAGTCCACCGCAGGCTGCGGCGGCGTCGGCAGGTCCGGAAGCTGCTCCCTGGAGGACCCCACCGATCACTCCCCGATACTGACCCGCAGATTACGACCGGCTTGACCCACCCGGCTGTTGCCGAACGCCGTGGACGTCAACGCCGTCAGTTCCAGATCCACATGCCCTCCTGCAATCTCACGTACGGGTGATCTTACTCCGCGTACCCGGACATCGACTGTCCAGCGGCGCGACGTTAGCAGTCGATCGCGGATGAACGCCGCCGATTTCTCTGGTGGCCGCTGGTTGCAATCCGCGCACAGCACATCGAAACCGGCTTGGATCAAGCAGTCAGTCGCTTGGCGGTAGAAATGAACTTCGGCATGGCTACTACCTGGCATGAGCTGGAAGCGGTTATGTGGTCCGCGTTCCGTCAGTCGTTCCGAGATGATTTCGTGTGCCAGGTGTCGGACGACGTTGGACTTACCCACACCACTCGGGCCGTCAACACTGACGAATATGCCTCGCTCATGGCTAGAAAAGGGACGGAACTTCATTGCTGTCACCTCTCGGCTTTTGATCGTGGAGTTCTTGCGGCGACCGCGGGGTTCCGTCGTCGCGGGAGGCAAGCCGCACGAACAGCCGTGCCGTAACTAGCACGTCATAGGTCGCCCGATGGGGCAAGAGAGCGTCAGGCAAGCCGTCGGCGAGTGAAAAAGAAGTGACCGACGCGCCGAGCTGGTAGCTCATCTGGTTTGGCAGAAGGCGCTTGGCGAGCTTGAGCGTGTCGAAGACCTCGGGACACTTCCACTCGTCCAGGTGGCGCTGCAACACGCCGACATCGACGTGTGCTTTATGGGCAACAAGCACCGAGTCATCAATGCGGCGGCGTACCTCATCTTCGATATCGGCGAACGCAGGCGCATCGGCAACGTCGTCATTCGTCAGGCCGTGAATGCGCGTCGCGAAGTACTTGATGGGACGCTCAGGCTTCACGAGCCAGCTCTTCGGCTCACCGATCACGCCACCGACAATCGGCACGACGGCCATCTCTACCAGGTCGGGCGGTTGTTGGCCGTTGCTCTCGACATCAACTACGGCGTAGCACAGGCTCGTCCAGTCACTCATCGGTTCGCGTACCCTTCCATCCAATGTAGGCACGACTTTCAACTCAGCAGCTTCCGGCAACACGCGAGCGACCTCATGTATCTGTTCGGCAGTCGGTACGCGGTGTGCGCGCTGGCATAAGTCAAGCTGACTCACATCCAGACGTGTTGCCCCCTGGGCGGTGCCCGGCCGGGTGGGGCTTGCGGTGCAGGGAGGACAGCATGGCGCCGGTGTGGTTGACGGTGCTGGCTTGGTGCGCGCTCGCGGTGGCTTTCGTCAGCGCCGGGTGGATCGACTACGACCTCTTCGGCCGCGGCTACCGGCAGCGGATGCGGGTGATGGAGACGGTGTGGCCGGTCACCGCGTTGTATTCGCGTTGTATTTCGGTCCGGTGGCAGTGTGGGCCTACCGACGCTTCGGGCAACCCAGCTCGTCGCGGTGGCTGCAAGAACACGGGATGTCGCAACCGCCGGACAGACCGGGCTGGGCCAGCACCGCGGTCGGGGTCAGTCACTGCGGCGCCGGCTGCACGCTCGGTGACACCCTCGCCGAGTTCACTGTCTTCGGCTTGGCCGCGATTAGTCTCGGAATTGTGTTTCAGTACCTGGCTATGGCGCCCATGCGCGGGCTGTCGTTGGGCAAGGGTCTGGTTGAGGCGGCCAAGGCCGAGGTGCTGTCCCTAACCGCTTTCGAGGTCGGTCTGTTCGGCTGGATGGCCTTGATGGCTTTCGTGTTCTTTCCCCATGCCCACCCGCACCCCGATAGTCCCGTCTACTGGTTCCTCATGCAACTCGGCATGATCATCGGGTTCATCACCGCCTGGCCTGCCAACGTCTGGTTGATCCGCCGCGGCATCAAAGAAGCCATATAATATATACCCCGTACCCGTATAGTGTATCATAGATATGGGTGGGCGAGGCCATCCAACACCACCACGAGGGGACGACAGCGGTGAGCGTCCTGGGCGCTATCGGGAACAGCCTGTACGAGGCCTTCTCGATGTTCTGGGAGACGCTGTGGGCGCTCGTGCTCGGCTTCGGGCTCTCCGGTGCGGTGCAGGCCTTCGTCTCCCGCGGCCAGATGCAGCGTGTCCTGGGTGATCACCGGCCGGCCACTGTCGGCAAGGCCGGATTCCTCGGGATGGTCTCCTCGTCGTGCTCCTATGCGGCGGCGGCGCCATCATGATCGTGCTGTAGGCGGTGGTGCTGCCCCGGGTGATCCCGACAAGCTGGATGCAGGACACCCGGGCCCGGCTCAACACCGGGACGGTCGAATCGGACGCGCACGCCTACTACGGCCACCCCGCCGAGAATTTCGACGGCGCGGGAGGCCAGTCGCTGGCGAAGCGGATCCGCAGCCTGGCGGGCTGGTCGGACGCCGCCGGTTATACGATCAGCGATCTGACCATGCTCCGCAAGGAACTGCTGATCGGGTCCCTCGCCGCTGGGTTCGCCACCGTGCTGGTCCCGACCTGGGTGTGGCAGTCACTGTTCCTCACTGGCCACGGCGTCACCTCCAGCGTCGAGAACGTCGCCCTGGGTCCGCTGCTGGCGATCCTCGCCTTCGTCTGCTCGATCGGCAACGTCCCCTTGGCCGCAGCGTTGTGGGTTGGCGGGATCTCCTTTGGCGGGTGATCTCCTTCATCTTCGCCGACCTGATCACCCTACCGCTGCTGTTGATCTACCGCCGCTACTACGGCACCCGGCTCACCCTGCGGCTGCTCGCGGTGTTCTGGGTCGTGATGAGCGTGGCCGGGCTCGCCGTAGAGTACCTGTTCACCGGCCTGGGCCTGGTCCCCGCCACGCATGCTGCGGTGGTGGCCCCCGACGGGGTGTGCTGGAACGACACCACCATCCTCAACATCCTCGCCCTGATTGCCTTCGCCGCCCTGTACGGGCTCTACCGCAACCGCGAGCATTTCGATGGCGGCGCCGACTACGCCAAAGACCCCATCTGCGGCATGCAGATCGACAAAGCCACCGCACCAATTACCATCATCCACCACGGGCAGACCTACTACTTCTGCTCCGAGGGCTGCGGGCAGCGATTCCTCGCCGACCCGGACCGTTGCATCACCGCAGGCTCCCGCGACGCCGCGGACTAGCGGCCCACGATGGTGGACCCGGTGTGCTAACCGGGCACACCCGGGCCAGGGAGCCCGGGTGTCGCTCGCAGCCATCGCCAGTGGCGGCGGGGGTCGAGCATGAGCTGTGCACCCGTTGGCACGCGATGGATGACCTTTGGTACTCCGAGGGGGGCCGCAGCGGGTCGGGCAGCACTTTCAACGATCAAGCTATGGCTACAAAGCGCGACCTGCCAGCCCAGATGATCGGCCAGTGCGCGGCCCGGAGATGCCAAGGGGGCCAGGCTGCTGACCCGTACACTCGGGCGAACGGCGGTGCGGGATCGTGGCGAGGGAGCGGGATGGTCAGGCGGGCGGGCTCCAGGGACAACGATGCGGACGTGATCGTGGTGGGGGCGGGGCCTGCGGGCTCGACGGCGGCCGCGTACCTGGCCCGCGCCGGGCTGGACGTGCTGCTGCTGGAGAAGTCTGCATTCCCCCGGGACAAGGTGTGCGGGGATGGGCTGACACCCCGTGGCGTCAAGCAGCTGATTGACCTGGGCATCGATACCAGCACCGAGGCCGGCTGGTTGCACAACCAGGGCCTGCGTGTGGTGGGCGGGGGAGTGACGATCGAGCTGCCGTGGCCCGACCTGACCAGTTTCCCGCCCTACGGCGCGGTCCGCCAACGGCGGGATTTCGATGAGATACTGGCGCGCCACGCCGAGCGGGCCGGCGCCCGGCTCCACGAGCTCAGCATGGTCACCGAGGCGATCACCGACGAGCGCACCGGGCGCGTCGTCGGCGTGCGGGGACGGCAGGGCCCGGACAAGCAGCCGATGGCCTACCGCGCCCCGCTAACGCTGGCCTGTGACGGGGTCAGCGCCCGGCTGGCGCTCAGCCTGGGGATAGACAAGCGCGAGGATCGGCCGATGGGTGTCGGGGTGCGTCGCTACTACACCAGCCCCCGCACGAACGACGACTTCCTGGAAAGCCATGTGGAGATCTGGGACCACACCACCCCGCAGCAGCCTAAGCTGCTGCCCGGCTACGGCTGGATCTTCGGCATGGGTGACGGGACGTCCAATGTGGGCCTGGGCATCTTGTCGACGTCCAGCGCGTACGGGAAGACCGATTACCGGGCGCTGCTGCGGTCCTGGTTGGACGGCACGCCGCAGGAGTGGGGCTTTCGCGAGCGCAATGCCACCGGCAAGATCGCCGGAGCGGCCCTGCCGATGAGCTTCAACCGCACCCCCCACTACGAGGGCGGCCTGCTGCTGGTCGGGGATGCCGGCGGCATGGTCAACCCGTTCAACGGTGAGGGCATTGCTTATGCCATGCAGTCCGCCCGGTTTGCCGCCGAGTGCACGGTTCAGGCCCTGGCCCAGCCGGAGGGGCTGGCCCGGGAGCGTGCACTGCGGCGTTACCCCACTGCGTTGCGCGAAGAACTGGGGGGGTATTTCCGGCTGGGGAACGTGTTCAGTCGGTTGATCGGCCACCCGGCCGTGATGCGCGCGGGCATCCGCCACGCCCTGCCGCGCCAGACGCTGATGCGTTTCATGCTCAAGCTGCTGGCTAACCTCTACGACAGCCGGGAGGGCGACGCGATGGACCGGGTGATCACAGCGATGACCCGGCTGACGCCCAGCGTGTGATCAACAGGCCTTCCGGTCAGGATAACGCCTGATCGGGGCCAGATTTAGGTTAGCCTCAAGGCACCGCGTGACCGGCCCGCACGTAGGGTAGACGTAGGACGTTCACGAGACGGGAAGGAAGGGACGCGACGTGCTGCAGTCCTACGTTCCCTTGGTGCTGATGCTGCTGCTGGCGGGGGGTTTTGCGGTCTTCTCCGTCGCCGTTGCCCCCTACATCGGGCCTCGCCGGTACAACAGGGCCAAGCTCGACGGCTACGAGTGCGGGATCGAACCGTCCCCACAACCGGTCGCGGGAGCCGGGCGGATGCCGGTGGCGTACTACCTCACCGCGATGCTGTTCATCCTGTTCGACATCGAGATGGTGTTCTTGTACCCGTTCGCGGTGGCTGCGGACTCGCTGGGCATCTTCGGTCTGGTGGAGATCGCCCTGTTCATCGTGACGCTCGGCTTCGCCTACGCCTACGTATGGCGACGCGGCGGGCTGGACTGGAACTGATCATGGGTCTGGAAGAGAAGCTTCCCAGCGGAATCCTGTTGACCAATGTGGAGAAGCTGGTCAACTGGACGCGGAAGTCGTCGCTGTGGCCGGCCACGTTCGGGCTGGCCTGCTGCGCGATCGAGATGATGACCACCGGGGCACCCCGCTATGATCTGGCCCGATTCGGCATGGAGGTGTTCCGGGCCTCGCCACGCCAGGCTGATCTGATGATCGTGGCGGGCCGGGTGAGCAACAAGATGGCCCCGGTGCTGCGGCAGATCTACGATCAGATGCCCGAGCCGCGCTGGGTGCTCGCGATGGGCGTCTGTGCCTCCACCGGAGGGATGTTCAACAATTACGCGATCGTGCAGGGCGTGGATCACATCGTTCCGGTGGATATGTACCTGCCGGGTTGCCCGCCACGTCCGGAGATGCTCATCGACGCGATCCTCAAACTGCACGCCAAGATCATGGATGAGCCGCTCGGGCCGAAGCGGGCCGCGTTGAAAGCGGGCCAGCGCACTGAGATGCTGCCCTCCTCGGTGCGATACGGCCCGCAGAAGGAACCCAGACCTTCAGGAAGTGGCCGGTCCCAGGTCGTCGAAGCTCGGAAGCAGTGAGCGGAATGGCGGATCAGGACCTCGAACCCGGCCAGCACAGTTCGGCCGCGATGACCAGCGTCGAGCAGGACGAGCACGAAGCTCATGGCGGGGTGGTCGCCGGCCGGGCCCGGCAGGGCATGTTCGGTGTTCGCGGCTGGGGGGACACCTCCGGGTACGGCGGGCTGACGCTCCCGGCTTACGTGCCGGCTCCGGCGCAACGGCCCTACGGCGGGTGGTTCGACGAGCTCACCGACGAATTGCTGGCCGCGATGGCCGAGCGCGGGGTGCCCACCGCAGCCATCCAGCAGGTCACCCTGGATCGCGGGGAGATCACCTATTACGTGCGCCGGGAGCACCTGGTGGCGCTGTGTCGCGCCCTGCGAGACGATCCAGCACTGCGCTTCGAGCTATGCAGCTCGGTATCCGGCGTGGACTACGGCGCCGAAGTCGCGCAACGGCTGCACGCCGTCTACCACCTCACCTCGATGACCTACCGGCGCCGGATCCGACTCGAAGTCGCCGTCAACGTCGATGACGCCCACGTGCCCAGCGTGGTCGAGGTCTACCCGACCGCCGACTGGCACGAGCGGGAGACCTGGGACATGTACGGCATCGTTTTCGACGGCCATCCGGCGCTGACCCGCATCCTCATGCCCGACGACTGGGACGGCCACCCGCAGCGCAAGGACTACCCGCTCGGGGGGATCCCGGTGGAATACAAGGGCGCCGAGATCCCTCCGCCGGACCAGCGGAGGGTGTACTCCTGATGACCACGCGACAGCACACCGGGCAACAGCACACCGGGCAACAGCACAGCGAGACCGAACCTGCGCACACCATCGCCAGCGGAACAACCGACACGGCGAGCGATACCGGCCCAGACCCCTATGCCGCCACGGCGCGGGAAACCACCGAGGGTCGGGTGTACACCGTCACCGGCGGCGACTGGGACAGCCTGATTGAGGACTGGCGCCACGACGAACGCATCGTCGTCAACATGGGGCCGCAGCATCCCTCCACGCACGGCGTGTTGCGGCTGGTCCTGGAACTGGAGGGGGAAGTCGTCACCCAGGCTCGCTCGGTGATCGGCTACCTGCACACGGGCATTGAGAAGAACTGCGAATACCGGACCTGGACCCAGGGCGTCACCTTCGTCACCCGGGCGGACTACTTGTCGCCGCTGTTCAACGAGGCGGCCTATTGCCTGGCCACCGAGAAGTTGCTGGGGATCACCGCGCCGCGGCGCGCCCAGGTGATCCGGGTGCTGCTCATGGAGCTCAACCGGGTCGGCTCGCACCTGGTGGCAATAGCCACCGGCGGGATGGAGCTCGGGGCGCTGACCGGGATGACCGCTGGGTTCCGCGAGCGCGAGGAGGTGCTGCACCTGCTGGAGTTCCTCACCGGCCTGCGGATGAACCACGCGTTCATCCGGCCCGGCGGCGTCGCGCAGGATCTGCCCGAGGGCTACGACACCAAGATCCGGGACTTCCTGAAGGTGATGGATTCCCGGCTGCCGGATTACGACAAGCTGCTCACCGGCCAGCCGATCTGGAAGCAGCGGTTGCAGCAGGTGGGCTACCTGCCGTTGGACGGATGCCTGCAGCTGGGTGTCACGGGCCCCATCCTGCGCTGCGCCGGTCTGGAGTGGGACCTGCGTAAGGTCGAGCCTTATTGCGGCTACGAGGAGTACGAGTTCGAAGTCCCCACCTCCACCGACGCGGACTGCTACGCCCGCTACGTCCTGCGTGTCGAGGAGATCCACCAGTCGCTCAAGATCGTGGCCCAGTGCCTGGACAAGCTCGAGCCCGGCCCGGTGATGGTGGCGGACCCCAAGATCGCGTGGCCAGCCCAGCTGTCCCTCGGCTCCGACGGGATGGGCAACTCGCTGGAACACGTCCGTAAGATCATGGGACAGTCGATGGAGGCGTTGATCCACCACTTCAAGCTTGTCACCGAGGGGTTCGCCGTGCCACCGGGGCAGGTCTACTCCGTGGTGGAGTCGCCGCGCGGTGAACTGGGTTACCACCTGGTCTCCGATGGCGGAACCCGGCCGCTGCGGGTGCACGTCCGGGATCCCAGCTTCGTCAACCTGCAGTCCCTGCCGGCGATGAGCGAGGGCGGCCTCATCGCCGACGTCATCGCTGCGGTGGCATCGATCGATCCGGTGATGGGAGGCGTGGACCGGTGAGCTCCGCCCATAACCCAGCCGATAATCCGGCATTCACCGCGCGGCCCGCGACGGCGTTGGAGGCCGCGGACCAGGCCGCGCCGACGAGCCTGTCCACTGTGCAAGACGTGCCGGTGGAGCAGCCCCTGCGG
>JAFAXZ010000215.1 GCA_019240665.1 Pseudonocardiales bacterium | reverse complement strand
AGTTCGCGTTCCTGACCGGCATGGCCATGACCGCTCCTGCGCATGAGTGGCTGGTGCACGAGCCGGAGCCGCTGGGGTCGGGGTTGTCGGGGCGTCGGGTGTCGGCCACGCTGGTGGACCGGTTGCGGGCCATGATCCCTGAGCTGCGGGCGATGGATGATGTCGCCGGAGGCGGCACGGTGCTCTCGCTGGCCGAGCAGGAGTTCGGAGTGATCACCGGGCTGCTCGATCAGGCGTCCTATGACGAGTCCACCGGCCGCGCACTCCAGATAGCGCTGGCCGAGCTGGGACAGCTCGCGGGCTGGGCGGCCTACGATTCCGGGCAGTCAGGACTGGCGCAGCGCTACTACATCGCAGCCCTGCGCGCGGCGCACAGCGCCGATGACCGGCCGCTGGGCGCCCACATCCTCGGGTTGATGGCCTATCAAGCTGCGGACGCGGGGCACCCTGGGGAGGCCGTCACCCTCGTCGAGACGGCGGTCCTCGGCGTGCGGGGCCGGGAGACCGCGGGACTGCTGACCGCGCTCTACATCAGGCAAGCAAAGGCCTTGGCGAGCTTGGGGGATTCCTCAGGCTGCGCGGCGGCGATCTCGAAGACTCGCACTCACGTCGAACGCCTCAAGCACGACGATGAACCCCCGTACCTGTACTGGGTTGGGCCGGCTGAGGTCACTTACGTTGCCGGCCGCTGCTTGCTGCAATTGGGGAAAGCTGACCAGGCTGCCGCGATGCTCCAGGACGGTGTTGACCTGCTTAAGGAGTCCTTCATCCGCGACCGGACGACCTTCTCGATCCGTCTTGCCGAGGCCCTCGCCCATCCAGGCCCGCAGCGCGACCTCGACGCCGCTGCGGGGCGGGGCATAGCGGCACTTGATTTGTCTCAAAATCTGGATTCAACCCGCGGCACGAGCCGCCTCCGCGACCTCTACCGCCAGCTGAAACCACACGCAAAGGTCCCGGCAGTAGGAGACTTCTTGGAGCAGGCGCGAGGGCTTGTGGCGGTGTGACCAGTGCCACTCATCTCGTGGCTGCGGGCCGGTCCTCAGTTGGCCGTGGTCGGTGTTGTTTCGCGATGGCTGGATGCTGCTGCACAGTAGGGGCCAGGTCAGCTGGCACGGGGCAGGATGTGTGACGTGCACACCCGCTGGCAGGTAAATCGTATGCTGGGCCTGCTGTTCTGGGTTGGGCTGCTGGTGTTACTGGCCGGGCTAGTGTGGCTGGCCGTCGTCCTGTTCACCCAGGGTGTGGAGCAGGCCGGTACCTGGGCGTCGGTGCTCAGCACGGGTCTGGCGATCACTGGTGCGCTGATCACGCTGGCGACGTGGTGGTGGCGACGCGTGGCGACGAGGCAGTTCGCGGGGGGTCAAAGACCATCCGAAGCGACCAATAAGGCGGAACGCACCGCCCCATCCAACGAGACTGGAGAGCTGGCCGAGGAAACGACTTCACAGCGCGGACTGCCGGTCGAGCAGGCTGAAGGCTCCCCGGGTCTTCAGTTGAGTTCGGTGCGACGCCGGGCGCTGGCGATCGCAGGCGGCGTTCTGGTCCTCGCGGTGGTCTTGATCAGCGGTGTGTTCTTGGGTCGGGAGGTTGTCCCGTCGACGGTGGGGCAGGCCGTATTCGGTCCACCCGGCCCCTCCCGACCTGGTGTCGGCGGTATCGCGCCGGAGCAGGAACGGCGCCACGGTCCGTTGGTGCTCGTGCCGGGCCGGGTGGCGGATCTGGATTCGCTGGCCTCCGACTGGGGAATCCAACTCGCGCCTGGCCCGGCCGAGGCGGATATTGAGTTTGGGCTCGCCGATCACGCGCTGCACGGGGCGCAGCACGCGAGCATCGCCATCCTGCCGCCCGGCAGCATCGGCACGCTGACCGAATGTGCTCATGAACAGAATTACGGAGTGACGCTGGCCGCTGCGAATATCCGCCCCGGGCAACTCGTGTGCGATATCACCGGTGAGAACAGGGTCGCGCTGTTGCGCATCGTCGACGTGCAGTACGACGCCACCGCGATCCCCGACCAAGTCACTTTCGATGCTGCGGTCCGGGTGCAGCCGCACAAAAGCTGACCTGTGGCTTTCGGCCTGGGCACAGAAATCGGGATGCTGGTAAGGAGGTGCCCGCGCAGGTCCTCGTAACGATGGGTGATGGCGTTCGTTGCATCTGGTAGTTGTGGCACCGGAAGCTGACCTAGCCGCAGCCATTTCCTACCAGGAGGAGCACCGGGCATGCGCGGCGGTCGACGGGTGGGCGCCGCCCTGCTGGTGATTGCAGTGGAACTGGGTGCTGCGTTACTCGGATCCGGGACGGCGGACGCGTGGTCGGGCGGCAAAACAGAATGCCCGGTTGGACTGGTATGCCACTTCACCCCGGCCGTGTCGAGCAACTACGATACGGCCGAGCGCCCGAGTGATGGTGATGGCATTCGCTACATCGTCATCCACGACACCGAGGAGCGCTACGACGCGGCGATAGCCAGGTTCCAGGATCCACGCAGCCACATCTCGGCGCATTACGTGATCCGGTCCTTCGACGGCCAGATCACCCAGCTTGTCCACACCAGGGACATCGCCCATCACGCCGGCAATTACTGGTTCAACATGCACTCTATCGGCATTGAGCACGAGGGCATCCTCGTCGAGGGCGCCCGGTGGTACACCGAGGCGATGTACCAGGCCTCCGCCCGGCTGGTGCGCTACCTCGCGGCGCGTTACCACATCCCGTTGGATCGCCACCACATCCTCAGCCACGAAGAGATGCCTGGCGTCACGCCGGACAGTGTCGCCGGGATGCACTACGATCCCGGCCCGTACTGGGACTGGGCGCATTACTTCGACCTGCTGGGTGCGCGGTTACCGGCCGCGCACATCATGACCGCACCGGTGGTGACAATCGCGCCGCGCTTCGACACCAACGTCGAGCCGCTGCAGCGCTGCGCTGGTGACAGCTGCACCAACCTGCCACCTCAAGGCAGCAACGTCGTGTACTTGCATACCGAGCCCAGCTCCGAAGCCCCGCTGATCGGGGACCCGGCGTTGCACCCGGATGGCTCCCCGGGCACCACCCGGGTCGCAGACTGGTCGGCCAAGGCCCTCATCGGCCAGTCTTTCGTCGTGGCCGGGCGCAGCGGCGAGTGGACGGCAATCTGGTTCGGCGGCCGGATGGTCTGGTTCCATGACCCACCAGGCGAGGTGAGCGCGCCGGGACACGGACCGCTCATCACGCCCCGCCCCGGTCGCTCGACGATCCCGGTCTACGGCGCTGCCTACCCGGAGGCTGCCGCCTACCCGCCGACAATCCCGATGACCGCCGTCGTGCCGCTGCAGTACACCATGTCCGCCGGACAAATCTATGTCGGTGTGGACCGTGGCTTTGGGGACTACTACTATGCACCGTCCGGCGACGCCGATGTGCCGGATGACCATACCCTGGTGGTGGGCAACCGGCGTCTGGTGGAGATTTCCTTCAACCACCGGCAGGCCTTCGTCGAAGCCGACGACGTTCTCATCTTGCGCTGAACCATTACCGTGCCCGACGGCCAACAAAACGCCGGCCGAACCAGGCTGATGGCCAGCCCGGGAAACGGCGCGGCAGCGGAGGTCGGAACGCTGCCCGCTAGGTCGGCCTCGGTCTTGCCAGCGATCTCGAGCGGCGTGGCCGCATAGCACCGAGGGGTCACCCGCAGGGGGTGACCCCTCGGACTGTCGCTACTTCCTTGACGGCACCGGCGTTAGCCGGTGAGAATCACGTCCACTGCAGCTGCCGGACGTTCATCCGGACCTGCCCCGCATCATTTTGGGCCTGCTGGGCGTGGTTGTGCGCCTGCTGGGCCTGGTCCTCGGCCTGCTGAGCCTGCTGATTGGCGTGGTCAGCCCGCTCCTGCGCACTCTGAGCCCGCTGATTGGCCTGCTGCGCCTCATTCTGCGCCTGCTGCACCTGGCTTTGGACCTGCTGCACCTGACCCTGCGCCTGCTGAGCCCGCTGATTGGCCTGCTGAGCCTCACCCTGCGCCTGCTGAGCCTGACCCTGCGCCTGCTGCAGCTGGTTCTGGGCCTGCTGAGCCTGGTTCTGGGCCTGCCGCGCCTGGTTCTGCGCCTGCTGAGCAGCACTTCTAGCCTGCTGGGCTCCCTGCCGTGCGTTGTGGGCATCCTGCTGGGCCATACGAGCCTGGTCCTCCACGCGCTGCAAGTCCCGCTGCAGCTCGTTGACCGTCAGCTCAACGAAAGCGCGCTCGTCCTGGTAGCGCTGGCTCTGGGCTCCTCCCTCACCCCGGTCGATGGTGGACTTGGACTGCTGTGATGACGTCACAACCTGACTCCCTGATTCCCCGACGAATCGGTTGATTGCCTACTTGGAGAGCATTGACACGGACGCGCCATAACATTCGTGACTGACCCGCATTTCGGCCCAGGACCGTTCCTAGCTGCATTTGTGATCGACCAAAGGACCGATCCGCGGCTTTCACCACGAAGCGGGAGATCATCTCCCCACGAGGGCGTCCGTCACCACCTTGACCCCCCCAACCCAGTGGGTCAACACCCGTCCGAGTGTTTATTTCCGTGAAATTACGGTGAGATTACGAAGATCCTTTACTGTGACGATCCGCGAGATAGCCAGAATCTTCGATGTGTAATACCGGCCAACCTCGCTTTTCCGACTTCCCCGCCTTCGAGGCAGGTTTCCAGTGGATCGTGGTGGCATGACTTCATTGAGTCCAGAGAACCTAAGAATGATCATTGATCATGCACAGGACTCCATCCATCTGAGCGTCTCAACCCGCGGCGTAACCGCGCAATAGCGGTAGTCGAAAATCACCAAAAGCAAGAAGGATCGAGGTCGAGCCACTCAAATGGAGTAGTATATTTCCTGATTGGGTGTCGAGCCGTCAGGGCTGGAGTCTGCGGGCTTGCCGGAGCGGTTCATGTCTGGTCCAGCTTGATCACCTTGACGAGACCGTCTGAGTACACCCAAAGTTTCCCAGCGTGCCGTGCAGGTCCAGCGTGATCGAGTTGCCCGAGCTGTGACCCGGCTGGAGCTGGTCCAGCGCCCGACGTTGACCATGACCAGGCCCGGTATCACAGCATCATCCAGCTGCGCGGGGCCCTGGAACATGCCACGGTCGTTGAATACCTCGGCCAGCTCGCCCTGGACGCACTACTTGTCCGCCGCGTTGCCGTACTGGCTGTTGAGAAATACGTGCGGCTTCGGGGAGACGATGGTGAACGAGTAGCGCTTGGCCAGCTCCGCCCTTCGAATCGGGTGACTCGAAGGGCAGCACATAATCTGGCCGTGGGTCGATGGGCTGGCGAGACTGGACTTGAACTCACATTTGGCCGATGAGGTCGGGAAGTTTCCCTCGGCGCGCGGAGTCCGGACATCGGAAGGACCGACGAAATCGATCAGCATCTCCTCGTCGGTCCGGTTTCCCGTAATCGTCGTCGAAACCCATGGTCTTTGCCAGCCGGCGGAACAGCTCCACGTTGAGCACGCATTCATCCGGCGTGAGAACCACCGGCTGGTTGAGTGAGAGATACAGATGCCCCAGGTGACATGACGTCGAGTTGGCAGCGTGCTTGCAGATCTTGTCGAACGGGCGGGAACTCCCAGATCGGCACCTCGACCGTGCCGCCGCCGACCTGCCGCCAAGCGGAAGCGGTACGGGGCAGCTCACCCGGCGGCCAACCGGAATCGTGGTGGCGAATCGGGGAGCAGGCACCCGCAGACCTACCCGCTACAAGGCGTGATCCCGATCCACCGCGGTACTCCTCCCTGATCTGTCGTGTGTGGCAGGCGGCGGCCCCGCGCGGTGTGTCGCCCGGAGGCGGGACCGCCGCCCCTCACCGCCACCCTGAGATCGAGGTGAAGAGTGACGGTGTGTCCTGAGCCTCGTGGCCAAGGCCCCGCCTCCCGCCCGGTGAAGCGGGTCGGCTGAGCGCCGTCATGAGCACTGAGCATGCCTCCGGTCCGTGCCCTAGTGATGTACCACATGTTTCGTTCGGTTGATCTCGCACGATCGGCTTACCGCTGGTTTCGTCGTTGAGTGCGGAAACCGAAATGCAGGTCGCCGAGAAGGCCGGCCGTCTCACGCGGGATCATCCCGCGTGAGCTTCGCACCTCACGCAGTCGCGTCCGAGTGCCGTCGCGTCCCTCGCCCTGGCTCCCTCATCGTGGCCATCGGCCAGTCCTTTCAGGGTACTGATCGGGGCTCTCGGCCTGAGCGATATCATCCGCGAACACCTGCTGCGCGCCATGTGTTGACCGCACGGCATGTCATCGTGATGCGGTGGGTAACCTCGCGGCATGGCCAGGATCTCCGCGGTGCTGTTCGATGTGGACGGCACTCTCGTCGATACCAACTATTTACACGCCGTCACCTGGTGGGAGGCGTTCCGCCAATATGGTCATCACGTCCCGATGGCGTGCATTCACCGCGCCATCGGTATGGGTTCGGACAAACTGATTGATCACCTTCTGCCGGCTGATCGCGATCGTGGGCTCGACGACGAGCTTCAATCCGCGCGCACGGCCCTTTACGCCCCGTACTGGCCACGGTTGCGAGCCTTCGACGGCGCGGCAGACCTGCTGCGGGCATGCGCCCACCGCGGGCTGCGGGTGGTGCTGGCCAGCTCCGCCAGCGAACGGGAGATGCGGGCACTGCGCGCCGCGATCGATGCTGAGGACGCTGTCACCGCGGCGACCTGCGCTAGCGACGCGCAGGAAAGCAAGCCAGCACCCGACATCCTGGAGATTGCGCTGGAGCGGGGTGAGATAGCTCCCGATGCGGCGGTGTTCGTCGGCGACACGGTCTGGGACGTCCACGCGTGCAAGAAAGCCGGGCTTTCCTGCATCGCGTTACTCACCGGCGGAATCGGCGCCGCAGAACTGCGTGAGGCGGGGGCGGTGGAGGTTTACGAGGACCCTACCGAGCTACTCCAATCCCTGCACGACAGCCTCATCACCCGGTAAGCTGTGCTGCTGCCCAGCTGATGCAGCTCACCGGTGCTTCGCCACAGTCAACAACACGACCGCGTCCTCAGTGGCCTCCAACCCGTGAACCGCCGCAGGGACCAGCAGCAGGTCGCCCTGCCGCGCATCCCATGCGTCATCTCCGCTGCGCAGACGAACCCTGCCACGCAGCACATGCACGGTGGCCTCTCCCGGACTCTCGTGCTCACCCAGCGCGCGGCCGGCCAGCAGAGCGATCACGGTCTGGCGCAGCACCTGCTCATGCCCACCGAACACAGTCCGCGAGCTCCGACCGCTCGACGCCTGTCGAGCCGCCTGCAATTCTTCGCGGGCGAGGGCGTCCAAAGAAAGCTTCCGCATCGGCTGATCGTAGTCTCCTCAGAGCTGCGCTAAACCTCGGAGCTGTACTAAACGGTACGCATACCGAGGAGTCACCCGCACGCAATAGCGTCGATTTCCACCGTGGTGATCTTGATGCCCCAGGGCTCGGTCTGGTCGTCGATGATCTTCCACAGGTTCTCGTTGAGTTGGTCTCGTTCGGCGAGCAGGGTGTCCAGATCGGCGCGGCCGAGCACCGACCGCAGCGTGGTCTGGGCAATCTGGGAGGTGGCGACCGCGTAGTTCTCTACCTCGGTGATGGCTTTGCAGGCGTCGACCACGCGGAAGTAGGCCACGGCGTTGACCCGCACGGAGACGTTGTCGTGAGCACGGCCGCGGCGTAGGCGAGAATCCAGATCATGGGTTGCTCCGGGCGTGTATCCCCTGGTTGCTGTGCCCCGTACCGCGGCCGCAGGCGGCGAAACAGAGTCCCTGCGCAGCGGTGCGGTGCGGAACCGTTCAGACCGGTGGTGAGTGTGGCGGGCCAGTGCGTCCAGCGCCGCCGCGGCGAGCAGGAACACCGCCTAGCAGGCCACCAGGAGGGTCTCCGGGTGCACGCTAGTCATGATCCGCCCGTCCCGACCGGCTCGTCGATGCGCTCGGTGAGCTCGGTGAACAGCAGATGCTCGGGCTCCTGCCGGGTCACCTTCTGTACCGTATGCCGAACGCCGAGCCAGGCGATGGAGAGGAACGGCAGCGCCCCGCCGACGATGAAGACCACGTCGCCGGGCAGCCGCAGCCATTCCAGCAGATTGTTGGTCGGGTCAGTGATGAACTTCAGCTGGCGGGCGTCGAAGTAGCCGATGTCGACCGAGTGGTACAGCTGCAGCACGCCCAGCGGCAGCAGGGTGGCAAAGCACATCCAGGCCAGCCCCAGGTTGAGCGACCAGAAGCAGATCTTCGCCAAACGGTCCGGCCAGCGCTGCGGCGGGATCAGGTAGCGCAAGCAAAACAAACCGAGCCCGACTGCGAGCATGCCGTAGACGCCCATCATCGCGGCGTGGGCGTGGTTGGCGGTCAGCGCGGTGCCGATCTCGTAGTACGACACGATCGGCAGGTTGATCAGAAACCCGAATACACCGGCGCCGAGGAAGTTCCAGAAACCCACAGCCACCAGGAACATCACCGCCCACCGCTGCGGGAACGGGGTACGCGAGCCAGCTTCCTGGCGGGCGCCAAGCTGCAGAAAACTCCACGCCTCCACGGTCAGGAAGGTCAGGGGGATGACCTCGGCGGCGGAGAAAAACGCGCCAAGGGCCAGATGCTCGGCCGGCTCCCTGCTGAAGTACAGGTGGTGCATCGTCCCGATGACGCCCCCCACGGAATACAGCAGCACGTCAAGGTAGATCACCGTGAGCGCGACCCGTTCTCGGACCACGCCCAGCAGCACGAACAGGTAGGCGACCATCACCGTGGTGAACAGCTCCAGGAAGTCCTCCACCCAGAGGTGGACGACCCAGAACCGCCAGAAGTCAGCGGTGGTGAAGGTGTCATTCGAGCGGGCCAGCAGGCCGATGGCGTACACCACAGGGATGGTCAGACCAGAGAGCAGGAACAGCGTCTGATCTGGCGGCGTCGCTGGTGGAACGGGCGTCGGCAGGCGCGCGGCAGCGCAGCTAAGCAGGCAGCGGTGGTAGCCAAAGAACGGCCAACCCGCCGGCTGAGTGAAGCCGCGACAAATACTCGACTGTTGGTGGCGGGCTCGCGGGGTCGCAGCGGGACCCCGGGCATGCTGCTGGGCTCGACCAGCCAGTCGCTGTTGTCCGTGGCGCCGTGCCTGGTCGCGATCGTGCGGCACTGAGCTCGTCGTGGTCTTCGACGAGGTGACCGGGCACCATGACAGATGTGGCCCTACCAGAGCAAGGCGCTAGTCGCGCCGCCGTGCGGGTGTTCCTGCTCGACGATCACGAGGTGGTCCGGCGTGGGCTGCGCGATGTGCTCGAGCAGGACGGCAGTATCGAGGTGGCGGGAGAGGCGGCGCGGGCCGATGAGGCACTGCGCCGGATTCCTGCCGTGCGGCCCAATGTGGCGGTGCTCGATGTCCGGCTACCCGATGGCAGTGGCATCGAGGTCTGCCGGGAAGTCCGGTCCTCGATGCCCTCGGTCGCGTGCCTGATCTTGACTTCCTATGACGATGACGAGTCGCTGTTCGCTGCGATCATGGCTGGGGCCGCGGGATATGTGCTTAAACAGATCCGTGGCACCGACCTGCTCGACGCGGTGCACCGGGTGGCGGCGGGTCAGTCACTGCTGGATCCCGCGGTGACCGCGACGGTGCTGGCCCGGTTGCGACAGGGACCACCCGCCGCCGACCCGCGCTGGGAGGCGCTGTCTGACCGGGAGCGATCGGTGCTGGCATTGATCGCCGACGGGCTGTCCAACCGGCAAATTGGTGCCCGGTTGTATCTGGCGGAAAAGACCGTGAAAAACCACGTATCGCGACTGCTGGCCAAACTGCACATGGAACGGCGTACGCAGATCGCGGTGTTCGGCGCGGCCCTGCGCGAGGACGTGCTGCGCTCGCCGCATCCGGACAGCTGAGTCCGACCGATGCACAGCGACAGTGCCGTACCCTGTCCCGGTGAGCACCGCACCGGTGAGCACCGAGGACCGGCCCGACCGCAGCGGCCGACTGACCACGGCGCCGGCGCCAGACATCCTCTGATGTCAGCTCGCCCCAGGATCAGCCCGCCCCGGGCCATGGCCCGAAGCACGTCGCGCCGGCTGACGATCCCCACCAGGTCGCCGTCGTCGACCACCGGGATGGCCGGCGCCCCCACCGCCCTCTGTGACGCCCATGCCGAGGGCAGGGCAGCCGGTGGCGACCCGGACGGATCCGCCACGGGACAGCACCACCATGCCCAGTTCTCGGCCAGCGCAGGGCTCACCGCGGACGCATGGTCGGTCCGCTCTCGCCGCGCAGGACGGCGCGGGTCTGCCGGGCGATTTCGGTGTCCTCGCGAGCAGTGATCACCAGGGTGCGCACGTGCGCACTGGGGCTGGTGATGTCCGCATCGGTGGTGGCGGCAGTGTTGGCGGCTTCCGCCACGCCGACGCCGAGGAAGCCGAGCCCGGCAGCGGCTGCCGCACGCACGAGGGGTTGGTGTTCGCCGACGCCGCCGGTGAAGATCAAGACGTCCAGACCGTCCATGGCCGCGGCCATCGCGGCGATCTCGCGGCGCAACCGGTGCACGTAGACCTCGAACGCCCGGACGGCGTCCGGGCGTCCGGCGGCGGCGTCCCGGCACACCTGCCGCATGTCGCCGGAGCCGCCAGCCAGTCCCGCCAGCCCGGAGTTGTGTTCCAGGGTGTCGGATAGCGCCTCGACGCTCATCTTGGCGTGCCGGAGCAGCCATAGCAGCAGACCGGGGTCGATGCTTCCCGCGCGGGTGGCCATGACCAGCCCCTCCAACGGGGTGAATCCCATAGTGGTGTCGACTGAGTGCCCGCCATCGACCGCGGCCAGCGAGGCGCCGGCCCCGAGGTGGCAGCTCACGATCCGCAGCCCGGCCGCATCGCGCCCCAACAGTTCGGCCGCCCTACGGGAGGCGTAGGCATGGGAGAGGCCGTGGAAGCCGTAGCGCCGCAGGCCCCATCGCTCGATCCAGGTGCGGGGCAGGGCATAGGTCGCCGCGACGTTGGGTAGCTGGTGGTGGAAGGCGGTGTCGAAGCAGGCAACGGCCGCGACATCGGGCAGCACCTGGGAGATGGTGTCGATGCCGGCCACGCCACGGGGTTGGTGCAGCGGGGCGAGCTCGCCCAGCGCCGCGATTCGGTCGCGCACGTCGGCATCGATCACCGTCGGGCCGTGGAAGGTGGTGCCGCCGTGGACAATGCGGTGGCCGACGGCGTCCACCCGATCCAGAGCACCGACGAAGTGTTCGATCTCCTCGGTTTCGTGGCGCCCGGCCCACTGGCCAAGGTCCAGGGCTGCGAGGACACGGTCGGTCGAGTCGAGCAGGCGCATCTTCAGGCTGGAGGAGCCGGCGTTGGCGACGAGCACGTACACCGCAACTACTTCAGAACGGCCAGGTCCAGTCGCGGACCTCGGGCAGATCCTCACCGTGGGCGCGGGTCCACCGCCGGTGACGGGTGCGCAGGTCCTGCATCCGCTGGCGTAGCAGCGCGGTCCTTGATCCGAGACCGGGGACCCGGTCGAGCACGTCGGTGACCAGTCGGAAACGGTCCATGTCGTTCATCACGAGCATGTCGAACGGAGTGGTCGTGGTGCCCTCTTCCTTGTAACCGCGTACGTGGATGTTGTGGTGGTTGCTGCGGCGGTAGGTCATGCGGTGGATCAACCAGGGGTAGCCGTGATAGGCGAAGATCACCGGGCGGTCCGTGGTGAACAGGGCGTCGAACTCGCGGTCGTTCATCCCGTGCGGGTGCTCGGTGTCCGGTTGCAGCCGCATCAGGTCCACCACGTTGACCACCCGCACTCCCAGCTCGGGTAGGTGTTCGCGGAGCAGTGCGGTGGCGGCCATGACCTCCAGCGTGGGCGCGTCACCGGCGCAGGCCAGCACCACGTCAGGTTCGTCGTTCTCGTCGGTGCTGGCCCAGTCCCAGATACCGGCACCCCGGGCGCAGTGCAGGACCGCCTCGGGCATCGGCAGCCAGTCCGGGGTCTGGTTCTTGCCGGCGACAATGACATTGACGTAGTCGCGGCTGCGCAGGCAGTGGTCGGCCACCGAGAGCAGGGTGTTGGTGTCCGGCGGCAGGTACACCCGGACCACCTCGGCTTTCTTGTTCATCACGTGGTCGATGAACCCGGGGTCCTGATGGGAGAAACCGTTGTGGTCCTGGCGCCATACGTGTGAGGTCAGCAGGTAGTTCAGCGAGGCGATGGGGCGCCGCCACTCCAACTGCTTGCTGGTCTTCAACCACTTGGCGTGTTGGTTGAACATTGAATCGATGATGTGGATGAACGCCTCATAGCAGGAGAACATCCCGTGCCGACCAGTCAGCAGGTAGCCCTCCAACCAGCCTTGGCACAGGTGCTCGGACAGCACCTCCACCACCCGGCCGGTGCGCGCCAGGTGCTCATCGACCGGCAGCAGCCTAGCCTGCCACTGCTTGTCGGTGGCCTCGTAAACGGCATCCAACCGGTTGGAGGCGGTCTCATCCGGTCCGAACAGGCGAAAGTTGCGGGCGTGTTCGTTGCGGCGCACCACCGCCAGCAGGAACCGGCCCAGCACCCGGGTCGGCTCCGAGGTGGACCCACCGTGCTTGATCGCCTGGACGGCGAAGTCCTGGAAGTCGGGCAGCTCCAGCGGGCGCAGCAACAGCCCGCCGTTGGCGTGCGGGCTGCAGCCCATCCTGCGCTGGCCCTGGGGAATCGAGCTCAGTAGGTCGGGAATCGGACAACCGGCCTCGTCGAACAGCTCCTCCGGGCGGTAGGAGCGCAGCCAGTCCTCCAGCATCGCCAGGTGGGCGGGGTTCTCTCGGACCGTGGTCAGGGGTACCTGGTGGGCCCGCCAGGTGTCCTCCACGGGCACGCCGTCCACCACAGCGGGACCTGTCCAGCCCTTGGGCGAGCGCAACACGATCATCGGCCACTGGGGTCGCTGCCCGTCGGCGCCGGAGCGGGCGCGCTGCTGGATGCGAGAGATCTCCTCGACCACCTCGTCCATCGTGGTGGCCATAGCCTGATGCATCTGTGCGGGATCCGAGCCCCTCACGTACCGGGGCGCGTAACCGTAACCGCGCAGCAATGCGTCCAACTCCTCATCCGGGATACGCGCCAACACCGCCGGATTGGCGATCTTATAGCCGTTGAGGTGCAGGATCGGCAGCACCGCACCGTCGTGCACCGGGTCAAGGAACTTGTTCGCGTGCCAACTGGTCGCCAGCGGACCGGTCTCGGCCTCTCCATCGCCCACCACGCAGACCACCAGCAGCTCTGGGTTGTCGAAGGCCGCACCGTAGGCGTGCGCCAGCGAGTACCCCAACTCACCACCCTCATGGATCGAGCCCGGCACCTCCGGCGCCACATGACTGGGCACCCCGCCGGGGAAGGAAAACTGGCGAAACAACGCCCGCATGCCCCGCCCATCGCGCGCCACCTCCGGGTAAGCCTCCGAGTAGCTACCCTCCAACCAGGTGTTGGCCAGCAACCCGGGACCACCATGCCCGGGGCCGATGACGTACATCAGATCCAGATCCCGCTCCCGGATCACTCGATTGAGGTGGGCATAGACAAAGTTCAACCCCGGAGTGGTTCCCCAGTGTCCCAGCAACCGCGGCTTAATATGCTCCGGCCGCAGCGGCTCACGCAGCAGCGGATTGTCCAGCAGATAGATCTGGCCCACCGACAGGTAGTTCGCCGCCCGCCAGCAGGCATCGACCCACCGCAGTTGTTCCTGCTCCAACACCGTGCCTGCCGCCTCGGACATCACTGTCTCCCAGTACGCTCCAACCAGCCCACTCACCGACCCACTATTGGACACCCGCCGAAACGAGCGCCACACCTCAACGTCCCGGTTCCTACGGTCCTTCGGCACTGCCGGTGGACAGCGCAAGCCACAGCTGGAGTGCGGCACCTCCCGGTCGTCGAAGACGGCCGATGCGTGGGTCTGCTCGTCCAGTCCCTTAACTGCAGAGGGAGCGGCACCGAGCTGGTCCGCCTGCTCGCCCTGGACGGCACTGCGCAGGTCACGAATTCGCCGGCCGCACGGAAGTGATCTTGCCTGAGTCTGTACTGGGCCTGGATCTGTACTGGGCTAGTGATCACTTCGGCGGCACCGGTGATCAGGACACGGCCCTGGTCACGTGGAGGTATGCCGTGGTGACGGCGGCGGGCACGGATCCGTCGGTGGCGATGAGCGAGGCCTGTGGTCAGGGGTCGGCGTGGGCTGCCAGGGCACGGTTGATTGCCTCGTCGGCATCGGAGATGGACCCGGTGCGTTCCCGTAGTCGCTGGGCGACCACCTCGGGTGGTGCCGTGCATTGCAGCGCGATGAGTTCGGCGTGTGCGCGGCGGGCCAGTTCGGCGGCGGCTGCGCGGTGGGTGGCGTGGGTCCAGGAGGCGTCCAGGACGAGCGATTCTCCCTGGGCTAGGCAGCGCGCCCGGCGCGGGTGAGCAGTTCGGTGTAGGTGCGCTCGGTGGCGGCTGGGAGTACAGGCCCTGCTGGTGGGGCGCCGCGGTGGACTGGTGTGGCGCCGGGTCGCCAGCAAACTCTGCGTACCAGTCCAGGAACCGGGCACCCAGCTCCGCGGCGCCGCGGTACTCCAGGTCCATAGCCAGGAAAGCGGCGTCATCGAGCCCGTCGAGGTAGCGCAGCCGATCGTCGAACTCCAGGCAGTCCAGCACCCGCGGGCCATCATCCGGGATGAAGATGTCTCCAGTGAGCAAGTCGCCGTGGCCATCGACGATGCGCCCGGCGCGCTGCCGGGCGGCCAGCAGCGGCGCTCGCCCGTCGAGGAAACATACCGCCCGGCGCTCGAGTTCGGCCACCAGCGTGTCGTCCAGCACGGTTCCGGGGAACCGCCGCAGCTCCTTGAAGCTGTCGGTCCACCGGGCGCGGAAACTGTCGGTCCACCGGGCGCGCAGCGCCTCCCGCCCGCCCTCGGCGGTGATCTCCGCATCGCGTCGGGCACCGGCGTGGAAGGCGGCCAGCATCCTGGCCAGCGCCCGCACCGGATCATCGAGCGGCGCCCCGGTGCCCAGCAGGGTGGCCAGCCGCCGCGACGAAGGGACCGCTCACGGGCGAGTCGGTGCTCATGGCTGTGACGTCAGCCAGCGATCCCGGGACACCGCCCCGGTGCCTGCGGTCTACCCGGTGGGGACGCCAGGACCACCGATCGGTGACCAACGACCCTGGCCGGGAACCCGCCATCAGGCGCATCGTGACTGGGGAGACCGACCAGGGAGGCGAGCATGAGCACCCTCCGCGCTCCCGGGCCACTGATCCGGCTGGCGCGGCGGCACGGGCTAGTGCACTCGCCGCTGCGCCGCAGCTGGCAGTAGGAAATAATGAAGGAGGACTCGGCGATGCGTGTCAGTGACATCATGACCCGGTCGGTGGTGACCACCACCCCGCGGGCACCGGTCAAGGACGCCGCGGTCGTCCTGGCCGGGCACGGGGTTACCCTGCTGCCGGTCGTCGAGGAGGGCGACCGGCTGGTCGGCGTGCTCACCGAGGCCGACGTGGTACGCGGGCGGATCCCACCCGACCCGCGCCGCGGCGCATGGCACGGCAGCCAGGCCGGGCCGCCGCCGCCCGCTACCGTCGGCGACGTGATGAGCAGCCCCCCGCTGACCGCGCACCCACACACCGACGCCGCGGAACTGGCGACCATGACGATCGACCGTAGGCTGCGCAGCGTGCCAGTGGTCGACCAGGACCGGCTGGTGGGCATCATCACCCGCCGGGACTTGGTACGCATCATCGCCCGGGACGATGCGCTGATCGCCGCGGACGTCCGCAGGCGCCTGGAGTGCTACGGCGGCCCCGACCGGTGGGCCGTGCACGCCCGCAACGGCGCAGTGACTATCACCGACCAGTACGCCAACCCGACCGACCACCACGTCGCCCTCGTGCTGGCGCAAGCCGTGCCCGGAGTGGTGCACGCCAAAATCATGCACTTCACGTCACAACCAGCCTGACCCACAGCATGTCATGACTACGGTACTGGCGCGGGCCTGGCGGGTGCAGCGGCCGGGGCTGATGAGCACCCACCCACTGTGCCGGGTGCGGGAGTCGCCACCGCGCCCGGCCGCTGATGAGCTGCTGGTGCGGGTGCTGGCCTGCGGGGTGTGCCGCACCGATCTGCATGTCGCTGAAGGTGACTTACCAGTGCACCGGCGTGGTGTGGTGCCGGGTCACGAGGTGGTCGGTGAAGTCGTCGGATCCGCCAACGGGCCGTTCACGACAGGGCAGCGGGTCGGCATCGCTTGGCTGCGCCGCACCTGCGGACGGTGCCGGTACTGCACCCGTGGGTCGGAGAACCTGTGCCCGCGCTCGGAGTACACCGGGTGGGACGCCGACGGCGGGTACGCCGACTACGCCACGGTGCCCGCTGACTACGCCTACCCGCTGCCCGAGGGTTATCCCGACACCGAACTCGCGCCGCTGCTGTGCGCGGGCATCATCGGGTGGCGAGCGCTGGCTCGGGCGAACCTGCCGCCAGGCGGCCGCCTTGCCCTCTACGGGTTCGGCGCCAGCGCGCACCTCACCGCGCAGGTCGCCCTGGCGCAGGGCGCGACCGTGCACGTGTTGACTCGCAGCGCACCAGCCCGAGAGCTCGCCCTAGCCTTGGGCGCCACCTCAGCCGGCGGAGCCGCTGACCGGCCACCGGAGCCGGTCGACTCCGCGATCCTGTTCGCCCCCGCCGGGGAGCTGGTGCCGCTCGCGCTGGCCGCGCTGGACCGCGGCGGCACCCTGGCGCTGGCCGGCATCCACCTGAGCGACATTCCGATGCTGCACTACCAGGAACATCTGTTTCAGGAGCGGCAGCTCCGCAGCGTCACGGCCAACACCCGCCACGACGGTCACGAGTTCCTGCACTTCGCCGCCCAGCACCGGCTGCACGTCATCACCACCCCCTACCCACTGGACCAAGCTGACGCGGCGCTGACCGACCTTGCGGCCGACCGGGTACCCGGCGCGGCCGTCCTCATCCCCTGACCCGACGGTGGGTGGTGTCGTCCGCCGCGTGATTCTTCTGTGGGGTTGAGCCCGGCTCTGTGGGGTTGAGCCCGGCGCGTCGTCAGGTGGCTGTGCGGGCGGGTTCGGGCATGAGCATTTCGGCCACCGGGCGCCTGGGGGTGGCCGGGACGGGTGATCCGAAGCCGATGCGCAGGATGGCCTGCGGGTTCAGCTTCGCGTCTTCGCCGTTGGCCGGTGGTACCCACACCGCCGAGCGCGCGTGGTTTCAGGATGCGGGTAACCCGGCCGGGCCGGACACGGACGAAGGTCCCTACCTACCAGGGCGGTCCGCCACCTGGTCGAGGACCTTGGCAGTCACCGATCATCCGTGCCAGGCTGGCCTTGACCAGCACAGCGGTCATCCGCCAGGACCGGAGCGGCGATGTCAGGACTCCCGTCACCGCCGAGCGGCACCACCTCAACCTCGGCCACTGCTGGGCTGGGTGGGCTACGGTTAGACGAGCTGCTCAAGGAGGTCCAGGACCGCCTGACGGAGATCGTCAAGACCAGGGACCGACTGCAGGGACTGCTGGACGCGGTCATCGCGGTGGGTGCCGGACTTGAGCTCGATTCCACCTTGCAACGCATCGTGCAAGCCGCGGTCGATCTGGTCGATGCCCGTTATGGCGCGTTGGGTGTGCTCGGACCGCGCGAGGGCCTGTCCGAGTTCGTCTACGTGGGCATCAGCCCCGAGGAGCGCGCCCGGATGGGCCACCTGCCCGAGGGGCGAGGGCTGCTCGGGCTGTTGATCAGACACCCGCAGCTGATCCGGCTGCCTGATCTCAGCCAGCATCCGGCGTCAGTCGGGTTCCCCTCCCACCATCCGCCGATGCGCAGTTTTCTCGGCGCGCCAGTGCGGGTGCGCAACGAAGTGTTCGGCAACCTGTACCTGACCGAGAAGCGCAACGCCGCGGAGTTCACCTCGGAGGACGAGGTAGTGCTGCAGGCACTGGCCGCGGCGGCCGGTGTCGCGGTGGACAACGCCCGGCTGTTCGAACAGGCCCGGATGCGCCAACGCTGGCTGGAGGCCTCCTCCGAGATCAGAGCGGAACTCCTGGCTGGAACCTCCGTCGAGGACGCGCTGCGCCTGGTCGCCCAGCGTGCGCTGGAGCTTTCGGCCGCCGCCAGCGTACTGATCCTGCTCACCGGCGAGGACAACCGGGCTAAGCTCACCGTGCGCACCGGAGCCGGTGAGCGATGTCACCCCCTAGTCGGATCAACCATCCCCGCTACGGCACCAGCCGTCGAGGAGGTCTTCCGGTCCGGGACGACCAAGCTGGTCCCGGACCTGTCCGCGGTTCTCGATGGCGACCTGGGTGAGCAGGCCGGCACGGTGGGGCCGGCCCTTATCGTGCCGTTGCGCTCGGCCGCTGGCATCAGTGGCGCGCTGATGGCGGTCCGGGGCAAGGGCGCGGCCGTGTTCGACCCGGAGCAGGTGCCGGTGCTCGCCTCCTTCGCCGACCAGGCGGCGCTGGCCGTGGAGACGGCCCAGGCGCAGCGGGCCCAGCAACTGCTGGACGTGCTCGCCGATCGTGACCGGATCGCCCGAGACCTGCACGATCACGTGATCCAACGCCTGTATGCCGCCGGGATGAGCCTGCAGGCACGCTGCGCCTGGTCAGCAATCCAGACGCGTGAGGGCGGATCCAGCAGGTCGTGGAGCAACTCGACGAGACGATCCGGGACATCAGGACCTCGATCTTCGACCTGCACACCGCGGGGGAGGACAAGCCGGGCAGCCTGCGTCGCCGGCTGCTGGACGTGGCCACCGAGGTCTCAGCCGATGCTGGACTATCCCCCGCAGTGCGCATGTCCGGAGCCGTCGACACCCTGGTACCTCCCACCATCGCCGAGCATGCCGAAGCGGTGGTCCGGGAAGGGGTGAGCAACGCCATCCGGCATGCCAACGCGACCGCCGTGACGGTCACCGTCCTCGCCCAGCCGGCAGGAGGTACCCGGCTGACCTGGCGCGTGCCCTTGCCCTGAGAACACCATGCCCATCACGCGGGGGGAGCGCTCAGTTTTGGTGAGCAGAGCGTCCCTCCGTGCTCCGCAATGCGGTGCTCCGTAATTCGGTGGCCAGCACCGCCAGCCATGATCGCATTGAACAGTGCCTCGTCATCACCGAACGAGGTCAACATCAGGCAGCGCAGCTCCGGCATGCGCGACTTGAGCTCACGGCACAACTCGACACCGTCACCATCGGGCAGTCGCACGTCCAGCACGGCCACGTCCGGAGCATCCACCGGCACCTGACACCTTGGCGGTTCGCCAGCCACGTGACGCGGACGAATGACCCGTTTCCCGGGACCAATGTCCCCTCCCGACCGCACTTCCGGAGCGCGACACTCATGTTGTGCGGCCGCTCCAACGCTCGGACACCCGGAGGCGCACCATGAGCCAGTCCGCTGACCTCGCCGAGGCGGTCGAGCGCGCGCTGCGCGCTCCTTCGGTGCACAACACTCAGCCCTGGCTGTGGCGCATGCGGCCCGGAGTCGTCGAGCTGCACGCCGACTGGAACCGGCACCTGCCCGCGACCGACCCCGACCGTCGCGACCTCGTGCTGAGCTGCGGCGTCGCACTGCACCACCTGCAGGTCGCCCTCGCCGCCCGCGGCCTGGCCACGCACGTGAACCGGCTACCCGAGCCCCAGGATCCCGGTCACCTCGCCACCATCACCATCCGGCCGGGCACCGGCGACGTCGCCGACGCCGCCCTGTTCCCGGGTATCGATCGCCGGCGGACCGAGCGGCGCCGGATGAGCCACCGTCCGGTGCCCTTGAGCCATGTCAAGACCCTCGCGGAGCAGGCGTCCCGTACTGGCGCAGTCCTCGTCCCGGTGACCGGCCCGGCCATGCGGCAACGGCTCACCGCCGCCCTCACCGAAGCCGCGCACACCCAAGCACACACTCCGGGCTACGGGGCCGAGCTGCAGCTGTGGACCCGCCGCCATGCCGAGGGCCGCGACGGCATCCCCGCCGGCAACGTTCCCCCGCCCACGGTCGGGCCTCTCGGCTCATCCCCGCTGCGCCGCTTCCCGCCCGGGCAGCTCAACCAACCCCGCCAGCCGCCCGGACGCGGTCCGGCCGACGACGCCGCCGAGCTGCTGGTCATCGCCACGCCCGGCGACGACCAGCTCGACCGGCTCCGTGCTGGGGAGGCGACCAGCGCGGTCCTGCTCGCCGCGACCCGGCTCGGGTTGGCCACCACGCCACTGAGCCAGGCCCTCGAGGTCGACATCACCCGGCAGGCGGTCCAGCTGGAGGTGCTCCACGTCCCCGAGCACCCGCAACTCATCATCCGGGTCGGCTGGCCCGCCACTGCGGCCACCGAACTCCCAGCCACCCCCCGACGCGACCTCCGCTCGGTCCTGCTACGGGCCTGCTACGGAACTGACGTGATCCGCCGGACGCACGCACCGGCTCACAAATACGCACCGGGCTCGAAGGCCGGGGGCAGCTCCCCCGGCACGATCCGACGACCACTGATCTCATGCGGAATGAGGCGCAGCCAGTACCCGCGATCACCCGGTGCCCACGGCTCTACACCAGTGGCTTTGGTACGTTCGATCAATTCGGTCCTGTGCTCGCTCGTCACTTCCTCGGCGAGACCGCGCACGAGCACGCTCCAGCCACTCCGAGTCCGCTGATCGATCTCGTCCACCTCAAACGTGACGTTCGCGTGGTTCGCCGCAGCAAGCTTCGTGTCAGCACCTGTGCGTATGACGATCACGCCGTGATCAAGTGCGTAGTTCACCGGAAAGATCAGGGGATAGTGCTCGGCATTGACACCCAAACGCCCTATCTGCTGCGTGGCCAACAGCCCATAGCAGTCATCAGCGCTCAGAACCTGCAGCTCAGTGCGGCGTTCACCGGCGTTCATCAACAGCCTTCCTTCGAAGGAACACGGCCACATCATTCTTCCCATGGCTCGGGGGCCTTAGTGGCCGACACTCGCACCAGCACCGAAACTTGGGGTCGTCCCCAGGGCTGATTGGTCCAGATCACGGAGCGACAAGCCGACTGGCAGGCTTGGCGTGGACAGCGGCGAGCCGTGGCGGGGCGTGGAAGCGGCGGCTGCGGGAGGCAGGATCGGTAGGGTTCGCCTGTCGGCTGGTGGGTGGGGCTGATGCAGATACCTATGACAGGACGTGCGCACCCCGCCGCGGAGCGAGAAGGCAGGAGGAACGGTGGGAGCGCACGATCTGAACAACGGGCGGCGCAGGAATTGCAACCATGGCTTAGAAGGGGAAGCTGGACACCACGCTCTGGTTGCTCAACCGCATACTGAGGCCGAGGGCCCAGTCGCGGCCGCCGAAGCGGTTGCCGCCCAGATCAGCACAGCGCAGCACGCCCTCGGTCGACCCGGCAAACCGCTCAATCGCGGATCACCGTTCTTCATCGGCATGAGCGCTGCCGCCGGAGTCGCGGTCATGGTCGGTACGGTTGGAATGATCATCGCTGTTCGCGACGTGCTGATCCTGATCGGGCTGGCGCTGTTCTTCGCGATCGGCTTGGAGCCTGCGGTGTCGGTGCTGGCTCGCCACCAGTTCCCGCGGTGGGCGGCGGTGATTACCGTGCTGGTGGCGGGACTGGCGGTGGTAGGTGGGTTCCTGGCCGCAGCGATTCCCCCGTTGGTACGGCAGACTACCCAGTTCATCGCGCACGCGCCGACCATGTTGTCCCAGCTACAGAATCATCATTCCCTGCTGGGTCGGTTCAACGACCGCTTCCACGTGCAGCAACGCTTGCAGCAGACCCTCAGCGGGGATGCCTGGGGGTTGGTCAACGGCCTGCTCGGCGCTGGCCAGGTTGTCTTCAGCGCCCTGACCAGCGTCTTCATCGTGGTCGTGCTCACGGGGTACTTCGTGGCCGACCTGCCTCGCATCCGGGCGACCCTGTACCGGCTGATACCGCATTCCCGCCGGCCCCGCGCGATCCTGCTCGGCGATGAGATCTTCGCCAAGGTCGGTGGTTACGTGCTGGGCAATCTGCTGGTCTCATTGATCACCGGAGTCTTCACTTTCGCCTTTCTGGTGATTGTTGGGGTGCCCTACCCGCTGTTGTTGAGCACTCTCGTGGCGATCCTGGATCTGATTCCAGTGATCGGCTCAACCATTGCCGGGGTGGTGGTATGCCTAGTCGCCTTCAGCGTGTCGCTGACCGTCTGCCTGACCACCATCGGGTTTTTCCTGATCTATCGTCTTGGCGAGGACTATCTGCTGGTTCCCCGAATCATCGGCCGGGTGGTAAAAGTACCGGCCCTAGTAACCGTCGTGGCGGTCCTGCTGGGCGGTGCCCTGCTGGGCATCGTGGGCGCCCTGGTCGCCATTCCCGCCGCCGCAGCCCTGCTCTTGCTGACCCGAGAAGTGCTCTTCCCCCGTCTCGACCGCACCTGACCTAAGACGCCAGTGTCGCGCTGTCATGCTGATGAGCGCGCGCTCCTACCTCCTATACTGACTACTGCACCGCGCTGATGGAGCCCCTGGCTCTCGGCTTCCAACAGTCCGCACCACTGTGCCCCGAGCACTGTCACTCGCCCCCACCGAACCGGCGGGTGCTGCCCGGCGAACCCTCCCACCTGTTCGTACCGTTTCCTCATCCCGCCCGGAGCAGAGGAGTGAGCCATACCCAGATACATCCTCACCGGCACCCCGGGGTCCGGCAAGACAGCCATCCTGCGCCTGTTGGAGCTCAACGGGCACGTCGTCGTCGAGGAGGCCGCGACCGACGTCATCGCTCTGGAACAGGCACTGGGCCACGAAGAACCGTGGAATGACCGTTCCTTCCTTGACAAGATCGTGACCCTGCAGCGGCGCAGACAAGTGGGTACTCAGGCGCCCGAGACCGCCACGATTTTCTTTGACCGCTCACCGCTGTGCACCCTGGCTCTGAGCCGCTACCTGGGTTTCGCGCCATCGCACCTGCTGGCGAAGGAGGTCGACCGGGTCAGGGGAGAAAGCGTGTACGAAGCGACTGTCTTCTTCATCCGCCACCAAGGCTTCATCCATGCCACTGCGGCCAGGCAGATAGGTTTCGAAGAGTCGCTCACCTTCGAGCAACTCCACGAACAGACCTATCGCGACCTCGGATTCCAACTCGCCGACGTGCCCCCCGGCCCACTGACCGACCGCGTCGCACTCGTCCAGCAGACCGTCCAGCGACTGCGACATTGATCGCGCCGAACGCACTCGCTGTCCATGGACGGAGGGTAGGCGCGTGTCAGTGCGTTGCTGTGTCTGGGTTCGTTGGGGTGTTGTGGGGTGAGTCGGTGTTGTGTTCGAGGTGGGTGATGCGTTGGTGGGCGACGGCGAGTTGGTGTTCGAGGCTGACGATGCGGATGGCGGCGATGAGTGGCATGTTCTGATCGAGTAGTTCGCGTACCCGGATGGCCAGGGTGAGTTCGGCGCGGCTGTAGCGGCGTTGTCCGCCGGCGGAGCGATCCGGAGTGAGCAGTCCGGCGGCGTCCAGGCTGCGCAGGAAGGCTGGTTGCACACCAAGTAGGTCTGCGGCGCGGCCCATGGTGTAGGCCGGGTAGTCCTGGTCTTCGAGCTTGTCCTGGATGCCCTGCGGTCGTGTCACCTGTTCTCCAGGTCATGAGGGGGGACCCTGGCCGCCGCGCCTGTTCGCGGGCGGCCAGGGTCCACTGTTGTCAGACACCGTCTTGGCAGTTGCTGACCCGGGACGGCAAGACGCTCTCCCAGGGGGCGGTAGCCCCACGGCTTATCGCCACGTGACCCGGATAAGTCCCCAGGCCGAGGTGGGTGGCGGAGCGGGAGAGCACCACACCGTCACTACCGATCTCACAGTCCGCAGCCATCACCTCCTCACAAGGGAAGCAACATCGCGCTGTCTGTGTGGTGGATTCTATTGTTCCTGGCGCATGTTGTCTACCTCCGGTGTGCCGTTCTGACGTCACGATCACCCCGGGGCAAGTCCGGCGCCAGGACCGAGAGGCGGACAGTGCGCGGAGCACCAGGACATCCTGAGTGGAGGTGTGGCAAGAAGTCTTAAGCAGCAAGACCAACTTGACATAGCTGACGGATAGCGCTACTAGTTAAGCACCACTACAGGGGTGTTGCCCCGTGGTGCTACCGATCGCGTCCTGATGACGCTCAGGAAGGAGAGATCCTCGATGCTGATGCGTACCGACCCGTTCCGGGAACTGGACCGGCTCTCTCAGCAGCTGTTCGGGCAGAACGGCACCTGGTCGCGTCCAGCGGTGATGCCCATGGACGCTTACCGCGACGGGGAGCAGTTCGTCGTGCACTTCGATCTGCCGGGAGTGGACCCGTCCTCGATTGACCTCAACGTCGAGCGCAACGTGCTCACCGTCAAAGCCGAGCGCACCCACAGCTACGGCGAAGACATTGAGTTACAGGTCGCTGAGCGGCCCCGCGGAGTGTTTTCCCGGCAGCTGTTCCTCGGTGACACCCTAGACGCCGACCGTGTCCAAGCCACCTACGACGCCGGAGTGCTGACCCTGCGCATCCCCATCGCCGAGAAGGCTAAACCCCGCAAAATCGAAATCACTGGAGGCAGCGCACCCAAACAGATCAACGCCTGACCCGGCCCATCAGGAGCCCAGCGAGCAGTCCATGTGCCGCCGGCGGGTGCCACGCACGATGAGTGCCACC